>CAYWUT010000106.1:0-12239 GCA_964460545.1 uncultured Spirochaetota bacterium
CCCGGGTGGCCCAGGGGTACCAGTGGCCCATCTCACAGAACATCCTGCCCAGGTGCAGCTCGACCTTCTCGGACGTTTTTACTTTTTTTTTAGACCCCCGGCCTCGCCGCCGAACTCCTCCATCACCAGCTCGATAATCACGTTCATGAGCGCGAACTTCTCCCGCAGGGTGAGCGAATCAAACCATTTATCGTCGTATTTCCTGTTCGAGGCCTTCAGGGTTTCGGTGGTCACTTTCTGCATCAGCTCCACCATGTCCCTGATGTTTTTACCCTCTCCGCCCTTGTATCCCTTGTTCAGCGACTTGCCGTCCGTGTCGACGATCTTCGTGAGCTCGATCAGCTTGTCCAGGTTCTCGGCAACCTCCAGGAACACATTGAACGGAATGACCGTGACGTCGATCTCCTCTTCCCGGATCCTGACGACCTGTCTCGGAGGCCTCAGATCGGTCAAATCGTGTATCTTTACATCTTCACCCAATTCGTTACCTCCAGTCGAATGTCATTCAATGTCACTCGATGTTACAGAGTGTTACGCCGCCTGCTCGTTATAGATCTCGAACAGCTGATCCCCCGCGTCCCTGGTGCTGTCCGGGATACCGATGATCTGGAACTGGAGCTCCGCAGGGTCCTCCCCCTCGTCCGGCTGCAGGGGTAAGTTCATTCCCGTATCCACGTACGCCTTGTACACCGTCAGCCTGAGTATCTTGCCCTGGTCGTCTGTGTTCGTCAGCCTGACCACCACCGTGGAGATATCGAGCTTGCCTCCGGACGTCAGGGTCTTCGATGCGTTCGGCGTGTAATCGTAGTCGATGGTGAGATTCTGCACGATGGTCGTGAGGTTCGTGGCCTGGGCAACGTCCTGCAGCACGATCCCGTACCTGCCGGTGACCGGGTCCTTGACGATGTCGTAATCGTCGTTCACCGTGAGCGCGTCGTCCACGGAGCCGGTTACGCTGTTGATCGTGGGCTGGGTTCCGTCACCCATCTGGTTTTCGATCTCATACAGGATGTTCACGTCCCAGTTTCCGGACGCGAGCACCTGCTCCGCTCCCTCCACCGCTGCCGCGGCGACCTCGGAATACTCGTCGATGTCCCCACGAAGCACCTTCCACTTCTCCGGATCGAACTCCTGGAACGATCCGGTGACCAGGACCCGCTGCTTCCGCAGCTTGTGCACCTCGGCCGCGTTGTCCGCGCCCAGGACCGCCTTGGTGAGCTCCTCCTGAAACACGACGCTCTTTGCAATCCCGAAATCCTGCAAGGAACCGACGCTCGCGCCGATCTCCACCTTGCAGGACCCGAAAATGATCGCATTCTCGTTCTGTACGCTCGTCTGATATGGGTACCCCATTTCATGCCTCCAGATAATTGATTTTAAAATCCAGCGGTATGTGATACGACTTTGTTTCGCTCTCGTATATGATCAGGGAGTTCAATTCAACTCCCTGCTTGATCCTCACCCCTCCCTCGCCCCCCATGGTGCCTTTGAAGCGCTGGATCATGCTGCTCAAAATGCCCGCTATTTCCAAAGCCTCGTATTTATCCTTTGCATGTATGGAAAACTGAAACCGCGGGGCCCGCGCCGGCACGCTGTGGAGCGGCGGATCCGATATCTTCGAGAAAACCAGATAGGGATACTGCTCGCTCTGGGGAGCGTTCACGTAGTGGATACGCCGACCGACCCTGTTGGTCAGCTCCGCGGTATCCTTGAGATAGGTGTCCAGCGCCTGCTCCACCGTCATTATCCGGCCTTCTTTATCACCGATTTATAAGTATTCCTGATGTTTCTTCTTGCAATCGGCGCCCTTTCGTCGAACGCCGGTCTTATATACGGCTGCGGAGGATGATGCACCCCCTCCGGATACTCCCAGCCGTACTCCTGGGACGCGGGATAGTAGGACTTGTCGTCTTTTCCACCGTAGAACTCCGGGTGCCCGCCCTCGACCCCGACCACGACCCCGGTGACCCCGTCCCTGTCCTTCCAGGTCCTGGTGGTAATGGCGTTCACGAGATCCCACTCGTCCTTCGGGGCCTTCGCCTTCATGACCCGCTCAACCTCCCTGGCTTCACGCTTTACCACCGCACTGTTTTTCGAAGCCAATTCCGCGGTCAGGCCCGCGATCCGCTTCGCCAGTTTCTCAATGCCTACCACTTTCACGCTCGATTTCATGTGACCGGCTCCTTCACCAGGAGCTGCAGCTCGCGGTTTCGTTCATCCGGATTGATCACGGACAGGATCTCAAAGGTCCTGGTACCGAAAACCACCCGCATCTTCGGCACCACCCCGGACAAATACCTCATCACCACTTTTCCCGTAACCTCAGCGTTCACCTGCTGCGCTGCATAGTACTCCGCTCCCTTCAAAGGCTCGATCGAGGCCCAGGCAACCGCATAATCCTCCCAGGAATCCTCCTCACCCCAGAGGGTCCCCTCGACAAGGCGCTGTATTACAACCTGGTGTCTCAGTCGTCCCGCTCTCATATCGGTATGACCCTGTCAGGACCCAGGAGCGATTTAACCGTGCCCGGGATCTCGAAATGCTCCCTGATGTCCGTGCTTTCCCTGTTTTCGTACAGATGACCCGTGAGCAGCTTGATCGCGGTCCGGAACATCTGCGGCACGTTTTCCGCTGTATCGCCATATCCGGCGACGAACCGGATGTTCACCCCGTCCATCGGGCGGAGCGTCGTGCTCGGCCAGGTCTTTCCGTACCCGAGCGAGATCCTTCCCTTGAATCCCGCGGTGCTTACCTGGTAATCCCCGGAATCGAACGTGTACTCCGTCCCGTCCGTATCGTAATATTTGATGTGCGTCACGGACTGGAGCGGAGGAAACGGCAGATTGAAAGGGATATCGGGAAAATTGTCCAGAAACAGGTCCCAGACCTGGGTAATGTATGCCCTGTTCTGATACCCTTCACAGCTCTGCCTTGCCGTTTCGATGAACCCGGAAAGAACCTCATCCTCCATGCTGACCGGAGACCGCTTTATCACGATCACCCCGAACTCGCAGGCGGAACCCGCGACCGTGCCCAGGGCCCTGATGCTCTGTTTCGATCCCGTATACGCGAGCTCGTAGACCGCATCGTCGTTTTCCTCGGTTACCTGGTCAAAGGCGCCGCCATCCACGTCGGACCAGGCCGCACCGTCATACTCCTGCAGTTTCACGTCCACGGATCCGCCGGCGCCGCACGCTCCTGCTGAAAAAAGCACCAGCACCATGTACCCGGCCACCTCCACCTCGGAGCCGATCAGGGAATAATCAGGAGCGATCGCATGAGAACCCGCGGTTATGGTCTGCTCGGAAGAGAGCACGTCCCCGAGGCCTCCGGAATCGATACGGAGGTGGTCCTTCACTTCGCTCAGCGTCACCGGCTCGATCGCCGGCGGCGTCACCAGTTCAAGTTCCATGGTCAGCGGTAGTCCTTTCCCGTAATCTTTGCCGCGTTCTCGAGCTGCGGCTTTACTGCAGTCTCGAGCTCAGGGCTCTTTCTTACCGGATGATTCCGGTCACTGCCCGGGATCCTCGTCCCCTTCCGCTTCCTCGATGGCTTTCTTGATTTCCGCAATGAGCTCCTCCTTGTCCATGTTCTCGGCATCGTCGATATCCAGCCCGGACTTCTCGGCCAGGTCAAGCAGCTCGTCGTCGGTCATCTCATCGAAATCCGGCTCCGGATGGTTGTCCTCGTCCGTTTTGTCCCCGGACTCCTGCTTTTCCATGATGGAGAGAATGAGGTCGTCCCGGCTCATCGATTTGCATTCGTCCGGATCCAGACCGGCCTCCTCCGCCCGAGCGAGCAGCTTCTTGCGGCTCAGCTTTTCCAGATCCGTTTCAGGGACCAGCTCCTGCTGCTTCGTCTTCTCGTTCGATTTCCTGGAACCTGATTTCCCTTTTGCACCAGTCGAAGGGGAGGCCGTACCAAGCTTCTCCGCGAATCCGCCCTTTATCAGGTCTTTCGCCTGCTCCTCCGGAAAATCAGGAGTATCGCCCGGATAATGGTTCCCCTCCGGTCCACACATCAATGTTTTCATTCTGACTCGCATGGATTACTCCCTTTTGTGCGACGTCGCACACTTTATTTTTAAAGCCTTGTTACTCATAGTACGATACTTCGAGTACGGCCGAGGCCTGCTCCTCGATAAACTTCACGGCCGAAAGGTCCCCCAGGTACCAAAAAGGGGACCCTGTCGCAAGCTGTATACCGACAGTTGTCGTGGGACTCGTGCCGTCGTCCCTGAAACGGACATTCTGGCCGGTACATACGATGAGCGCTCTCTGGGCCCCGGCTGGGACGGTCAGTGCGGCTGCCGAACTCAGGCTCGTTATGTGCTGATGACCCAGCGGTTTCATAATCATGCCGGCCTCCTACGATGACGCCGTGATCCCCACCCCTTCGAGCGCGGCGAGAATCGCGTTGATTTTCGTTCCGAGCGCATTCAGGGCGGCCTCGGCCTCCTCGTCGTCGAAAGAGTCGCTGAGCGCATGCGCGGTACTGGCGTCGGCGATATGGGAAGCCTGGGTCCCGTCCGCGGTGATTTTCCCGCCCGATTCTACGTCGATCTCCCCGCCGTCCGCCACGACCTGCGTGTTTCCGCCTTCTTTCATGTACACCTTGGGTTGATATGTTCCGTCTGCCATGGTTCAGTCCTCCTGTGGCAATCGGGGAGAGAGCGAGCTCCCCCCGATGGTATTTTTCACTGCTTCCTTACGCCGTGCCCTCGGCCGGGCTCACATGCAGCTCGGTCGTGATCGTGTCCGCCACGTTGTTGTCGACGGGCTTCTTTTTGGGCCCGTACTGGATATACCAGGCCATTTCCTCCGTGTTGTGCGACGCGTCCTTGTCGACCACGACCCTGACGTATCTTTCCTGAGGCCGGTAGACATCGATCACGAAGATCTGGTTGTCGTCGTCGTCCGCAACGGTAATCCCCGTTCCCTCGAGGTCCGCGGCGTCCGACAGGTTCGATGCCGCCCCCTGCTGTGCCTTTATGGACGTGACCGCCGAGCCCGCGATATCGCCGAACTTGACGACCATCAGAACGCCCTCGTATCCCTCCATATCGAGCGTCGCTCCATTGCGGTCGGCTGACGCTTCGGCATGATCAAGCGCGGAGGTTATCTTTACATCCTTGCTCAGGTTCATTTTTCATCTCCTTATACAGATTTTTTACCTGCTCCCCCATCGAATGGGGGAGCAGCGGTATACCGTTTCGTCCCCGCCTATCCCAGCTTCACGCGGACGAACGCTTCCTCGAGCACGGGCATCCCGTCCGACTCCATGCGCCCGATGATGCCGGTCTGGTTCGTTTCGGCGTACAGCTCAGACAGCCGCTGGAACTGCATGTCCAAGGCATCGACTATCCAGTAGAAACTGAAATCGCCGAGGATTCCCACATACAGCCCCGTGGTGAAGGTGTTCGGAGCGTATTCGCTCATGTGTACCGGGAGGTTCAGTATCCGGTCAGGCTCACCCGCACGCACGCTCTCACGCCAGATATACTGGCCCTCGCCGTCCTTGAGCTTCGCGATCTGTTTCACCCCGTCACGATGGAATATCCATCTCGCGGTTCTCCAGTACTGCTCCTTCAGGGTGTACTTCGCCTCGATGAGACCGTCGAACGTGATGCTGGTCTCGGTGTTCCCGGCGGAAACGTCCCGGCTCGTCGAGATACCGTCGTCCGACGCGGTGAAAACGCCGAGGGGCTGCTGCGCACCGTTTCCCGTGAGGAATGCTTTTTCGTGAGTGACCCCGAACTTGTACGCGAGCCTGTTACGCACGAGCTCTTCCACATCCATGAACGACGACCGAAGGAGCTTGTTCGACACCTTGATTCTTTTCGCGACAGGATGTGGACGAAGGTGCCTCTTCCCGAAGGACATGGCGCTGTCCTCACTTCCGGTCGCGAGCTCGGACGTCCAGTCCGCATCATCGGGGTCCGCGTCCAGAGACGGGATACCGAGATCTTCGGCCTTTTCCATCTGATACGTGGTAGCCAGCTGGCGTATATAGACCTTGTTGTCCAGGGCCTTGATCAGGTCCATCACGGTCTGTTCCGGAGCGACTATATATCCTCCGGATACGTCCGCATCCGCCTGCAGCGCCCTGATTTCCTCCCGGTTTATTACCTGGAGACCACCCCGGAGATACCTGCGAAAAGCTGCGCGGTACTCCTCCGTGGCTCGGACCCGGTCCAGGTCCTGCTCAGGCTCTCCGCCGATATCACCGCGGAGACTGCCGTCCGGGGCCGGTGCACCCTGCACGATACGCCTCTGAGGCTGCTGCAGGCCCGTATCGAGCCCCACGAGCTGCTCTGCCCGCTCGATCCGCTTCCGGAGCTCGTCCACCTCGTTCATGAGCTCGTCGTACTTCTGGGCTTCGGCTTCATCGAAGTCCCGGTTTTCCTTCTCCGCTTTGTCGTTGATGCCCCGGGCCTCCTCTATGAGCTGGGCCCTCTTCTGCCGTAGCTCGGCTATTTTTTTCGGGTCCATCTTTCTTTTCCTCCAATATTCAGATTGATTTTTCTGCTATCTCCAGCCGGCGCCGGCGGAAATGTGCCTTTACCAGGGGATCCGCTTCCCCTCCCCCGGTTTCCTCCGAATGACCGTCATGAGATGGCTCGTTATCGGTCCTGGCATCCCTTGTCTTTTCAGGCACCGCCGTGCCCACCTCGCCGGACGCCTCCGGCTTCGGCTTGTCCCTGAACGCCATTTCCTTCATCCGGGCCTGCAGAGTGGTTTCCTCATAAGCCGGGAATGTTACCGCGGAAAACTCCGGTATCTCCTTGAACTTCTCGATAACCCGGGTCCATGTCTCCACACCATCCACGGTCTCCACTTCCCAGCGCGCATCCTTTATCCTGAATGCGAACGACTGCTTGTCCACCAGCCCGGAGTCTATATTTTTGTAACTGTCCCGCCCGAACTGCGTATCGATGAACTCCGCACGGATGAAAACCCCCTTCTCGTCCTCCTGGGCCTTTAGGGTGCCGATCTTCTTCCGTGAAAGCGGCAGTGTCACATCATGCTGCCACAGGTAATACTGGTCTTCCGCCTGCAGCGCCTCCGTCGCGGCGCCCGGGAGGATGATCTCCTTGTCGCCCCAGATGTCGGCTTCACGGTTGTATACGATCGCATAGCCCTCCACGATCATCCCGCCGTCGTCATCCATCCGGGTCTGCATCTGCTCCATGGGTATATGCCGGATCTCGATATCCTCCGGAATATTTTCCGCTCTCACGGTTTTTACCGTCATATCGACCTTGATTTCACCCTTTGCCATAATCCCCCCTAATTGCTCGCTTCTATACCGCAGTCGCACCCGTCGTGATACGGCGGATGGCTCCGGTTGCTCGTCACCGTCAGGGGCTCGTCGGCCCCATCGGGCTGAAAATCTCCCTTTGTCAGGAAATACTCGTTTATTCCGATCACCTTTCCATTCAACGCGCTGCAGTATGGGCAGTTGGTGCCGAATGCGATCGATTTGATCTTCATGATTCCGCAGAACCCGAAAACGGACCGCGCGAACGCGCTCTCCGCACGTATCGTCTCCCGCATGCTGATCTTGCCCGGCCGTCTCTCCTCCCATTCGTCCAGGCGCTGCAGCACGGCGTCCGCCTCGTTTTCCCCGGCCGCCTGCGCTTCCGTTACCACTGCCTGCAGCTGCCCCTTGGACGACTTTACGTGCCGGTCCGCGAAATACTCGCTGTATTCCTTCTGGAAGGCCTGGTACTGGATGCTGATGTCCGATTCGCTGTTTATCTCATCCTGGGCGATCGGGAGAACGGCTGATGCATAGGATGTGATGAGCGGCGCCGCCTGCGCATCGACTTCCTTGGCGAAATCGGTATAAAATGAGTCAATCCAGTTCAGAAAATCCGTCACCCCGCGTTTTTTCAGCATGTTTTCCACGGCCGAGCGGACCTCATCGACCTCGAGTTTCACGATTCTCCCGCCATATTCATCGAACTTCGACGTATATGCGACCGTGAGCTTCCGTCTTAATGCGATCGTTCGTCTTTCAAGGAACTGTACCGATCGCTCCTGCAGGGCCCTTATATTTCGATCCTGAAGGGATCTTCTATTTTCGAGTGTTGAGACAGGATCCATGTTCATGGGGACCAGGTAGATCTTGCCCTGACCGTCCGGCAGCGGATTGCGGTTCTCGAGTTCAAGTACATCATCCGCACAGAGCCATCCCCACTGC
The DNA here is from genome assembly GCA_964460545.1 of uncultured Spirochaetota bacterium. GTDB lineage: Bacteria > Spirochaetota > B62-G9 > B62-G9 > DRHN01 > CAYWUT01. The sequence goes on from CAYWUT010000106.1 coordinate 8,206, forward strand.
CTGCCGATTGCGTAGGCTTCATACCGGCTTTTTATGTCTCCACGCAGGAGCCCATCCACGACAAACTCCGCGAAATATTTCTTGCGTTCATTCTCGAAAAACAGTGACGTCAGCAGGGCCTGTTCCCACCTCACGAGCCAGGGCCGGAGCGTCTGCACGACGAACTGTATTGAAAATTGCTCCACGCTCGCATACGTGGCCGCCTTTTCATATTCAGCCAGGAGAATCAGGGGGACCCTGTACCACCGTGCTATTTCGGCCAGCTGAAACTTCCGGCTCTCGAGGAACTGCGCATCCTCCGGAGGAATGCTTATCTTGTTGAACTTCATCCCCTCCTCGAGGATCATCAGCCTGTGTGCCCTGGAGAGGCCGGCGTACTGCTCCTTCAGTGATTCCTTTAAATGCCTATAAGCATCGTCACCCAGTGAATTCGGATGTTCGAGCGTGCCCCCCGAGTTAGCTCCGTTTTCGAAAAATCGCGCTCCGAACTCCTCCATGGACAACGAGAGCCCGATTGCCTCCCGTGCGATCCGGATATTCGAATAACCGACCAGCCCATCCGGCGACAGGCCCTTGATGTGCAGAACATTGAAAGCCGGCAGCCTGTATTTCCTCCCCTTGAACTGATAGTGATACCATATCTGACCGTTTTCCCTTTTTACGGTCATGTTTTTGGATAAAAGCGGCCACAAGGCAACAGCGCGTCCCGCCCCGTTCCGCTCGATTTCCGCATATGCATTGCCCCACAGTCCCAAATTCAGCATCATTGCTTCCCTGAACTCGAGGGAAGTCATCTCGGAATTCGGGGAATCGTGGAGAAGTGGATGAAGTTCGTGGTCCGGCGCCCTCTTTTTCCCGCCCTGGTTGAGGCGCTCGTATATATTCAGCGGAAGCGATGCCACGTTTTCCGCCAGTATTCGCACGCAGCTCGCAACAGCCAGGCAGTTCATGGCGGTGTTCTCGTTGACTGAAATACCCGATTTTGTCCTGCCGCCGCCTGAAAACCAGTCCGTCAGCCAGTCTTCAGGGTTCGACGGATGACTTCGTTTTTCGAGCAAGCCGGCAATAATACCCACTATTTACTCCCCACTATTCCGAGTATGCACATGCCGATACCCATTGCCATATATGACGCCGGAGGATAAATCCTCCACAACCCGTATCCGAACAGGAGGCTTCCGGCAATAACAAGAATATCCTTGATATCAATCTTCCCCGTGATGCCCCTGTTGTTCATTTTTTCTTTCTTCATACGGCCCGGATCCCCCGATCGTCATAAACGCTTTTGTTCCCTTCCAGATTCAGTACAGCCCGATGGAGCGCCATGATCGAGGCCACCACGCCGTCGATCCTTTTCCCGGTCTTGTCCCGCTGCGGCTTCATGGGCATGATGTTTCCCTGCCGGTCGCTCTTCACCTCGGTACAGGAGATCATCCACCTCATCACCGGATCTCCCCCATGGGCGATTTCCTTCTTGAGGACCTTCTTTTCAAAGGTGTCCGTAGGCCCTGCCATCCCTGAATACCGCTGAAATATGGGGACCATGGTAAAACCGGCTTCCTGGAGATGGTTCACGACCTCCTGGGCTTTCCAGGGATCGTATGCAATCTCCTGTATTTCATACTCCTCTGCATCATCCAGTATCTGTTGTTCGATGAAATCGTAGTCGACTGCATTCCCGGGAGTGGTCGCAATCAGGCCCTTCTCGATCCAGTATGAGTAGGGGACCTTGTCCTTGCGCTCTTTTTCGAGGAGGTTTTCCTCAGGGATGAAAAACCGATACAGGAATTCGTATTTACCGCCTTTATCCTCCGGGGGAAAACAGAGAACCACGGCCGTGATATCCTGCGTTGCCGACAGGTCCACCCCTGCAAAGCATTTCCTGCCGGCAAGGGACTTCCGATTCACCTTGAAGTTACATTCCATCCAGACTTCGTCGAGGATCCACCTGCTCTCAGCCTGGGTCCAGATATTCAGGTTCTTCGTCTTGATCTTGTTCTGTTTTGCAGGACTCAAAAGCGCCGCCTGCACCCGTTCCTTCAAATAATCCCATCTGACGGATACGCCCAGGTTCGGATTCGACTTGACCCACACATCGGGATCCGTCCAGTCGTCATCTTCATCAAGGGTATAGATCAGACAGAAAAAGGTTTCCGGTACCGGCTCGATCGATCGCTCGAGCGTCTGCACCGCCAGGGTCCGTTCCTCCTGGTAGCAGGCTGAATTCTTATCGAAACCAGCCGTGGTGATGATATAAATGAGCGGCTGCTCGCGGGAGGCCAGGGCGGACTCGATAACCTCGAGCATCGAATTATCCCGATGCGCATGGTACTCGTCCACAAGTCCGAAATGAGGATTTAATGCGTCTTCAGTGTGGGAATCCTTCCCCAGCGGCCTCATCCGTGCTGCCGTTCCCGGGATGACGACTGTGGAGCTCTGCTTATAGGTCCTGGTCAGACTTTTTAAAAAGGGCTGCCTCCGGATCTGCCGTTCCGCCTCCTCCCAGGCTATCTTGGCCTGGTCCTTCTTCGTAGCGATGCAGTAAACTTCCGGACCGATCTCCCGGGGCCTGTCCATGAGAAAACAATAGTTTGCCGTTGCCGCGGCATCGGTCGTCTTTCCGTTTTTCCGGGCCACCTCGATATAGGCCTTCGTAAAACGGCGGTACCCGCCTTCCCTGCACCATCCGAACAGCATCCAGTCCTTGAACTGCTGCCAGGGCTCCAGCCGGATCCGCGTATCATGTTTCCGGGGATTCGCCCACTCACCCTTGGTATGTCTCAGCTGCTGCTTGAAATCGATGACCCGCTGTGCCTGAGCTTCGTCAAAATAGTACGGGAAATCCGGGTCCCCTGATTCGGCTCGTTTCAGGTCATTGAGATGTCTCTCCACCGCCAGGCGGACGTATTTGCAGACCACCTGACGGCCCGATATGACATCGTCAATGTATTGGAGCGCCGTATAACTACCCATGGCCACCGCCAAAACGATTATCAAAAAAAAGAGAGCGGTAAATCTACGCTTCATGGTAGAGCCTCTTCATGGGATCTTCTTCTTCACCGGAATCGGGCAGGTCGATGCGTCCCCTCGACGCCGGCGTCATGCCGAACTCGATCAGATAGGCCTTGAAGTAATAAAAGGCTTTCGTCATGGACATGTACTCGGGCATGGTCTGCGAGTTTTTTCCCTCCATATACCCGGCAAGGGTCCGTTTCGTTCTTTTTCCAGTCTCCTTATCCACCGGACGGAACACCGCCTCATGAGCAGCCCTGTACTGGCCGTATGCCTCGCAGCACACTTCGAGTGCAGGGAGGTCAACAACCGTCAGGATCCCCTTCTCCACGAGCTCCCCGGCCAGTGTTTTCCAGAGCTTTTTCGCATATTTGGTCAGATAAGACGGAGGTCTCGGTACTTCCGATACCGGTTCCGGTTCCGGTTCGTTCTCATTTGTCCGGCTTTTTCGTAAAGTTCCCTGTACCAGCTTCAATTTAGTCGGCTTTTTTGGTCTGCCAGCCACTACCTACCCCCTATACCTATTTTGGCAGTGCATTTGTAAGCCTGCCCGTCCGGTCTTGAAGCGAAAAGCTCCAGAGATTTGATCCCCCCTACCCCCAGCGTCCGTCTTCCTTGGCCGTTTTCCTGTCGTGGCAGGGTTTGCACATGGGCTGATGGTTCTCCGGATCCCAGAAATCCCCGCCCTGGTTCACTGGTTTGATATGGTCGACCACCGTCGCAGGATTGTGACACTCCTCGAAGTTGACGCATAGAGGATGCCTTTTGAGATATGGGATTCTGTACTTGTTCCAGCGATAGTTGTATCCCCGCTCCGCCGCGGTCCCGCGCTGCTGATCGTATTGCTGCCGCATGAGTTTCTTGTGCCGTTCGCAATATCGCTCTCCCCGCGGTATGAGCTCCGGACATCCTGGATATCCGCATGGTTTTTTCGATAAGTGAGGCATTCTCCCACAAAAAAAGGCGAGAGATCGACCACATGAGTTTTCATGCGGCCGATTTCTCGCCTCCGGTTTTCCGGT
>CAYWUT010000107.1:0-12225 GCA_964460545.1 uncultured Spirochaetota bacterium
TTGGAAAATATCTACAGAGCGGTAAACATTGCGCTCGTAAACGAGCTGAAAGTGATAATGGGCAGGATGGATATCGATATATGGGAAGTTATCGAGGCCGCAAGCACGAAGCCTTTCGGGTTTCACCCGTTTTACCCCGGGCCCGGGCTCGGGGGCCACTGTATACCCATAGATCCCTTCTACCTTACCTGGAAGGCCCGGGAGTACGACATACACACGCGGTTCATAGAGCTTGCGGGCGAGATCAACAGCAGTATGCCCTATCATGTGGTGAGCACGGCGATAAAGGCGTTGAACAGTACCGGGAAATCGATCAGGGACGCGAAGGTGCTCGTACTCGGAGCGGCGTACAAGCCCGATGTCGACGATATGCGTGAGAGCCCGTCTTTGAAGCTCATCGACCTGCTCCTTTACGAGGGCGCCGATGTTTCGTACAACGATCCCTATATCGAGGTTCTTCCTCCGACGCGGAAGTACGACTTCGACATGAGGTCCATGGTTCTGACACCCGAAAATCTGACGTCAATGGATCTCGTCGTCATCGCCACGAACCATTCGTGTTACGATTGGGATCTAATCGCATCGAACAGTAATCTTATCCTTGACACGAGAAACGCGCTGTCCGGGGCCGGTATCGTCAAAGACAAAATATGGAAGGCATGAGATGGAAAAGAACATCGCTCTTATAGGCGCCGGGTACTGGGGCAAGAACCATCTGAAGAATCTCTACAAACTGGGTGCGCTGCACTCCGTTGTTGACGCTGATGATGAAATACTCGCGGAGCGGGCCCGGGATTATCCGGACGTCAATTATATAAGGGACGACGGAGAGATAATGGAAAACGGCGATGTCAAGGGGGTCGTGATTGCGGCGCCCGCGCGGCTTCACTACGACCTGGCGAAGCGGTACCTGCTCGCCGGGAAGGACGTACTCGTGGAAAAGCCCCTCGCCCTCACCGTTCAGGAGGGGGAGGACCTCGTCGGGCTTGCCGAACAGCAGGGTCGCGTTCTCATGGTCGGACACATCCTGCAATACCACTCCGCCGTTGTCGCTTTGAAGGATATGATAGACAGGGGCGAGGTCGGGGACATCAGGTATATCTATTCCAACAGGCTGAACCTGGGTAAACTGCGGGTGGAGGAAAATGTGCTCTGGTCCTTCGCTCCCCATGATATTTCGATCATACTCATGCTCCTGGGCCGTGAGCCGGTACGTGTAACCGCCTCAGGGGCTTCTTATATTACGTCCGACATATACGATGTAACGGTTACGAACCTCGAGTTCAGAGAAAACGTGAAGGGCCACATATTCGTGAGCTGGCTGCACCCCTACAAGGAGCAGAAGCTCGTGGTGGTGGGGACCGAGAAGATGGTCCTCTTCGACGACACGAGCGCGGAAAAGCTTTTTATTTATCCTCACCGCGTCGACTGTGAAAACGGAGGGGCCCCCGTGGTACAGAAGGCCGAGTATTATACGCAGGACCTTGATCTGAAGGAGCCGCTCCGTGAGGAGCTCGTGCACTTCATCGACTGCATCGAGAGCCGGAAGGCGCCGAGGACCGATGGAAACGAGGGCCTTCAGGTGCTCAGGATTCTCGAAAGGGCGGAGAAGAGCCTGAAGGGCGAAATCGACTGAATAGTACAGTATTCGCGATATATTAAGATGAATGTCGATTTTCACTCCATGAACTGGAAAACCGTATGGATAAAATCATCCACATAGTGGGGGCCCGGCCCCAGTTCATCAAGGCCTCCGCCGTTTTCAATAAAATGGCCGGAGCGGGCTCTCAGCAGCTCATGGTCCATACGGGACAGCACTACGACTTTAACATGTCCGAGGTCTTTTTCAGGGAACTGGAGATGGAGGAGCCCGACTTTTCCCTGGGCATCGGCTCATACGGACACGGGGAACAGACCGGCAGGATGCTCATCGAGCTCGAGCGTGTGCTTCTCGAAGAAGAGCCGGCACTCGCCGTTGTCTACGGCGATACGAACACAACGCTGGCAGGCGCCCTCGCCGCGTCAAAGCTCCATATTCCGATCGCGCACGTGGAGGCGGGCCTGCGGAGCTTCAACAGGGACATGCCCGAAGAGATCAACCGGATCGTTGCCGATCATCTGTCCACGCTGCTGTTTACTCCCACGCGTGCGGGTCAGAGAAATCTGGAACGCGAGTCCCTCGTCGGGGGGGCACACAGGGTCGGCGACGTCATGCTCGACATCGCCCTTCGGATGAGCGAAAAACGCGATCCCGTGAGCGCGGAAGTTCTGTCCGGGTACGGGCTGCGTAAGGGGAAATACATGCTCGTCACCGTTCATCGGGCGGACAACACGGACAAGCCTGAAAATCTACGGTCCATTTTTAACGGATTAAAGGAAATCGCCGAGCAGGGCATCGACGTCTTTTTCCCGGTGCACCCGAGAACGATGAAATGCTTTCAGCAGTACGAGATGCTTGTTCCTTCTCTTCCTGAAAAGCTTCATCTTCACGAACCCGTTCCCTACGGGGACATGCTGGTTCTCGAGAAGAACGCGTCGGTCGTCATCACGGATTCGGGAGGCGTTCAGAAGGAGGCATATTTCTTTAAGACGCCGGCCGTCATCCCGCGTGACGAGACGGAGTGGACGGAAACGGTGGAAGCGGGGTGGAACAGGCTGACGGGAGCGGACAGCGGGGCTATCGTGGAGAACGCGATCGAGCTTGCTCAAAGAAAAGACGAACTGGAATGGGAGAATTATTACGGCGACGGTACCGCGTCGGAAAAAATTGCACATATTGTTGCGGACTACATACGAGAGGGAGGGCATCATGTCTGAGGCTGAGAAGGAATACTTCGTGCACGAGTCCAGCTACGTGGACGATAACGTTAAAATCGACGCAGGAACGAAGATCTGGCATTTTTCACACGTCCAGTCCGGCACTAAAATCGGTAAGAACTGCTCGCTCGGGCAGAACGTGAACGTGGGCAACAATGTTACGATCGGGAACAACGTGAAGATACAGAACAACGTATCGGTTTACGAGGGCGTGGAGCTCGAGGATTTCGTGTTCTGCGGCCCGTCCATGGTGTTTACGAACATCATCAATCCCAGGTCGGAGTTCCCGCAGCGGGGGGCCGAATTCTACAGAAAGACCATTATTAAAAAGAGCGCCTCACTGGGCGCCAACTCAACGGTCGTGTGCGGCCACACGGTCGGAAAGTACGCGTTCGTGGGAGCCGGGGCGGTGGTTACGAAAAACATACCGGATTACGCGCTCGTGGTCGGCAACCCCGCCCGTATCCTGGGGTGGATGTGCGCCTGCGGCACGCGTCTCGACCTGGAACCGGACGAGGGGAGCGGCGGTGAGGCGGTATGCCCGAAATGCGGGCGGAAGTACACCAAAGAAGGGCTGAAAGTCGAGGAGAAGGTCTGAGGGGGTCTGAAGAGGCCTGAAGAGGAAATCATATTCGGTTATCAACTGAGAGGGAGGAGCGGGAATGCAGTTCATAGATCTCGGCGCGCAGCAGAAGAGAATACGGGAAAAGCTCGAATCGAATATCGGGAAGGTGATGGACCACGGGCGGTATATAAACGGTCCGGAGGTTTCAGAACTCGAGGAGCGGCTCGCGGATTATGTCAAAGTGAAACACGCGGTGGGCTGCTCCAGCGGCACGGACGCCCTTCTCATGCCCCTTATGGCGTATGGGGTGGGGCAGGGTGATGCGATCTTTACCACGACCTTTACCTTTATCGCGACCGCTGAGGTCATACAGCTTCTCCAGGCGACACCCGTGTTCGTGGACATAGACCCCGCAACCTTCAATATCGATACAAAAAAGCTGGTTGAGGCGATCGAGAAAACGAAATCGGAGGGCAAGCTCAATCCCAGGGGCATCATCCCGGTCGACCTCTTCGGCCAGCCCGCTGACTACGACGAGATAGCGGGGACCGCGAAGGAACACGGCCTCTTCGTTCTCGAAGACGCGGCCCAGGGTTTCGGAGGCGTATACCGCGGTAGGGAGGCCTGTTCCTTCGGCGACGCCGCTGCCACGAGCTTTTTTCCTGCAAAGCCCCTCGGATGCTACGGCGACGGCGGAATGGTATTCACCAATGACGATGAGCTCTACGATAAGATGATCTCGATACGCGTGCACGGCAAGGGGACCGACAAGTACGACAATATCAGGGTGGGGCTGAACGGCAGGCTCGACACCATACAGGCAGCGGTCCTGCTTGCGAAGTTCGACATCTTCGAAGAGGAGATAGGCCTGCGCCAGGAGGTCGCCTCCCGCTACTCGGAGGGATTGAGACCCGCGGTCGGAACCCCGTTCGTGAAAAGTCACAACCTGTCCGCATGGGCGCAGTACTCCGTGATCCATCCGGACCGGGATAAAATCATGGGCGGTCTGAAATCCAGGGGGGTTCCCACGGCGGTGTACTATCCAAAGCCCCTCCACATGCAGACGGCCTTTGCCTCACTCGGGTATTCAGAGGGCGACTTCCCGGAAGCCGAGTCCGCGGCCGGACGCATATTCAGCCTCCCCATGTACCCCTACCTGGGGCCCGAGGAGCAGAACGAAGTGATCGCGGCCGTTATTGAGGAGTGCTCGTAGACCGACGCAGCGGATAGCAAGGGGAGGAGAGGGTGAAAGCGCTCGTTATAGACTGTAATAAAAACGGGTTGGGAGTTATACGGTCTCTTGCGGCTGAGAACGTGCGGATAATCGCAGCGGACCACAGCATGTCGGTTCCGGGACTCCACTCGAAGTACGTGGGAAGGCGTTGTACCGTTCCCCGTATTGAAAAGGACGAGGAGCGTTTCATCTCCCGAATTTGCGACATAGGCAGGGAGGAGGCGGACGGCTCCAGGGTCTTCCTGCTTCCCATGAACGACGATTACCTCCTCTCGTTCGCGAAAAACTGGGACAGGCTGAAGGAATATTTTTATCCCGTATTCGAAACCGACTTGGATATCCTTCTCGGCTGCCTGGAAAAAACGAGGATGTACAGGATTGCGGAACAGGTGTCGGTTCCCTATCCCGAGACGATTTACAGCCCCATAAACCGGGAGGACCTCAAGGATATTCCTCTTCCGCTCATCGTCAAGCCCTACAACAAGAAATCACCCGAAGCGGTCAGACAAAACGTATTCAGGCTGCGCATGTGCAGAACCGCCCGTGAGCTGGAAGACGCGATGAGGTTTCTGGAGGAAAGGAACATACCCTATATCGTGCAGCGCTACATAACCGGAGGAGACGACACGCTCTACTCCGCGTGCTGCTTTTCGTACAAGGGGACGGTAACCGGAATGTTCACCGGGAGAAAACTGCGGCAGTTTCCTCCCACAATGGGTCAGTGCTCATACGGAGAGATCATCGATGTACGGGAGATAAAGGATTATACTGCCAGACTCATGGAAGAAACCCGTTATACGGGAATTACGCAGGTGGAGTTCAAGAAGGAGGGTGATACCTACTACCTGATGGAGACCAACCCGCGTTCATGGTCGTGGAATTCGCTGACCTTCTTTTCGGGCATCAACCTTCCCTATCTGGGGTGCAGGGCCGTGGAATCGGATGTGGTTGACGAGGCTGTTCAAAAAACCTTTACCGGTACGTGGAGCTATTTTACCCTCGATTTCTGGTACAACGTCATAGCCCACAGGAATGTTTCCGCTTTTAAATCCATAAAACAGGCGATAACGGCCGACTGCCACGCTTTTTACGAGCGCGGCGATCCCGCTCCGGCCTTTTACTACTTTATCGATTTTTTCAGAGTTGCTCTGAGGAGAGGAATGAGGTTCTTGAAAAGACGGTTTGCCGGGTGATGGTTTTGTTCCGGTACTTCTACCCCAGACCGAATCCCCTCTTTTCCAACAGTACCCGAAGTTCCTGCCGTGCCTTTTCCGGATTCCGCGTGCATACGCGGCGCGCGGAGTGTTCTATCCAGCCGTAAACGGAAGGAATGTCCGGAGGACGCGCTCCTGTACGTTTTACGTCCTGAACGGTATATTCCCTCCCGTCGTATATGCCGGACTCCGCCATGGTCGAATCGTATACCTCGATCGCCCTTTTTACCGCATCCCTGTCGTACCGGTCTTCGAACAGCACTCCTTCCAGCGGCAGACGCGGCTTGGAGGGATTCCTGTGAACCGGATGGCCTACGCAGAGACCGAATACCGGAGAGACCATGTCCGGCAGCTCCAGGATGTCGGCAACCCGGTCGATGTGGTTCCTGACGCCCCCGATCATGCATATACCGTATCCGAGCGACTCAGCTGCGAGCGCCGCTGTCTGTCCGGCAAGGGCCGCATCCACTGCGGCCATGAGGAATGATTCGAGAAAACGTTTCTGATAGTACTCGTACCCGGCGGTTTCCGTGACGATATCCATCTTGTGGAGGTCCGTGCAGATTACGAAAAAGAGACTCGCGTCACATATGAACCACTGCCTGCCCGCAAGCCCGGCGATTTCTCGTCTCTTTTCCATATCCTTTACCGATATAAAAGCGTAGGATTGCAGGTTGAACGAGGAGGGGCTCTTCTGGGCGGCTTCCACGATTTTTCGAACGTGCTTTTCAGGTATTGAGCGGTCCGGGTCGAAAGATCTGACCGTGTTCCTCTCCGTCAGGAGATCGAACAGGAAGTTTCCCGCCGTATTTTCTTCAGCCATTGCGGATTCCCCCTCTTTGCGGTATGTGCGATTGCTTCGCCGTTTGATTGAAGGTTTAGAATCTCTTGACATCGAGATTCGCGTAGAGTTTCTTCCACAGCTTTACAAAGGGAGGCGTTTCGGGCATTCTGGGAATGCCCATGGGATTCTCCTCCAATAACTTGATCCGTGCCGGCAGTTGGGAAAGCACGATGATCTTGTTTCCGAGTATGATCGCTTCCTGTATGTTGTGGGTGATGAATATGATCGTACTGCCGGTTTTTCCCCATATCTGCAGCAGCTCTTTCTGGAGAATGGTGCGCGTCTGCGCGTCCAGGGCGCCGAAGGGCTCGTCCATGAGCAGGACCTTGGGTTCCATCGCGAGTGCGCGGGCGATAGCGACCCGTTGCCGCATACCCCCGGAGAGCTGGTTCGGAAAGGCGTTGAGGAAATCTCGCAGGTGTACCATGTCCAGGTATTTTTCCGCGATGCGGACGCGGTCTTCATGGTTTTTTCCGATATGGTTCAGCTTCAGCGGATACACGACGTTGTCCAGCACGGATTTCCAGGCGAAGAGCTGGTTGAAGTCCTGGAATACCATGATACGGTCGATACCGGGTTTCCCGATCGGTTGGCCGTCCAGCAGTATATTCCCTCGATTTACGGATTCAAAGGAGCAGATACACCTGATCAGGGTCGATTTTCCACATCCTGAGGGCCCGAGGATGGTGAGAAAATCGCCGCATTCTAGCGAGAAATCCAGCCCGTCGAGTACCACTATCTCTTTTTCGTCGAGCATGAAATTTTTATAAACGTTGTCCACAATGAGGTGTGCCGGCATGTCAGAGGCTCATCTTCCATTTTTGTACTGTATTTTTTTCTATCCGGTAGAGAACGAGCTCGTCCACGATGTAGCCGATGATGATGATCGCGAGCAGTCCCGCGAATACCTCGGGTATTTCCATGAAATAACGCTTCTTGTAGATGAACCACCCGAGGCCTCCGATTATACCGGAAGCTCCGAATACCATTTCAGCCGCAACCAGAGCGCGCCAGCTCCGCGACCAGGCGATCTTCAGCCCTGACAGTATGTAGGGAAAGGCATTCGGGATCATGACCGAGTAGATAAGCTTGAACTCACCCATGCCGATGTTCCTTCCGAGCTCCAGCTGTATCTTCGGCACCGCCTTGAATCCCGTAACCGAGTTTACGATAACGGGCCAGATAATCGAATGAATGATAATGACGATGATGGCCTTGGCGCCGAGTCCGACCAGGAGCATTACGATGGGAAGGAGGGCGATACCGGGAAGGGGGTGCATGATGGAAATGACGATGTCCAGTATATCCGCCACCCGCTTCGAGATCATGTAGAGTGCGGTGAGAAAGAAAGCGAAGACTATGCCGAGTCCGATGCCGGCTCCGATGAGGTAGAGTGAGAAGATTATATGCTCGGTGAGCTCGCCGGAGAGCAGGCTTCTCACAAACGCGGCGACCATTTGGGATACCGGGGGGACGAGGAAGCTCCCCCCGGAATTCAGCCGTGTGAAGAACTCCCATGCGGCCAGTGCAAACAGAACGAATCCCAGTTTCGTGAATATTCGCTTGTATTTTTCTTTTCGTTCTTTTTCGTCGGATGACTGCATGAGACCTTTTGCGCTCCGCTTCATTCTGTTTTAATTGGCTTTCACGGGATCGAGCGTATCCCATAAAAGCTCCGCGACATCGTTCGTTGTCCTCTGTACATAACCAGATTTTTCCATAAAGTCCAGGAATTTGAGCATTCCGTTTGGGTTCTTGTCGAATTTGACGCCCGGCCAGGTGAGCTGTTTGTAAATCGTTTCCTCGCTCAGGTTGAACTCCTTTGAAAGAAGGACAGCGGCGTCTTTCGGATTCGAGTCGATCCAGATGATCGCCTCGTTCAAGGCCTTTCCCACGGCCCCGAAAAGCTCGGGGTTCGACTCTTTGAACTTTTTCGTGCTGACCGTTACGAGAAAGGTAAAGGGCTCTCCGAAGCTGTCCTTTTCCGCGTCAACAACCTGGTGTATGTTCTTGCTTTCGAGCTCCATGAAAATGTAGGGGGGTGAGGTGAAGTGGGCGTCGATCTCGACCTGATTTATGAGTGCGTTTGCACCGTCCGGATGGGCCATGGCCACGATCTGTCCGTCCAGGGCTTTCGGGTCACCGAGTTGTTTCTCACACGCCATGGAGAGCAGTATGTGCTGTATGCTTCCTGGTGAGGGCAGGGCGATTTTCATGCCCGGCTCAATATCCCTGAGCGTTCGAATGCCCGGATGATAGGTCTGCAGGCCGAGCGGCATGCGGCAGAGTGCTGAAATGACCTTGAAGTCGATCCCCTTGGCCCACGCGATGAGGAAGGGGGGGACTCCCATGCTGCCGATATCGACCTGTCCCGCGGCCATGGCCTCGCGGATGGCGCCTCCGGAGCCGAGCTGCACCCATTCGACCTTCGCGTCCTTGTAGTACTTGTTTATAAGGCCTTTCTGTTCCATGACGATGATGGGCGCGTATCCGAGACCGAACTGCTTTGCCAGGACCACCTTGTTCGACCGCTTCCAACCGGCAAATACAAAGATGGAAGCGATGAGAAAAACCGCTGTGAGAACGGCGATGTACTTCTTCATAACGTATCCTCCTTATGGGGTTTATGGGGAAACGATACAATAGGAAGAAGCGTCTGTCCAATATAATATATAAATAAATTAGATTAATTTTATAGTTTATTTAAATAACTACTGATAAAGGTCCTTACCACATCCGGCAGGATGTTCTCATCCTTATAGGCGAGGTAGAGGGGGCGGGTAAGGGGCCGCATGTCCCGTATGAAGACTTCCCTGAGCCCGCCCTTTTCGAGCTCGTCCCGTATCAGGGTCTCGGGAAGAAAGGCGAGTCCTTCTCCGAACTGTACGACCTTTTTCAGCGCGTCCGGGAGTCCGAGCTCTCCTATGCAGCGCAGTGAAAATATACTGATGCCGTTTTCATCGAGCCAGGCCTCCAGTACCTGCCTCGAGCTCGACCCTCTCTGCTCGAGAAAGAGATCGTAGTTTGAAAGCTCGTCTTTACCGATCTCAAAGGGCCATTTATCTGAACCGTTGGAGCAGAGCAGAATCCTGTCGTAGAGGAGGATCTCATAGGTCAGCCGCTGCTCTCCCCTGCTTCCAATGAAAGCAAAGCTTAACGCTCCCCGTTTCACTTTTTCGAGGATGGAAGCTGTGTCGCCCACGATCATGTGCAGGTAAACCGAGGGGTTTTCCTCGTGGAATTTCGAGATGACCGGCGGGAGTATGTAATTTCCCGGTCCCGTGCTCGCTCCGAATTTCAGAACTTCCCGCTGGTCGCGGTTTGCGATATTTATTTCGTTCCTGAAGTGGTCGTCAAGCTCCAGTATCTTCCGTGCGGTTTCGAGAAAGATGTCGCCCGCGACGGTCAGCTCGAAACGCCGGTTGGCCCTGCTGAAGAGCTGGACACCGTAATGCCGTTCGATGGTCTGTATCTTGATGCTTGCGGCCGGCTGGCTGATGTTACACGCGCGTGCGGCCTGCGATATGTTTTTGCACCGGGCGAGCTCAACGAACAGTCGAAGGTGGCTCAGAAACATGGTTACACCTCCGGTTATAAATTTTTCTATCTTCCGGAAAGCGCCTGCATCGCCTTTCTCCCGTCCTTTGTGAGCAGACGGGCATTGTTGAGGATGTTTCGCACAAAGGGCCGCATGTCGCCGCGCTCTATTACGGCCCACACCTTTCGTCTGAACAGGTTTTTCAGAAGTACTACGAGGGCGCCCGCCCATCTTTGAACGAAGAGGTTATAGAGTACGGAATCTCCCCAGATGAAAACCCGGGAACGGGCGCGGGGTTTCCCCTCGGTTCTCTGCACATGTAACAAGCCCGTTTCGCAGTAGTACCTGCAGAGCGGGATATTTATCCCCTCCCTCGTGGCAAGATATGACCAGAACCAGTTTCTCGGATTGAATTCGATATAGTAGAATTCCCCGGTTTTCGCACACAGCTTCATCTCAACCTGAAACATTCCGGTAAAGCCTATACGGGCTATGAATTTTCTTCCCTGCTCGAGCAGGATCGGGTTTTCGACGGTCTCACCCATACCGCACACCCCCCGAAGGTGCGGGACCTGCATGAGCTTCCTGCCCGTATACTCGATGGCGGGATCGCCGTTCCGGGCGTATCCCCCGTAGGTATAGAGGCTGGAATCCGGGCCGTCCACGAATTCGGATATGATCACCGGAATGGATCTTTCGAAGCTTCGCCTGCACAGACCAAAAACCTCATCCTTCGATGTGGCGATTTCAGCTTTGAATACACGCTCGCCCTCGGGACGGGACAGGGGCTTGATGATGACGGGCAGCTCGAGCCGGTCGAGGCGGTCAGATTCATCCATCGACGACATGGTAATGGACTCGGGTATCCTGATTCCCACGGAACGGGCGATTTTTATCTGTTCGTCCTTCTCCAAAAGCGCGACGGTTTCCCAGGGAATGGAAAAGCGGTTTAGTCTTTCCCTGTTTTTAACCAGCAGCCGGAAGTAGTTGTCTCCGGCCGGGAAGGGGACGCATACGCGAAACCGCTCGTTCAGCTCTTCCAGTATACGGATCTGTTCATCGGGGGTCTCGAAAAGACGCAGCTCAGTCGGGTACTTCGACCTGCTCGCTATCGAGTTCCTCCGGCCCACGAGAATGATCCTGACACGCTCGTCGCACCTGAGACTCCTGATAAGGCCCAATCCGTCGATATAATCGTTCATGACGACTGACGCGGTGTTTTCGTATGTGGCTTTATTGGTATCCATGATCAAGTAACCGGTCCCCCTAATTGCGAAGCATATCGATGACGGTACGGTACGCCTTGTCGGGAAGGGCTTTCCTCGCCAGGACTGCGATCCCGCTGTAGTGCATGTATCCCCAGATCTCGAGCATGCCGCACCGGGGAGTACAGTCCGTATAGGAGTATCCCCTGTACCCGATCGCGATTCGCTCAGTCGCTCTACTCGCCGACCCGTTCGATGAAATGATACGCTTTATTCTCCACACATGCAGAGGCGAAGAGATAATGAGCACGGTCTCCCAGCCGTGCGAGTTCGCCACTGCAAGTGCATTTTCCAGGTTGCTTACGGTGTCGTTTGATTCATCCTCCCGGTAGATCCGTTCCCGGGGAACCCCGAGCGCGCGCAGTTTCTCCGCCATGATGCGGGCGCCGTAGTATCCTTTTTGACTCCGTTTACCGCCCGCGCAGAGCAGATATTCGATCGAACCGTCGCTGTAGAGACCGAAGGCCCTATTTAATCTCCTCATCGTCTCCCGGTCCAGCTCGGGAAGGGCCCTTATGCCGCCGTAGAGCACGATTCCGGCCTTTGCCGGAGCCGTCTCCTCGCCGGGCCTGCTCAGAAAGGTGAATAATACTAAACAGGCGGCGGCATCGACGATAACAAATGCGCAGACGACGAGTATCGTTCTTATAAATCCCTTTTTTCCGCCCCTGATGGCAAATCCGCCGATACTCAAATGTTTATTCCAAATTTTTTCCTGGTTATGATCTTCAGATAGAGAATAGACGCC
>CAYWUT010000108.1:0-12028 GCA_964460545.1 uncultured Spirochaetota bacterium
GCAAAATCCAGGGCTACTATGACAAACTTGCTCTCTTTCCACCGTTAATCTACGTAGGACTGGGTGTTGCCCGTTCGTTCGAGGAGGTACCGTCAACCGTGACGGGGATAGACTTCCCCTTTGATGAGCCGGTCGTCATCGGTGAGAAGGAACGGAGCCGCCTGAGTGTACAGTTTTACACCTTTGATCCAACCTTGGCACCTGCGGGCAAGACATTTGTGAGAGTTCATTTCGCCTCTGACTATGATTACTGGAAAAAGCTGAAGCAGGACCCTGAGCGCTACAAAGCAGAAAAGGAACAGATAGCGGATAAAGTGGTTGCTCTACTCGACCGACGTTTCCCGGGATTAGCCGCCAAGGTAGATATACACGATGTAGCAACACCTTTAACCTGGGTACGCTACACGGGCAACTGGCGGGGCAGCTTCGAGGGCTGGATAGAAACAACCAAGACATTGACGATGCGCATGAGCCAGATCCTGCCGGGTCTCAAGAACTTCTATATGGTAGGGCAATGGGTTCAGCCAGGTGGCAGCCTGCCTCCAGTGGCAATGTCGGGCCGCAATGTAACTCAGATTATTTGCAAAAGGGATAAGAGGCCGTTTATAACAACAGTTCCTTAAAGTTGCTTTTGAGACTAAAGGATAGCCTTGATGATATCGTCTACCATTTCGCCTAACCAGGCAGTGCAGCCGACTCGCTTCGCTCGCGGCTGACTGCGGACGTTAGCCTTCAAGATAATCATTGACTATGTGCATACATTAGATGTACAGTGTTGCTATGAGATACGAATGGAACCCGGAGAAAAACGAAGAGATAAAGAGGGAAAGGAACATCTCTTTTGAACAGATAGTCTTCCATCTCTCGCAAGGTGACATATGGAAGACAGCTGATCACCCGGACCAGAAGAAGTATCCGGGTCAGAAAATATACTTCGTGATTGTCGAAGAGTACATCTATCTGGTTCCTTTTGTAATTGAGAAGGAGTATTACTTTCTAAAAACAATCATCCCAAGCAGGAAAGCAACCAAGGATTATAATGAAGGCGGTGAGCAAAAATGAAACTGAATAAAGAAGAAAAAGCCATTCTTGACGCATACGATAAAGGCAAGATGAAAACCTCCAAACCTTCGAAAAAGGAAAAGGAGAAGATCAAATCCATGGCTGAAAACACTTTTCGAAAAGACCGGAGGGTAACAATTCGCCTATACGATCATGACCTGAAAGGCATCAAGAAAAAAGCCATGGAAAAAGGCATGCCATACCAAACCCTCATCTCTGCCATGATTCACCAGTATGTCGAAGGAGATCTGGTCGAGAACAAGAAAGGCTCACACATATACACGCCCTGAAGTCAGAGATTCGCGGCCCAGTATTCACAGTACTCCTCGCCGAGCCTGCGGGCCACACTTAGATAACGCTGCATAGCGGTGACGTGGTCCCTGGTCGGCTCCGGGGGCTGCAGCCCGTCCACCCGCAGTGCGAAGTTCCTTCCCCGGCAAATGGTGTAAATACCGGCCAGCGTGTTCCGTACTATATCCTCGTTTCTTTCAAGAATATCGCCCGCGTGCGGACGAACGTGAAAAGGAATCCCGTCGTTCAGGTTTCGTACCGCGGTAAAGAGATCGTCCGACCACAGGGCGAAGTCCATGAAGTCCACGCTGTTGAAAGTCCTCTGTATAGCCTTGACGAGCGGCGTCTTGTTCCCGCAACTGTGCCACCAGTGAATGCCCCCGTGGAATTCTTCCAGTGTCTTCTCATAGGGGAGGATGAACTCCTCGCAGAGGCGGGGAGACACGATGGGAACGCACACCTCGTCGTTTGCCATCGAGTTATCGGCGCAGCCGTGCTCGATATCGTCTTCGCCCATGACCCTTCTTCGCCGGTTCGTATAATCCTTCCTCGATTCCACTATGAGATCCATGAGCTCGTGCACCATGGACGGATTTTCAATCAAGTCAATAAGGAGCTTTTGCATACTGCGTATCCCGCACGCAACGCCGAAGGGGCCG
This sequence comes from uncultured Spirochaetota bacterium, assembly GCA_964460545.1. GTDB lineage: Bacteria > Spirochaetota > B62-G9 > B62-G9 > DRHN01 > CAYWUT01. Next base: position 2,013 of record CAYWUT010000108.1, read on the forward strand.
CGCAGCCATACGGGAAACTCGACCCGCCATTCCCCGGGCGCTATTTCCCGAAGCTCTTCGTAAAACCGGTGGGCGAGCGGCATGAGCCCGCTTCTATAAAAATCGGGAACGTCGATCTTCGACAGGTCTTTCCACTCGCGCACCACCGCTCCCTCGCTCGTGAAAAGCGGTTCGTGTTCGGTCGAGTAGAGAACGGGCACGCCGAAGAGGCTGGGCTCCATCGCCACGCTCAGGAAAATGGGAATGGTGTAGGTGAGGGGCGTGTCGTCCGGGAAGTTGCGGAAGCGGAAGAGGTTGATCTTCAATGTCCACTTCAGATAATAACGCGGCTCTTTGAAATAGCGCTCGATATCGAATCCCAGCAGCCTGGACCAGTTGATCCGGTCCCAGTCGGCGCTCAGGGGAGGCCGTTTTTCTTCTCGCAAAGCCGGGTCCAGGGGAGGAATCAGGCCCGGCTCATAGGCCGACGGCTTAAAATGCAGAGGCCACATTTCCAACCTGCGTTTATTCTCCGGGCTCTCGATGATCCCGGACGTCTCTTCGAAGAGCCTTTTTAAATCGTCATAAGAACCCATGAAACCTCCCTCTGCCGTGCTTATTCCATATATGTTGCGGATCCGCTCCCTCAACATGTATTTTACTTTTGTACCGGATGTTATACAATAAAGTAAATTTTAAGAAATAAAAATCGCAAAAAGGAGGCGCGTAATGAAATTCGATTTATTTGACACGGATTTCTCCATTAGGGACCGTATCGCGCTCGTGACGGGCGCAGCGCAGGGTCTGGGCGAATCCGTATCCCATCTCTTCGCGTTCAAGGGCGCGGATGTCATACTGGTCGATATACAGAAAGAGAAGGTGGAAGCCGTGGCAGCGGCTCTTTCCGAATATGGAAGAAGGGGATTTCCCATAGAGGCCGATCTGCGAAAGAAGGAAGATATTCAGAGGGCCGTTGAATCCGGGCTTAAAAGTTTTGGCAGAATCGATATACTGGTCAACAACGCGGGTGTCGTTGATCTGGACAACGCCCGGGACATGCCGGAGGATAGCTGGGACGAACAGATAACGGTGAATCTGAAAGCCCCCTTCCTCGTATCCCAATACGTCGGAAAACACATGATAGAGAGGAAGAGCGGCAAGATCATCAATATTGCCTCCCAGGCCGGCATTATTGCTCTGGATAAGCACATCGCGTACTGTGTGAGCAAGGCGGGCCTTATCGAGATGACGAAGGTGCTGGCACTTGAGTGGGGAAAGTACAACATCAACGTGAACGCCATTTCTCCGACCGCGTTTCTTACCGAGATCGCGAAGAAGGTCTGGAGCGGGAAAGAGGGAGAGGAATTGAAAAAGCAGATCCCCCTCGGACGTTTCGGTCTTCCCGAGGAGGTTGCGGCAGCGGTTCTGTACCTGGCCAGCGACGCGTCAAACCTGATTACGGGCGCGAACCTCGTCATGGACGGCGGCTTTACCATAAAGTAATGTAACGTTATAAAAACATCCATAGTGAAGGGATCAAAAACCATGCAGAACGTACGGAACGTACTTCCCTACTGCAACCCCACCGGTCTGTGGAAGGGCATCATGTTTCAGGATGTACCGAGGTACTGCAGCGGGGTGAAGGGCGAGGTTTTCATTAAAAAAGAGGACAGGGACATACTCCGCTCACTGGGAGAGCGTGTCCGCGAGCTCTCCTCCCGCAAGAGTGAGGAGGAAAAACGCTCACTGTGGTTCGCCCACAACGCGCTCGAAACCGACCGGGTCGTGGTGCTCTGCGATCCGGAAAACGGATGGAACGAGATCGTTACGGAAGATATGGTCGTGTGCGAGGGAGACCTTGCCAGACGATGGGAAGTGGCCCTGCGAAGGGAGATTTTCTGGGGAGAGTCGATGGGGGACGACAGGCCGATAGAACCTTTTTTCTATATCGGCTATACCTACAGCGACGGCGACTGGGGCGTTCCCCTCGATTACATTGGCGGGGACAGGGGAGGAGCGTATACCTGGAACGTACCGGTCGAGACCGTCGAGGACGTGGAGCGGCTGCGCTACCCGGAGCTGCAGATCGATTACAAGACCACGCTCGAAACACTCGACCTCGCAACGGAGGTCTTCGGCGGTATACTCGAGACGAGACTGCGCGGAACGTGGTGGTGGAGTTTCGGTTTTACCGTCGACCTGATACGGTTCATCGGCCTGACGCAGATGATGATCTACATGTACGACAAACCCGATCTGCTCCACAAGCTGATGGGTTTTCTGAGCAGGGGATTTTTAAAGAGGCTTGACTATCTCGAAGAAAACGGGCTCCTTTGCCTCAACAACAATGACAGTTACGTGGGATCGGGCGGTATCGGGTACTGCACCGAAATCCCCCGCAGGGACATCTCGGAGGACCGTGTGCGAGCGGCCGATATGTGGGGGCATTGCGAGAGCCAGGAATCGGTCGGCGTCTCCCCGCAGATGTTCGATGAGTTTATTTTTCAATACCAGCTGCCGGTCATGGAGCGTTTCGGGCTCAACTGCTACGGATGCTGCGAGCCGCTCGACAAGCGGTGGCATGTGGTCAAGAACGCTCCGAACCTGAGGCGCCTGTCGGTCTCCGCGTGGGCCGACAGAAGGAAGATGGGTAAGTACCTGGAGAATAACTACATCTATTCCTGGAAACCGAACCCGTCCTATCTGGCGGTTCCGGAGCTCGATGAGGACGCGGCGCGGAAATATATACGCGAAACGCTCGACGTGACAAAGGGCTGCGTACTCGAGATCATCATGAAGGACAACCATACGATCGGCCACAACCCGGACAATGTGATAAACTGGGTCAGGATCACGCGCGACGAGGTCGAGAAACGGCGCTGATATTCGAATCGGGAGAACACCGGGTATGCGGTACAGGAAGCTGGGAAGGACCGGCCTCGAGGTGAGCGAGCTGTCACTGGGAGCGGCCCCCTTTAAAAAGGATACCCCGGAATCGAGGGAGGAAGCGGCCCGCATTGTGCGGCACGCGCTGGAGAACGGCATCAATTACTTCGATACGGCCCCGGCATACGGCGAGAGCGAGAAGGTCCTCGGATACGCCCTCCATAACGCGAAGGAGCCGTTTGTCGTTTCAACGAAGCTCGGAGACAGGCCCGAGCCCTTCGACCCGAGGGATTCCGGTGCGCTGAGGCAGTCCGTTGAAGAGAGCCTGCGGCTTTTAAACAGGGATTCCATTGACATACTCTTCATACACGAGCCCGACCGTCCCGGTTATCATGACTGGTTTACCGACAGGATGCTGTACCACGGGCCCGTCACGGAACTGCTGGACCGGCTGAAGGCCGAAAAGATCGTCCGTTTCACGGGGCTTGCGGGCACCACGGCCTATGAAATGGCCTCTCTTATAGAACGGACCGATTACGACGTTGTTTTGACCGCGTTTAACTACAGCCTGCTCTGGCAGGAGGCCCTGTTTTCGGTAATTCCCGCGGCGAAGAAGAGGGGAATGGGCATTATCGCGGGCTCGCCCCTGCAGCACGGCGCACTTGCCCGTCTCTATACGGACGAGATCGAGAACGGCGCGGACTGGCTGTCCCCGCCCAGGAGACGGCAGTTTAAAAAGCTCTACGCGCTGATTCGGGACCTTCGGATTCCCATCGCGGAGCTCGGCCTGCGCTACATACTCTCGAACGACGACATAGCCGCGGTCCTGGTCGGGGTGAACGGTCTTTCTGAATTAAAACAGGACCTTCAGGCGGAGGAGCGGGGCCCGCTTTCAGACTCCGTTCTATCGGAAATCGGGAAGATCGCGGGGATGGTTCCCTTTCGTCCCTATGAAGAACCGTACAAGCTGCCCTTTAACAGCAACTACCGGGGTCCGGGGCACATAGGCAGTCTTTACGGGATTTAGGCGTGGTAGATGAAGCGCGTATCGAACGCATGAGGAGCGCACCGTGAAGGGACTCTGGGTCACGGCGAAGAACGAGCTTGCCATACTGGAGATGGACGAGCCCGTCCTGGGCGAGTATGACGCCCTGGTCGAGGTTTACGGATGCGGTATATGCAACAGCACGGATTTGAAGATTATCGAGGGACGTCTGAAACAGGGGACCTTTCCCATTCTCCTGGGGCACGAGTCTTCGGGAAAGGTCGTGAAAACGGGAAAGGGAGTAAAGCATTTCAGGACGGGCGATACGGTTCTGCGCGCCCGGTTATACGATAAAGACATAACCATACCCGGCGGTTCGAGCAGGTTCGGCGGTTTCTCGGAAAAGGCAGTCGTGACCGATGTTTGGGCACGGGACGGTACGGATTACGGTTCCTTCCCCCATCCGCAGCAGGTGGTTCCGGAATATATCGATCCCGCGTACGCGGCCTGCATGATCATGCTGAAGGAAAACCTGTTCTGTATAAGGGCAACGGGTGTCCGGCCCGGACATTCCCTGGCCGTGGTCGGCACGGGCCCCGCGGCTCAGGCAATGGTGATGTGGGCGAAAATACTGGGCATCTCCCCGGTGGCGGTATTCGGGCGCAGGCCGAAGTGGGAGGAACGATTTTTGAGTCTCGGCGCGGACCTCTACGTAACAGGCGACGTTTTTCCCGGGGAGGCGCTCGGCATTCTCATGGGCGGAGGGTTCGACAGGACGATTGAAGCGGTGGGCTCGAACGATGCGCTTGCACGCTGCCTGAAGATCACGGGCCCGGAGGGGAAGATCAATCTCTACGGCATGCCTCCGGACGATGCTCCCTATGCGGAGGATTATACCGATGACCCGAGGGTTTTCAGGACCAGGATCGAGGAGGGGGCGGTACACGACGAGCTGGTCTCGTACATCGAGGAGGGCAGGGTGGATCTGGAAAAGTGGGTGAGCGCCGTAATCGACTGGAACGAATACGGGAGCGCATTCGATTACGTAAGGAACGAGAAACCCACCAAGGTCATACTGTCGTTAAAATAAAAGCCGCAGCTCAAAGACCGCGGGTCTTTGAATGAACCTCGTCCCTACCAGGCTAGGTATCCGCCGTCAACCAGTATGGTCGAGCCGGTTATATAGGTGGATGCGTTCGAAGAGAGGAAAACTGTAACCCCCTTGATCTCCCACGGCTCTCCGATCCTGTGCATCGGGCATCGTTCCTGCCACGTTTTGAGGCTTTTTTCGTATATCCGGGAATCCACGACCATCGGTGTTTTCATCGTGAAAGGAGCAATGGCATTGACCCTGATATTGTATTTCGACCATTCAACGGCCAGTGTTTTGGTCAGCATCACGACTCCGCCCTTGGTCGCGTTATAGTGGACATGCGTCTGCGGCCACGGCACGATGAAACTGGCCGCGGAAGCCGTGTTTATGATGTTACCGCTTTTCTGTTTTATCATCTCCCTGCCGGCGGCACGGGCGCAGAGGAAAACACCCGTCAGATTGACGTCCAGCACACTGTCCCAGTCCTCCTTTGGAAGGTCCTCGGCCGGAGATACCGTTGCGATCCCCGCATTGTTTATCATGATATCTATCTTACCGAACTTCTTCTTTACATCCGCCACCATGGCTTCGACTTCCTGTTCATCGGTAACATCCACCTTCAGTGCCATGGCGGTCCTGCCGGTTTTAACTATGGACTGCGCCGCCTCTTCCGCATTTTTCAGGTTTTTGTCCGCCAGCGCGACATCGGCACCCGCTTCCGCAAGCGCAATTGCCATCTGTTCTCCAAGTCCCCGGGCTGCGCCCGTTACAATGGCCTTTTGACCGGTTAAATCGAAGAGATCCATCACGTTCATATCCAGCCTCCTTTTTCCCGTCTTTTTATCCCTGAATCGGCCTCTCCGGCCGTCTGATTCCATCTGAAATACGGCGATGAGTACAATTTATATAAAAACACATAAAAAGGTAATTAATAGTGGGGGTACGCCGGATTTCAGGTTTATGGAATGGATGGTTTACCGCATAATAACAGGGCGACGGATCAACGGGGTGGATCAACAGGAAAAGCCTCACGCACCGCCGCTGCCGCCAGTATTTTCAAAGTGTCGAAATAGGGGACGGAAATATCCGATTCATCAAGGACGAGGGGTATTTCGGTACAGGCGGCGATAATGCAGCCCGCCCCGTTTTTGATGAGGTCCCGCGCCGCCCGCAGTATATCGTCAGCGGCCTCGCTTCTTTCTCTTCCCTCCTGGTGATCCTTGACTGCGTTTATTGCGGCCTGCACCCGCTTTTGTCCGGCTGCGTCGGGAAACACGGCGGAGATTCCCGCATGCTCGAGCGCTTCCTGCAGAAGTGAGGTCGACAGGAGGGCACTCGTACCAAGGAGGCCCGCCGAGTCCATGCGCGGTCGCTGTACACCGATAAATCGCAGGGTCTCATCCACAATCGACAGTACGGGTACGGGAAGCAGGGCCAGCAGCGCGGGAAGAAAGTAGTGCGCGGTGACGCAGGGAATGCATATGAAGTCGGCTCCGGCCGCGGAGAGCGCTCGGCCGCTTTCGGCCATCATGGGAACGGGATCCGCTCCCTTCCCTGCGATAGCTTCCGTTCTGGACGGTATTTTCGGGTTGTTGTCGATGATGATGTGAAGGTGCTCCTGTTCGCTGCGGGCCGGTGTACGCCGGACGATCTCCCTGAAGAGCTCGACAGTCGCTTCCGGGCCCATTCCGCCCAGTATTCCGATGGTCTTCTGTTCCTTCATATTATAGTCCTCTTTCAGGGACGCGTATCGACCGGTGTGGCAAGGGTGTGAAAACGGATCTCAATCGAGGCTTTGTCAGCTTGCCGTTATGTTCGTTCTCTGCCGTCCCTCACTTCCCCTTATCTTGTCGATAAAGCTTTTCGCCCGTTCGGTCTGGGGTTTTTCAAAGAAAGCCCTGTCCGTTGCTCGTTCAATTATCCTGCCCTCGTCCATGAATATGATCTCGTCCGCGACCTCCTTTGCGAAGCTCATTTCATGCGATACGACAACCATGGTCATTCCGGAATTGGCGAGGTCTATCATGACGTCAAGTACCTCCTGAATCATCTCCGGATCCAGAGCGCTCGTCGGCTCATCGAAGAGGATTATCTCGGGATCCATTGCAAGGGCCCTGGCAATGGCAACCCGCTGCTGCTGGCCGCCCGAGAGATTTCCGGGATACTTGTGCGCCTGGTCCTCGATTCCCACACGCCTGAGCAGGCTCATCGCCTTTTCCCGGGCCTTGTCCTTGTCCTGTTTTTTAACCTTAATGGGTGCGAGGGTGATGTTATTGAGGGCGGTGAGGTGAGGGTACAGCTCGAATTTCTGAAACACCTTCCCGATATTCTGCCTGATCCGGTTAAGGTTGGTTTTCGGGTTTTTCAGCGAGACGCCGTCTATGAACACATCGCCTTCCTGGAATTTTTCCAGGCCGTTGAGGCACTGGAGGAGCGTACTTTTACCGGATCCCGACGGACCGCAGATGACTATCACCTGGTTCCGGTTTATTGTCTCGTTTATATCGTCGAGCACCTTGAAATGTCCATACCACTTGGAGAGGTTCTTTATTTCTATCATATGTTCATCCTCCTGCGTGTTTCCCATCGTTTTACGAGCGAGCTCATAGAGAAACAGATAATGAAATAGACGATGCCCGCGAATGTATACAGCTCCAGGCTGCGAAACTCGCGCGCATCGACTACGGTCGCCGCCCGGAGAAATTCGTTGAGACCGATTACGAATGCAAGCGACGTGTCCTGCAGTATCACGACGGACTGTGTAAGCAGGGAAGGCGCCATATTCCTCACCGCCTGGGGAAGAATGACGGACGCCATGGCCTGGCGATAGTTGAGACCTGTTGAATAGGCTGCCTTGACCTGGCCCTGCGGAATCGACTGTATACCGGCACGTATGATCTCGGCAAAGTGTGCCGCTTCAAAGACGATGAAGGCGATCGAAGCTGAGAGGAAATCGACGAGCGGCCTGCCCACGATAACGGGAATGAGAAAGTAGAACCAGAAAATGACGAGTATGACGGGAAGGCTCCTCAAAAAGTAGACAAAGGCGGTAGCCGGGTAAAAGATAATTTTATGGGTGCTGAGCCTTCCAAAGCCCACTACGATCCCCAGAAGCAGTCCGCCCGTAATCGCGACCACCGCGAGCTGGAAGGTGGTAAAGAGGCCGCGCATGAGAAAGCCAAAGTTGGCCGCGATTACACTCAGATCGAATTCACCCATGATTATCTATCTCTTTCTGACAATGAACCCCGGTATGGTGAGTTTCTTTTCAACGAGGTTCATCAGCAACATGACGAGCATGGTAATGATAAAATAAACGATCGAGGCGCCGGTCGTGGCCTCGAGTCCATGAAAGGTATACGCTTCTATCTGCTGGCTCATGAATGTCGTTTCGAGAACGCCCACGGTCATGGCCAGCGCCGTGTTCTTGAACGTTGTAAGGAATTCCGTGGTGAGCGGCGGAATGGTGAGCCGGATAGCAATAGGCAGGATCACGAAGCGGTACATCTGGAAATGGCTCAGGCCGGAGCTCAAGGCCGCGTGGTACTGTTCGCGCGGGATTGCCCTGAGCCCCGACCGAATCTGTTCCGCAACACGAGAGGATGTGTAAATGGAGAGGCCTATGACGACAACCCAGAATTCCACGTTGTTGATGTCATGATAGAGGAACTGGGCCAGGTTCTTCGGCAGAACCCTCGGTGCTGCGTAATACCAGAAAAAAAGCTGAACCAGGAGGGGAATGTTCCGAAAAAACTCCGTATAAGCCGAGGACAGGACCCGCAAGGGTTTCCACCTGGAATTCCTGAGCGTGCCGATGATGACTCCCAGCGCAAGGGCGAAGAGCCAGCAGAGTATACCGAGCCTGACCGTTGTCCAGATACCCTCCAGCATCCACCTGCCGTAGGGCTGCTGCCAGAGAACCGACCACTGAAATTCATATGTCACGTTACATGTCCGTTATCGTTTACAATCGCACATATGCCGCGGCATACAGACCGCGGCATATGTGGAGTTGAGGAATTCGTGTATTACTGTTCTTATCAGGGCCATGCCTGGAGCTCGACCAGTATCTTGAACTCGTCCGTCATGGGGTAGGGCACCACACCGCCGGGACCGAACCACTTGTCGTAGAGCTTGTAGAAACGGCCGTCCTTTATCATGCTAATGATTTCAATGTTTATGAAATCGCGAAAGTTCGAGTCGTTTTCACGAACGATATATGCATAGGGATCATAGGTAAGCAAACCTCCGATGAGCTCAAAATCGTCGGGATTTTTTGCCTTTGCCTTCATACCGGAGAGCAGTATGCCGTCGGTGCAGTACGCGTCGAGCATGCCCTGCTGCAGGGCCAGGAAGCCTCGTGAGTGTTCCTGGTAGACCACCAGCTTTGCCTCGGGTTTGATTACGCCTCTTGTGTTCAGGTCACGGATCGCCTTTTCATTCGTGGACCCCTGCGCGGCTCCCACCTTTTTGCCGGCAAGGTCCTGCACGGTTTTGATTCCGCTGCCTTTCTTCACGAGAAGCTGGGTGCCTGTAAGGAACACGGTGATGCTGAAGTCCACCGTATCTTCACGGCCGACCGTGTGTGTCGTGGACCCGCACTCCATATCGATGGTCCCGTTGGCAACGAGCGGAATCCTCGTTTTCGGGGTCGAGGTTTTAAACTGCAGCTTTATATCTTTTCCAAGCTTGGCTTCGATGGCCTTGTGGAATTCCTTTGCCATGTCGACACTGAAGCCGACGTTCTCGTTTTTGCTGTCGATGTAGGCAAAGGGTATCGCTGCATCGCGCACTCCGACCACGAACTTGCCGCTCTTTTCGATCTTCTTGAGCGTGTCGTCCATATCCGCGGCATATACCCCCCCTAATGAAAAGAGAATCAAAGCCGCGGCCAACCCGATCATAAGCACCTTTTTCATTATCCACCTCCATTGGATGAATTGAACGCCCGATCATCTGTCAGGCGTGTGCACCTGCTTCCCCTTCCTGCTTCATGATTAAACCGAAGTGGATGCTACTTAATGATAAAGGGAGCGTGCCAGGTATGTAAAGGACGATGCGCGGCCGTTTGAT
>CAYWUT010000109.1:0-11975 GCA_964460545.1 uncultured Spirochaetota bacterium
AAAGGATTTCTACGGGAAAGGTATGATGCTCTCGCGGTTCTGGTGCATCTATGAATTCATCGATCATTTCGCCTCTTACGGCGGGGTCTATTTCGATGAAAACCTCACGCCCATGATCAATTCCGATGCGGGGGTGAAGGCCCTGGAAGACATCAAATATCTCATGGATTACGCGCCCGAGGGAATACTCACCTACGGCTATTCCGAGATAAAGGGAAGCTTTCTCGGCGGCAATATCGCTTCCATGCTGCTCTGGACGGACCTCTTCAAGTTCAGCTGGGACAAGAACCAGTCGGTGATTGCCGGTAAGATCGGTATGTCGCATGTACCCGGAACGATCATCGACGGCGAGCTCTACTTCAAGAACCCGCTCCCGTACGGCAGGGTGATGTGTATACCCAAGACATGCAAGCATCCGGAAGAAGCCATGTGGGTTATCTCCTACATGAGTGCGGATAAGAGCATTGATTTCTGCTTCGACCCGAGAACCGGGGAAGATCCTTTCCGGTATTCGCATATCAACGCACCTGAGTATCTTTCCGATTATCTGTCCAATTTCGCGGGAACCGAGGTACCGGTCGAGGATTGCGAGATATACCTGCAGGCCATCAAGGACGCCCTGGAGAACGGCTACCCGGATCTGAGTATTCCGGGCTCTGCGGAGTACATGGATTCACTCGCTGTTGCAATACAGGCGGCGCTCGCGGGCGATGTGTCGGTCAAGGGGGCGCTGGACAAATGCGCCAAGGAATGGGCTGCAACCAGCGAGTCACTCGGACTGGAAACGCAGCAGGAAATCTGGAAGAATCTGACTGCTGTATGGAAAGAGCTCGGTCTTCTTTAAACGGGCCGCTGGACGGCGCGCCATCCGGCGCGACGGACAGCATTTCTGAAACGGTTTTACGATGGATCCGGCCCGCCTCCCCCGGGCCGGAGTCCATAATAACGGATCCGGATATCGAGCCTCTTTATTAACGGGGCACTATCCGGCAGAGGACATCATGCTGTCGCTATTGAGGTTCCATAACGAAAGAGCAGGGTTTGTAAAATGAAAAGAAGCATGAGGAAAACGGACGAATTACTGCAACCGAAGGGCTTCCTGGACGGGAGGAAGAAGGTCGCCTATGCCATGGTCCTTCCGGCGTTTATCATTCTTCTTCTCCTCGCCGTGGGACCGCTGTTTTTTATGATAATCAATTCCTTCCGGGCCTGGAAGCTGACCGTACCGGCACCGCCGCGGGTCGTCTGGTTGAAAAACTACTGGATGCTCATACGTGACTCCAGGTTCTGGAACGCCTTTTCGAATACGATCATTCTGATGGTCATTGGCATATTTGTCCAGTCGATCCTCGGACTCGGTATTGCGCTGCTGCTGCGGGAGAATTTCAGGATGCGTTCACTTGTCGTGGGACTGCTCCTGATTCCCGTTCTGATCGCCCCGGTCGTCATCGGCGTCACCTGGCGGCTGCTGCTTCATAATGAGTTCGGACTCGTTAACTATTATCTCAGCGTTTTGAATATTAAAGGACCGCTCTGGATACAGTCCAACCGGTTCTGGGGACTTTTTTCTATTTTTATTGTGGATACCTGGCAGTGGACACCCTTCGTCGCGCTCGTGCTTCTTGCGGGACTGGAGTCGATACCGCAGCAGGTTTACGAAGCCGCGGACGTTGACGGGGCATTTCCGTTCAGGGTGTTTCTCAAGGTCACGCTTCCGCTGCTGAAACCGATGTTTCTCCTTATCATATTACTGAGGACGATTTTCATCTTTAAGATATTCGATCCTGTTTTTATAATCACGGAGGGGGGACCGGGCGTGGCAACGGAATCGCTCAGTCTTTTCACCTACTATATAGGTATGAAACATTTCGATATCGGGTATGCGATGTGCACGGGTGTACTCCAAGTCATATTCATGGTTATACTTGCCAACGTGTTCTTAAAGTATACAACCGGTAAAAAAGCCGTCTAGGAGCATCCATCATGGTTAAGTCGAATCGGGCCGAAGGCAGCATTAAGAAGACCAGGCCGATAATGAAGGTGATACGGTATTGTGTGATTGTCATTATCCTGGCTGTTTTTCTGCTGCCGGTCGTATTCATTTTCGGAGGTTCATTTAAAACCCAGTCCGAGTTCTATGATGTCGCGCCCTCGCTCTTTCCAAAGGAACCGACGCTGGAAAATTACATAAGCGCCTTCGGCGGTGAAAAGACGGGTACTACTACGGGCTTTACCGCGAAGGGGAGGTTGACCAAGGGGATCAAGGACAGCCTTCTTATCAGTGTGGTCGTAACGCTGCTCACCATGATGATCGCCATTCCCGCTTCCTATTCGCTTGCGAGATATAAGCCGGGGGGAGACCAGATATCCTTTTTCATACTGTCGATTCTTTTCCTGCCGCCCGTTATCGGTGTGCTGCCGCTGTTCTTCATATTCAAGACGGTGGGAATACTCGATACCTACCTGGTACTTTTTATCAGCCATCTTTTCTTTGATTTGCCTTTCTGTATCTGGATTACGAAGGGATTCTTCGAGGATATCCCGCTCGAGCTGGAGCAGGCGGTCATGGTGGACGGGTACAGCCGTTTTCGCGTTTTCTTCAAGATCGCGGTTCCGCTCGCGAAATCGGGTATCGCTGTTGCTTCGCTTTTCGCGTTTATCTTTTCCTGGAACGAGTTGATGTTTTCCTCTATCTTTACACGGAGCAATGTGCAGACCCTGCCCCTCGTATTGCAGGATTACATAGGGAGCGCGGGAATCTCGTGGGGCGAGCTGCTGGCAGTGGCCTCGATTGCGGCGATTCCGGGTATACTGCTGGCGATATTCATGCAGCGTTATATCGTACGGGGCCTGACGTTCGGTGCCGTAAAGGGATAGGCGGTAATAATTACTATACAGAGACGTAGAGGGTGTCGGTATGGCGGAGAAACCGCGCATAGCCGTTGTCGGATCCAACATGATAGACCTCATAACGAACGTTAACAGGATGCCGAGAAAGGGCGAGACCATAGACGCGCCCTCCTTCGATATGGGATTCGGCGGGAAGGGTGCCAACCAGGCCGTGGCCGCGTCCATGCTGGGCGCTGACGTGTGTATGGTGACAAAGGTGGGTGGCGATATCTTCGGCAGAGAGGTGAAGAACAACTTCGCCTCGTTCGGTATAGATACGGCCTTTGTGGAGCCGGTGAAGGACGTATCCAACGGCGTCGCGCCCATATTCGTGGACGAAAAGGGCGACAACTATATACTCATCGTGAAAGGGGCGAACGAGTACCTGGCAAAGGACGACATCGACAGGGCGGCTGAGATGCTGGCGGGCTATGACATCATCATCCTGCAGCTGGAGGTCCCGGTCGATACGGTATACCACACCATATCCTTCGCACATGAAAAGTCCATCCCCGTAATCCTGAACCCCGCGCCCGGCCGCGCGCTCGATTTCGAGCGTATAAAGACGGTTGATATCTTCATTCCCAACGAAACGGAGCTCGAGACGATTACGGGCATGCCCACCGAAACGGACGAACAGGTCGAGCAGGCGGCGAAGCTTCTCCTCCATAAGGGGATCGGAACCGTTATCGTGACGCTCGGTGAACGGGGATCCATGCTCGCCACCGGAGACAGGACGGAATACGTTCCCGCGTTCGAGGTGGACACGAAGGACACCACGGGAGCGGGGGATGCCTATATCGGGAGCCTCGCGTATCACTATGTTCTGACCGGAGATCTCCGGCAGTCCATGACCCGCGCCGGCCTCTATGCCGCGCTTTCGACCCTCAGCACCGGTACGCAGAAGTCATTCGTCTCGAAAGAGGAGTTCGAAAAGTACCTGTAAAAACGAATCATACCCGCCACTTCATGCACAAGAATTAAATTATCATTTTATTATTTAGGGTGAACTTCAAGTTTTAATTTATTCCCCTATGTCAGTTTTTAAACATCATAATTATTTCCATTTTATTTCATTCATCACTGAAGTCAACCGGAACCGGAAATAGTGTGTCATAAGTATATGAGGGCTTTACATTATACATAATTCTTGAAACTCGAACCCGGTATTCGTTTTATTTATATCAAAGATTATATATTTATGGCTTTACATACGATTTATTTATTATTATAGATAACCGATCAATGGATTTCGGTCTATACACTTACCCCGATGAGCGCCGCGTTCCAGCTGATTTGACGGCACCCTCTATCGATTTATTTTCTTGAAAACGGAAAGAGAGATAACCATGCGAAAGAGATTCAAACATTCCTTTGTGAAATATTTGTTTTACTTTCCGGTCTGTTTCATGGTCTGCCTCGTGATATCCTGCGGTTCCCCAGGGGATACGACGAACGGCGGGTCTTCAGGTGAAGACGATTCCGGCGACGAACCGGAGGTCAGGACGGGGTCCATAAGCGGGACCGTGGAGGACCAATTCGGTGAAGATCTCGAAAACGTGACCGTGGAGCTGAATGAGGGGTATACTTCGGTCTCAACGACGACGAGCGATTCAACAGGCTCCTTTTCCTTCATCAGCGTGGAGTACGGGACCTATATTCTCGATTTTTCGAAGGACGGCTTTGAAGACGCCGTGGAGGAGGCGACCGTCGATTCCTCAACTGAATACGTAACGGCGACACTCTACCCGGAATCCCTGCCTTCGGCGGGTGTGATGGAAGTGCGTAAAATGGGCCTCGCCGATTCCGTGCTCACCTTCGAGGTGGACCTTTTCGTGGTGGACAGCGAGGGAAATACAATCACCGGTTTGACGGCTTCCGATTTTTCCATCGAGGACGGAACCTCGAGCGACGGAATTTTCTTCGATTACGAACAGCTGGAAATCGAGTATATGCCTCCGGGAAACGCGACCGCCTATTCGGCCGCGCTCCTCCTCGATCAGAGCGGAAGCATCATATCCACGGACCCCTACGATTCCAGAATACAGGCCGCGAAGGTATTCTTCGATTCCGTGGGATCGAACGACGAGGTGCTTCTGTCTGCATTTGCATCGAACGGCCTCCTGCCTTACGAGTGCACGTACTGGGGAAATTTCACCAGTTACGGGAGCAGCTATTTCAGTACACTGGAGGACCTCTCGGACCAGGAGAGCGGGGGCACGCCACTCTACGATTCCATCCTTACCATGATGGATTACACGTACAATAACGGAATGAACGAAAACAAGGCGGTGGTCGTTTTCACGGACGGTGCAGACACCGCGAGCAGCGCGACCATCGACACCATAGCCTCGGATTTTGAAAACACGGGGGTGAAGGTCTTTACCGTGGGACTGAGCGCGGGTGTGGACGAGGCGGTGCTCGGAGAAATAGCCGTGCGCACGGACGGGTGCCTCATGTATACATTGGACGCGCGTCAGCTCGTCTCCCTGTTCGGTACACTGGGGAACCTGCTTGACGGTACGTCCGGACTTTACAGAACGGTATGGACGCTCACGGCCGAGGGAGAGGATATCGGCAATTACAACTGGCTGTGTGACGATATACAGGTAAATACGGATTCAGGCTGGGTCAACGCCCTGTTTTTTCTCCACCAGCCCTCGTCGCTCAGCGATTGAGCGGTTTGGCAGCGCGAGTGGTAAAAGAATAATACCCCGCCGGGGGTTTGCACGTCGTCCACGGCATGCTCCTTCGGCACGATCATGATATGCTTGTAATTTTTATGGTCTCTTTTATAGAGAAAGGGCGGCGCAGGTCTCTATGCCGCGCTTTCGACCCTCAGCATCGGTACGCAGAAGTCATTTGTCTCGAAAGAGGAGTTCGAAAAGTACCTGCGTAACCTAAAAGAGCCGTAACTTTCCTCACCTTAAAAGTAATCTTCAAGGTCTTCCGTATAATTAATCGAGACAAATAAAATGAGGCATGTTTCAATGGTAGCAATTCATGTCGTTTTATTATATGTCTATGAAATACAATTATATCGACATAGACTCTTGACATGTCGCGCCGTCGACATGTGGTATATACGGCTGTGTGGAGCGTCGTCGACATTTTTCATGAAAACGAAATCAAGAGCAAGTAAAACGGCAAACCGGGGGCATGCTCCGTATACTCCGATCCATCCCCGTCGCCGCCGTCATTAAAAATTTACAGTTGATAAGCGGGGTGGTACAATGGGGGTGCAGTCCGTTCAGGAGGAGTACCCATGAAGCGATGCGTAACGTTCGGCGAGATCATGCTCCGTCTACAGCCCCCGGGTTCGGAGCGGTTCCTGCAGAGTCCGCTCCTCGGGGCGACGTTTGGTGGAGGCGAGGCGAACGTGGCGGTGGGCCTCGCGCACCTCGGGCTTGATACGGCGTTTGTAACGGTACTGCCCGATAATCTCATAGCGGACGCTTGTGTCGCGGAGCTGAGAAAACACGGCGTTGATACACTCCATATCGTCCGGTCCGGGCCGGACGATTCGAGGATGGGGATCTATTTTCTCGAAAAGGGAGCGAACCAGCGCCCCTCCCTCGTCATATACGACAGGGCCCGTTCGGCCCTGGCCGTGGCGGAGGCGACAGCGGTCGACTGGAAAGCCGTTTTCAAGAACGGCTCGTGGTTTCACATATCGGGTATAACACCTGCCGTATCCGGGAATGCAGCCGCTCTCTCTCTCAATGCGGTGAAAACCGCAAAAGAAACGGGGCTGACGGTTTCCTGCGATATTAATTACAGAAAGAAGCTGTGGAAGTACGGGAAAAAGCCGGCCGCGGTGATGTCGGAAATCGTCGGATATGCGGATATCGCGGTCGGGAACGAGGAGGATTTCCAGAAGTCCCTCGAGATCACCGCGGATATCGACGTGGAGAGCGGCACGCTCGATCCCCGCATGTACCGGAGCATAACGGACAAGGTTCGTAAACAATTCCCGGATCTGAAAAAGGTGGCGGTGACCCTTCGGGAGAGTATATCCGCTGATTACAACAGTTGGTCGGCCGTACTCGACAACGGGGAGGAATTTCTCGTATCACGGAAATACGAGATACGCGATATCGTAGACCGGGTCGGAGCCGGAGACACCTTCTCCGCGGGGCTCATATACGGCCTGAACGAACTCCCCTCGGACCGGGACGCGCTCGAGTTCGCGGCGGCAGCCTCCTGCCTCAAGCACTCAATCCCCGGAGACCTGCCCCTCATATCCGTGGACGAGGTCATGCGGCTGGTCAAGGGCAACCTGTCCGGCAGGGTGCAGCGATAGCACCGGGCGTTTCCTTGACACTTCTTTGCACAATAATTTCCGAAAGAAACTTCACTTTAAATTCACATTGCCCGCATATAAGACGCACAGTACCGTATTATTAATATATGCATAAATACTTATACGGAGGATTGATAAAATGAGACGAATATGGAAAGCGGTTCCGGTAATCCTATTGCTGGCGTTCGTTTCAGGTGCGGTTTTTTCACAAAACGATTTCGGGGCCGGCGCGGCGCGAATGAATCAAAATCCCGACCTCCGGGATATGATGACATACGCGATTCAGGACGAGTATCTCGCGCGGGCCGAGTATGAGGCCATCATCGACAGGCATGGCCCGGTAAGACCCTTTTCGAATATAATAAAATCCGAGGAGACACACATCGGGCTCCTCGTGCCGCTCTTCGAATCATACGGGTTTGACGTTCCCGAAGACAGGGCGGGGGAGTATGTGCACGTACCGGACAATCTGAAAACCGCCCTGGAGATAGGGGTGGAAGCGGAAATTAACAACATTGCCATGTACGAGTCGTTCCTTGCGGCGGACATTCCCGATGACGTGCGAAGTGTATTCGAGCGGCTGAAGTCGGCTTCCGAGAACCACCTGAATGCGTTCGAGAACGGCCTCAAGCGGTATCAGTAGTATTTTGGACGGCACGGTAATTCATAAGGGGCCCGCACAGGAGGTTGAACGTATGTGCGGGTTCCTTTCATATAAAAATCAACCGCCGGATTTCTCTTCTCTGAAATAGCCGATGACGCGGTTAATAAGCTCATCGTCAGCGTACTTCAGTGCATTGATCACGAGCCACGCATAGGGGTCGCTGTCGTACCACCTGCGTTTCGTGGTAAGGGGAAACTCGAGGACGTTGTCATCGATAAGGCCGTCGCTGATGAGGCCCTTGAGATCGCCGATAATTTTATCGCGCCGATCGGGTTCGACATCCCTTAAATAGTCGATGTATCCGCTTAATTCGGGGGTCTTGTCGTACCACCGCATGGATGCAGTTTTTCCCATCTATTAACCTTCCTGAGCGCGTATAATACCGCCGGGCCCGGATCCCCGGTCGACTTAATTATAAAGCAACGATTAAAAATATTTCAACACGATTTATTCAGGTGTCTTCGGCTCACTTTCTTTTCCTTGCGAGTGGTATACTCATTTATTATACTATTGCTGAGCTGACCCTTCAGTTTAAAAGGAGGTAATGGTGCGCAAATTCCTGCTTGTAGTCATTTTCTCCGCTATTCTCATCACTCCGGTGGTCCTTACCGGTGTCGAGGTCGACTGGGTGCTGGGTGATGTACGGTACACTCATCTCAAGAGCGAATGGGAAGAGCTGAATCCCGGAATGACGCTCATCTCCGGCGACAGGGTGCAGACCGGGCCGGGCGGCGAGACAATACTTCTTGACGGCGACGGCGAGATTCATATACTCGAAAACACCAGTTTCACAGTATCAGAGAAATATGAAAATGCGAAGAGGAAATCGGCATTTATGCTCTTTCTGGGACGAATGAAGTTCAAGCTCGGTAAATCGAAGCAGGAGGAGCCCGATATTCAGACTCAGGCCGTTAACCTCGCGATTCGTGGGACGGAATTCGAGGTCGGCTCCGGGTATGACGGCTCGACAATCGTTCTCATGGAGGAGGGAAGTGTTGCTGTTCAGGGAGATACAGAGGAGCTCGTCCTCGGAGTCGGAGAGGGAACGGAGGTCCGCTTCGGTGATGAACCAGCGGAAAAATTCGATGTTATGACAAAGGTCATTGACTGGGACGCGTGGTTCGATACATCAAAGGAAGCGGTAAAGGGAAACGAGGTTGAGCTGCTGACACGGATACTCACAAAGATGGAGGACATTTCCAGCCGTATAGCCGAATATGAGCAAACCCGTGCGGATTCGCTTAAAAAGAAGGATGAGTACCTTGCACTACGGGACAAGCATGCGGGAGAGGGTGATGAGGAAAAAGCCGCCTCCTACTCCAGAATGGCGGGGACGGAAAGCAAACGCGCGTACCACTCTCTCGTCAATATTCGGTTCCTGGCCCTTTCCGCCGTCGGTCTCTCTGACATGGCCCAGCGGATATATACGGGTATGGAGGAACCGACTGAAGAAGCCGACCAACTCTACGAGAATATTCAGGACCGGTATAGATCGATAGAGGAAAAGTATATATGGGAGGGTGATAGGGAGAGGCTGGAGAAAAAGGCTGAAAAGAAGAGAGGATGCTTGCGTGCGTTCTGATTACCGGGTATAAAAACCTACAGAGTAATTCAGCTGCCTATGAAGTATAATGATTCACTCCACACCCGACTTATCTTCCTCGCGCTACTGCTCATTGTTCCACCTCGCCTGAGCGCGGTAGACCAATTACAACAACCCGAAACAACGGAAATTTCGCCCGCTCCGGAAGAGGACCTCCCCGCGGAACCCGGTACCGGTATCACGCCGGATGATGAGGCTGAACCGGAAACCATCTTCCCGGAAGGTGAGGACGAAGAGGACCTCTTCCCGGCATATGAAATCGAGATTATCGGAGAAAAACCTCCCGGCGGAATTTTCTTCCCCTTTGTTCACAACGGCTTCCTCTACTCCTTTTCCATCCAGGCGGGACGGGCCGTGTGGCGTATTTTTATCGGCGGGGACCTCCTCAACCCCTATACCCGGGACGAGCGGGACGTCTATTTCTACGATATTTACAACAGGCTCTACTCCATCGACCTGGTCGAGGGAACGCTGCGGTGGAAACAGGTTCTGGACCGGGAGATAAGGGGAGAGCCACTCGTTTATGACGAGTATCTCATCGTCCCCACGCTCAGCGGCGTCATTTACATAATTGAACGTGCAAGCGGTGAAATAGTCTATACCCACTCCGGAGAGGGGAGTATAAACGCGGGTGTAATCATTTTCGATCATCTGGGAATCGTTCCCTATAAAAACGGGAAAATAACGGCTTATGACGGAAGGACCGGGAATACGGTATGGTCCTTCAATGCGAAAGGCATAGTAACCGTTACCCCGGTACTGAAGGACGAGTACATCTATTTCGGGTCTTGGGACAATACTTTCTACGCGCTCGATGTTCATTCGGGCGAGGTTGTGTGGACTTCCTATATCGGTGACGCGCTTACGCGTGATTTTCTTGTGGTCGAGGACGAGATAATCCTCTTCCTTGCCAAGGGAGAAATCGTCTGTCTTGAACGGAGTTCGGGAGAGCTCAGGTATGTGAAGAACTACGGCAACGTGGAGTTCAATTTTAATTACTTTTCCGGGAAAGACAGCATTTTCATCTTTACACCCGACTTCATTTCCATTGATGCCGGGACCGGCGCCATACTTTTCGATTACCGCGAGCGGTCCTTTTTCCTTTACAAGGAGATGCTTTTCGACAACATGGTCGAGGGAATAAAACCTCTCTCCGAAGAGGACCGTATCAGACTTATTTCGGATACGTACTACACGGTAAGCAATTACCCCCGTCTCCCGCCCGCACATATAAACGGATACGTATACTTTGTAACGGATAATTCATACCTGTACCTGTACGATCTGGAAAAGGATTTCTTTGTCCTAAAATACAGGATGGACTGAGCTCGAATGGAGAGATGGGGAAATTTAACGAGAAAATAAGGAGGCGTTTGAGAGGGCATATGAAAAGAAATAAAAAGATATTTATTCCACTTCTTCCACTTGCCGGAGCGGTTCTATTCCTGTGCTCCTGTGCGACACCTGAAAAAATGGATGATACTCCCGGGCCGGGACCCGAAAAGCACAGGGGCCCGCCCTCTGTCACGGGGCATGTCATCCCGGTCGACAGTGACGGAAACGAGCTGGCGATGCAGGAAAAGGACAGAATACTCTTGACCGTGACCGCACTCGGCGGAGGGGTGAACAAACACGAGCTGCACACGGATGAGAACGGTGAATTCAGATTGGACTTCGACCCTGGAAGCTATCTGGTCAAGGTCACGCTGGAAGGTTTCTACGCGACCCATTTTACCGTATCGCTTAAAGAGGGACTGCGCAGGGATGTCGGTGCAGTGGCGCTTGAAAGAATAGAAACCGGTGCCGGCATTCCCCTTAAGGGCGGAGACGAGGGGGAATTCACCGAGTCCGGGGGAGATGTAAACATTCAGCCTCCATCATAACGAGGGAATATGATTTTGACGGTTACGGGCTGGAAGGCATTGTCCCGTAGAAATCCGCTTCATTGAAGCATGGGGTGTAACTGGTCCATTGAACAGGTTCAACGTTTATATCTTAGTGGTTTTTTCATTTGCCCTGACCTTTCTCGTCGTTTATCTCCATTTCAACGACAATTTAAGGGAAGAAGAGCTTCTGGTACAGGCCCCCCTGAAGGTCGAGGCTTACCGAATCGACAGGAATGTTCTTCCGGATGGAGACGTATACCTGAACCAGCGGTTCCTGGGTAAAACGGACGGTAAGGGGGTTTTCAGCACGACCGTGGAACTCTATATGGGCGAATCCTATACTCTGAGGGTGGAAAAAGACAGGGACGGCTATGTATACGGTCCCTGGGAGACTCATTTCAGGGTCGAACGGGAGAAAAAACCGAAGAGAGAGAAGAAAGAGCCGTCAGTGGACAGCGGTGAAATTCTGGAGGGCGACTTCGATATTCTTACCGAGATTGAACGCGCCCAACTCGGAAAGGCCAGTATCTATCAGAAATACCACTTCCTCGCCATTATGGAAGGCTCAATGTATTCTACCCTGAATGTGACGGGAAGTGGGAGCTCTCCCGTGGAAGATGCCGATATAAT
>CAYWUT010000110.1:0-11941 GCA_964460545.1 uncultured Spirochaetota bacterium
GTAAAGTTCATTACGTATGCTGTTCAATATATATGGATAGCCCAATTGGTGGTTGTATCCTTGATCTATATTCTTTCGATCAATCAACCATTTATAAATGGGATCTACATAATACGAACAAGCGCTTGAAACAAAATGTTTTATATAAAGGGGGAGGTTATGATTACGCATAAGAGAAAAAGGGTGTTTTCATTGTGTTTTTTTCTTGCCGTGGTATGCACGACGGCCCTGGTTCTTCAAAATTGCGGTGACGGCAGAACATACGATCCGAAACCAGGGGACGTTTTGAGCATGACCGTTACGGACGACGACGAAACAACGTTATACACGCAGGAGTTCAAATTCTATGGTGTCACCAGTGACGGTGATGTGAGCGATCAGGACTGCTCAGGCTGCGACTATGTAACAACGATAATGCTTGATGAGGAAGAGGTGTCCTTCGTGAGCGGGAATCTGATGCGTGTTCAGGCTTTTGGCGAAGTGATGGGCCCCGGGGACATCGAAGCCTTTTTTCAATCGGAGTGGGACGAGTACATAAACGGCCTGGCGGACCTTGGTGCCAACGTTGACGATATGTCGGATTTATTGGAAAAGATCAACATAGACCATGACCTTTTTCTTCAGTTATACGAAGACTCCGCAATGACGCTTGGTGATTTCGTGACTTTGATGGAGTCGATGGCCGAAAAGCTCGATGCAGCGGATAATGATGACATCATGCAACTCGTTGACGTGCTTGTAGCCATGAATATGACCCTGGATGATTTTATCGATAACCTCCAGGAGGCGGGCTACACCCTGTCAGAGCTTATCGACCTGATGCACACGGAAGGGCTGGATTTCCACGAGTTCTACCATGAAATGGCCCAATACATCAACTCCACGGGTGATACGAGTATGTCCGATTTCCTGGCATCGCTGACACAAACCTCCCAGTATTTACCGGGCACCGCGGCCGGTCTTATGGATCTACGAAACGGCGAATCCGGAAGCGGCACGATCAGCCCCGGTGACATCGCCAAGCTCGCGGAAGCGGGAGTGAAAATCGCACAATTCGTCTGGGATATTATAAAGGATAACGAAGCCGTGGTTGATATCAGCGAGGCGTCCACCACATTATTGCGAACGGACGACCAGGATTTGTTCCACTATTATGGAGCCGTGGAGTCGGAGTCCTACAAGTACAAGATTTCCGTCCGCGACTCCCTCATAAAGAGCTGGGAGCTTGCCTATGCCGATTTCAGTATTGCTGGTTCCTATGGAGCGAAACATCAATCGGAGGGCGGCTGGTACGTGCCCAGCGTGTATGTGAAGTTTTACCGTGCGGGAGCGGACTGGCCCGTGTACATCAAGGGTTCTTCCATTGTTACTGACGGTACGAACGTGGGTACCATAGCCGATCCCATACCCGTAATTACCCTGCAGGCGAAGATCGAGTTCGGTTGGGTTTTCCAGAAAAAGGTAAAATACTTCAACTTCAGGATATCGGGTAAGGACGGTTTCAGCCAAACGGACTGAAACCGCCTTGAATAAAAAGGAGGTTTATTGTGTGCCAGTGCAAGCTGCATCTGATGGGCGTACTCATGTCCTGTCTGCTACCGTTTTCGGGATGGGTTACAATCGGCGATAGTGATACCGTACCGGCATGGACGACAACCGAAAGCCTCAATCATGCCCGTGACGCGCACACAGGCACTTTGCTTTCGGACGGCAGGGTGCTGGTCGTGGGTGGCTATGACGGCGAGGTCGTAGGCTCGGTGGAGGTTTACGATACCAAAGCCGGCGTCTGGGCATATACGAAGCCTCTTCTCACCGCCCGCAGTCATCACACCGCCACCCTGCTTCAGGACGGCAGGGTGTTGGTCGCAGGCGGTTATGGAACCGTCGATCACAACCTCGCCAGCGTGGAAATTTTCGACCCCACAACCGGGACCTGGACATACACGGCATCACTGGATGTGGGAACCTATGAACACACGGCCACGCTCCTCCGGGACGGTAGGGTTCTGGTTGCGGGCGGCAACAGCGCTGATGGTTACGTGGCCGACGCACGGATATTCGATCCGGAGAAGGAGACGTGGACCGCGACCGTTTCCATGGCCCACGCCCGAGGTTTTCACTGCGCCGTACTCCTGGAAAATGGTTCGGTTCTCGTGGCGGGCGGTCAGGACGACGGCTCAACCGTAGCCGGCGCGGAGCTCTACGATCCGAAATCGGGAAGATGGATCCCGGCCGGCTCCCTGGCGGAGGGCCGCTATTATTTCAGCGCAACGTTGCTGGGAAACGGCACGGTGCTGGCAGCGGGTGGCAAGCAGGGAGAAGATTATCTCGATAGTGCGGAGCTGTTCGATCCTGCCACGGGCGTCTGGAGCGTAACCGGCGCTTTGCGTGATACCCGCGGACTTCACTGCGCGAGCCGGCTGAAGGACGGGACCGTCATCGTTGTGAGCGGGGAATACAGCCGGGGTTACCGGGCCGAGGCGGAAATATACGATCCGGCAGCGGGGACCTGGAGTGTTACCGGACCGCTGCACGGGGTGCGCTCGGTTTTCTCCGCCAACCTGCTGCACGACGGAAGGCTGTTGGTAGCCGGCGGATACGATGGTATGGATGTTATCGCCGGCGTCGAGCTTTTTTGAGGTTCACGATACAGAAAGCGGCCCGGAACTACCGTTCCATATTGTAGAATAGTATTGATTGGAGGCAAATACAATGATGTATCGGAAATACATCCGCATTTCGGTTTTAGTTTTCATGGTGACGGCAGCCTGCCTGGTTTTGCTGGGGGCCGGCAAGGAAACGGGAAGCAGGGGAGCGGCGGCACAACCCGAAAGCCGGGAAAAAACCGAGCGGAGTGAGCGGAGTGAGCGAAGCGAGCAACGAGAAACCACGGATGAGTCCGAGTGGTACGACGGTCTGGTTTTCCAGGATACCAGCTTTTCCACCCAACTGGCGAGGGCCCTGGGATGGACGTGGGCGGGAAGCGCCGATATCGGCGAGGTGATAACGACCGCCTTGAAAATCAAAGACGGCGATATCTACTCGTGGTACGAGGAGTGGCTCGAACTGGCCAACCGGATGAACGAAATGGCGTCACAGTGGGAAAAGGCAGGAAACAACGTTTCCGCCGGCGAGGCGTACCTCAAGGCAACCACCTACTACCAGTCGGCCGGGTTCTATATGGTCGCGCCCGAAGACAGGGACAAGGCGCGGGATTGCCGCAAGAAAAGCCGGGAAAGCTTCAGGAATGCCATCAAGTTCTATCCGAATATCGTATACGTCGAAATTCCCTACGGCGACGACGTCCTTCCGGCCTACCTTGCCAAGTCCGAAAAGGCGTATACGAAGGCTCCGATACTGGTAATCAATACGGGCTTCGATGGGAGTGCCGAAGACAGCTTCGCCGGTGCGGGCTGGGCTGCGCTCAAGAGAGGCTATCACTGTCTCGTGTTCGAGGGACCCGGACAGGGCGAGATGTTCATGGAAAAGAAGCGCTACTTCCGCCCCGATTGGGAAGTTGTCGGTAAGGCGGTTCTGGACTACGTTGAGACCCTGCCGGATGTCGATCAAAACAAGATCGCCTACATGGGGATCAGTATGGGCGGATACCTGGCGCCCCGGGTGGCCGCCTTCGACGACCGGATCGATGCCTTGATAGCCAACTCAGGTCTCTACAAGCTGTACGAATCCGCCTATCGCATTTTCCCCGAGGAAGTCACCGGGCTGATAGACAGCGATCCCGATCAATTCAACGCCATGGTAGAGGAGGCGATGGAAGAGGACGTTTCACTCTATTGGCTGTTCCACAACGCCGTGTGGAGGTGGAATTCCAAGGACTATGCCGATTTCATGCGAGCCCAGAGGGACTACACCCTTGAACATGTGGCCACCCGGATCAGCTGTCCCACTCTGGTTACCGAAAGCGAGAGCGACTCCATGTTTTCCGGGCAGCCGGAGCAGTTGTACGAAGCCCTGCAGAGCCCGAAAGCATTCATCCTCTTTACACAGGAGGAAGCGGCCCAGGCGCACTGTCAGTTGGGAGGAAGCTCGATATCCGGTGAAAAGATCTTCAACTGGCTCGACGGTGTTCTGAAACCGACCCGGGACCGTGCATTCATGAAGTTTCATCACCTGGGTGTCATCGTCAGCGACATGGACGAAGCCGTGCAAGCCTTTGCGGACATTCTGTGTCTGGATCCCGACGACCCCCGTATCGACAGGTTCGAGGGAAAAGCCAACAAAACGGCCATGGTTCCCATCGGCAAGTACGAGGACTTCAACCAGTTCGAGCTGATGGAGCCCCTGTCTGAGTACTGGCTGGACAAGTGGATCAAGACCGAAAAGGGTGCGGGTTTTCTGCACATGGCTTTCCTGGTGGACAACTGGGATGCCAGGGTGAGCGCGCTGCGGGAAAAGGGATTCACCGTGCACGTCGAGGAGTACAACGATCCGTTCCCGGGGGTTTCGCTCCTGCGAGAAGCGTATGTTCTTCCCAAGGATGGATCCCCGGGGGTACTCATCGATCTCATGGACGCGGAAAGCTTCCCCGAATCTCTCGGAGGGTTGGTACCGTCAACGGACGGCGAAGAATGACAGGGGCGCGGCTACGAATTTTCAGAGGACCGCCTGATCCTGAGTAAAATCCTCGCCGCCGGCGACAGCGGTTCCGTTTCGGGTACATTTGTGTGGAAGAAAGTGAGTAAAGAGGGAATTTCAGGAGGGATATTTATACAACGCGACCGCCGGTTGAAGGTTTTTGCTTGACCATCCTTTTCCCCCAGGTAGGAAAAACCGCCAGATACGCTATAGTATTGTAATGCAGTTGATGGTGAATTTTAACAATATTGAAACGATTTAACGAAGATCCGGTTATACCGGGTAATACTCAGTGATATTTCCGCCTTCACGCAACTCCTTTGGCCTCAGTCAATAACGTATAACCCAGTTTATTAAAGCCCAAGTGGGTTCTCAAACCATGGGTCGCACGTTTATCCGTTGTACAAGGTGTCACTTACCGGACCCGGCGTTTGATGTAAACAGTTCTATATCGGTGTGAGGCAGGAAGAGGGCCTTCTGGAATTCCTCCACGTAATCGTCCGCGCCCATGAGGTCGTAATAGGTCGTCATCTTTCTGATTGCCATGATGTCGGAGTATGCTTCCTGGTAAAAGGCGGCGATTTTTGCTCCTCGAATCGACGTGTTGCCGACAAATTCGATTCTGTTCCGCGGTATGCTGGGTATGAGCCCGATGGAGATCGCGTTGTCGCAGTTGAGATAGTAACCGAAGGCTCCTGCCAGGTATATTCTATCCAAATCGGAAAAATTCAGGTCGAGTCTTTTGAGCAGTATTTTCATCGCGGAAAAAATGGCCGCTTTTGCCGTGATCACGTTCTCGATATCGGATTCGTTAATGAAAACCGGCCCGCTTCCTCCATCCTTGCCGTTTTCTGAGAGAACGAGGCTCTTGACGCCGTTTATTTCCCGAATGTTATCCGTATTCCTGATAAAGGCGCCCGAACGATTGATATATTTCTCCTCGAGGAGGACGCTTATCAGGTCTATGATGCCCGAGCCGCATATTCCCTTAGGCGGGAGGCCGTCTATGGTATCGAAACCGATGACGTTCTCATTGCTGTAAACCCGCTCGATGGCCCCGGGTTCCGCACGCATTCCGCAGGAAACGCTCGCTCCTTCGAGTGCGGGACCGGCTGAAGCCGATGCGGCCACGAGCCACTCCTTGTTTCCCACAACGATTTCACCGTTCGTTCCGATATCGACAAGGAGCGTTACCCCCTCCTTCTTGTAGAGCTCGGTCGCGAGTATGCCTGCGGTGATATCGCTTCCGACCCAGGCGCTGATTCCCGGAAGGGAATAGAGAAGCCCGCGGGGATTGATTTCGATGCCGACTTCCGCGGCCCTGAGCGGCGGCGGTTCCACGGAGGTCGCGACAAAGGGGTACCGGCGCATATTGTAGGTGGGGAGACCGAGAAGGAAATGGCCCATTGCCGGGTTGCCCGCACAAACAACTGCAGTGATGTTTTTCAGGTTTATAGAGTTCTCATCGGCGAGGGCTTCAATCAGCCTGTTGATGTCCCCGACAATGAGCTGCTGCATATCACTGCTGTTCCTCTTCTCAGCAGTGATCATCCTCCTCGTCACCTCCCGCCCGTATATGCCCTGCGAGTTGAAGCATGCCTTTGCACCCATGGTCTTTCGCGTATTCGCATTGACGAGATGTGCAACGACCGTCGTGGTTCCCATGTCCACAATGATGATGTAGTTGCGGTCGCTCGAATCTCCCCCCTCGACGTTCATGAGCTCTGCAATATCCCTCCTCATCCCGATTGTGACGGTGGCCTGGTAATTGTTTTTGCGGAGGATTTCAGGAAGGATCTTCATGATCTTGAGCCCCATCTGTATTGAGCAGAACCTGTTGTTTCTGCATATCGTTTCACAGAGCCGCTCATGATCCGCAGTATTATTTGCCAGCGTGGGCTCGTCGAGCTCGATGTATATCTTCTGTGTAAGGGGGGAAGGAGTATAATCATCCCGTGACACGGTTTCCTCGAAACTTCTGAACCGTTCGGCGTCCTTATCGGATTTGATCTTCTCTTTTGCGAGGGTTTCTTCCGGAATATCGACGATAAGGTCGCTCATGATTTTCGCCATACACGCGAGCACGTATCCTTTTGTAATCTCCTCCCGGGTCAGTTTTGCTGACACATCGCCCTTAACACTCCCTTCGACCACGACCATCTTGCAGCGGCCGCATATACCGTCTCCGCCGCAGAGATTATTGATGGTGATGTGGGCTTTTGAAACGGCATCGAGAAGGGTTGTTCCCTCTTCAACAACGACCGATTTCTTATGTGGAAAGAAAGTGACTGTATACTGTGCCATGTATATGTTCTCCACTCAGCAAGAGGTACAAGCACGCGGCAGGAGCATACTTAAAATATCGATTTCCGGGATATTCGACAAGCTTTATATAGAATGAGAGGCATCATTGAACAGGATCTGTCATTTTCTTCCTGAACCGGCGGCATCAGTCCCGGCCCGTGGATTAGAGGACAACCCACGGGCGACCCCTTGCATGACGTGTACTTACCTGTTCTCTCTGCTTCGAATCGGAAAACTTGTTTTCACTTCAAGAGCGATTCGATTCGCTCCAGGAGAATGGTGGGATCCACGGGTTTCTGGATAAAATCCTCCGATTCAAGCTGAAGCCCCATACTCTTTGCATATTTCGTATCTGAAAGATGCTGTCCTATTGCAGTCAGAACAAGGACCGGAATAGCGGCGGTTTTGGGGTCGTTTTTTATTTCACTGCATGCCTCAAAACCGTTTTTCACGGGCATCATCAGATCGAGTATAATGGCATCAGGTTTCTCGGATTGGGCCTTTTGTACCGCCTGCTCACCGTTGGACCCCGTTATAACGTCGTAAGACGCGGTTTCCAGAGCCGTTTTCAGCATCTCGATCATGTCCGGTTCGTCGTCAACAACCAGAATCCTCTTTTTCTCAGCCATTCTTTTTTCTCCTTGGTATATGGGGATGTGACAATTCACTCCGTTTTAAATAGTCGGTATACGTCAGCCTGATTCGATGCCTGCGTTCTCGAGAATATCGTCCGTCCCGGGTTGCGGCAGGGTGAATAAAAAGTTCACCCATTTTCCCTGTTCAGATTCAGCCCATATCTTACCGCTGTGAAGCTCGACGATTTCCCGTGTTATGAACAATCCGAGCCCCGTGCCCCTGGGGCGCATGCCACCGGATTCGAGACGGACGAATTTCTCGAAAACCGATTGAAGCTTGTCGGAAGACAATCCATTGCCTTCATTATTCACGTTGAAGATATACTCGCTCCCGTTTTTCCGGACGCCGCACCGTATGTTTCCATTCTCTCTTCCATACTTGCACGCGTTTGTAAGGAGATTGGTAAAGACGATGCGTATGAGGGTCGGATCGCCATGGACTTCAGCGGTATCGAACAGTTCGCGGTCGTCAACCTCGATGGTCATGTTTTTCTGCCTGAGGCGCTGATCCATGTCCCTTATTATGGGTTCCACGATATCATGATAGATACGGATTTTTTCAGGGTTGACTTCCAGCGCTCCGTTCTCGATCCTGGCGAGGTTGAGGTACATGCCGCTCATGGTGACGATTGAGTTCACATTCCTGAGCATGGCGGACACGGCGTCCTTCTGATGGGATTTCTCCAGCGAGCCTTCGGGACTCAACTGCATGAGCTTGAGGTATCCCTTGATAACGCCGACGGGCTGCATGAGCTCATGTGAGGCGAATCCCAGCAGCTCGAGATAACGGACATTGAGGTCCTTGAGCCTGTTGTTTGCGTCGTCCTTCTCGGCGAGCGTTCTGGCGAGTTCCTTCGACATCCGGCTGAACGAATCCGCGAGCTTTCCGATCTCGTCTCCCGTATGAGCGACCCGCTCGTGATTAAAATGACCGTCCGCCATCATCTCGCTTACATGCGCGAGCTTGACGATCGGCCTGCTGATCCTCCTGCCGAGTATGAGGGCTGCAACAAGGGCGACGCCGATACTGAGCAGAAAGGAGTAGAGGATCATCGATTTTACGACGCGTTTTTTCATGTCCGCATAGGGCTGTTCGAGCATACCCACGTAAAGGATGCCGATTGTATCACCGTTTATATTTTTTACAGGCTCGTAGGCGGTTACATACCAGTCATTCACAACAAACGCCCTGTCGAACCAGGCGGATTCGTTCTCAAGCACGTGGTCGTATACCGTTTCCGAGACCCGGGTCCCGATCGCCCGCATGCCTTCTCTGTTCCTCACATTGGTCGATATTCGAAGGTCCCACTGAAATATGGTTGCGGTTCCGATATCTTTGCCCCTGTACCGCTCGCCCTTGTACACGATCTCCTTGATCTGGTCGACGATATCGTAATTTCTGTTGATGAGCACACCACCGTAGAGAACGCCGATAATCCTGCCTTCCCTGTCCATTACGGGAGATGCGGCTTTGAGCATCATACCTGAAGTTTCGACCTGCACCCCGCGTTTCTTGGCCATGGATGTGGGTATGAACTCCATGAAGGCCCGTTCCTGGAGCCCCTCACCCTCGAGTATAAGCTGGTCCCGCGTTACGATATGTGTAGATGCAGCGGGTTTCCCGGTCAAGGCACGGCTTACGAGATCGTCGTTGGACTGGTCGTCCCCGATTGTGTAAGGAGCCGTTGTCCTGAGTATGACGACGCCGGACTCGTCCGTAAGCGTGAAAACGTCGAAATCGCTGGCCTTCCTGATTTTCTCGAGCTCTCTTCGCAGGAGGCTGAAGTCTTCCCCTAAAATACCGTCACGTATAAAGAACCTCGTGGACGTGAGCTGTACGATCGACTTGATGTTTTCAAGCTTGCTGTTGTACGCCATCCATGCAACCGACAGATCATGCTGGACCTTGTTCTGGGCTTGTTCTATGACGCTGTTTCCGATGAGGCGTATACCGACGATGGTGGAGATAAGGGTTCCCACGAGAACGACGATGAGGAAGCTGAGACCGATCTTGCTCCCTATGGAGAGCTGTATTCCTCGTTTATGCACGGACATCGTTTAGATTATAGTGGCTGTTCAAATGCCGGGATTTTATTCCCGGAGGCAGAACGATGCCGTGATCAAGTTAGTCATAGATGCTAAATAAGTAAAGGTTAAAAACAATTAAGCTTTTGTGAAGTTAAATTAATAATAATGCATATTACAAATACCTGCGAGTTCGGGGAGTAAAGAAGGCATAAAATGAAGATCCGCAGTTGAAGGGAGGTAATGCCGTACGAAGCGGCGGAAAAAAAAGTCGAATTAAATCAAGGGCACGGACGATGAACGGGTCACGCCGTAAGATTTACCACGCGGGGATTTACGAGTTTTATGAAATCCTTGTAGGGCATGCGTATAAGCTCGGTATGAGAACCCGCGTTGAAAGCAATATCCTCATCCTCGGATAGCGACTTGTCGACATAGACATTCATGTCATAGAGGTTCCCGAAGGGCGGCATTGCGCCGAGATCGCATCCGGGGAAAAGGTCCTTGAATTCTTCCTCCTCGGCAATTTCAGCATGGGTCGCGCCGGAGGCCTTCTTGAGAAGGTCGATAGCAACCCTGTAGTTTGCCGGGAGAACGGCCATGGCAAATTTATCGTCTGTCTTGACGATAACGGTTTTTGCAATCTCTTTGCCGTGAATGTGAGTGGAAGCGGCGATCTCATGAGCCGTGTACGCGAGGGAATGTTTGATACTTACGTACTTGACCTTCCTGGCATCCAGAAACTTTTTCAGCTTTTCAACAGGCATTATATTATCCTCCTCCATAGTAATGACCCGAATCGTTGATCCGAAACAGAGAAGTAATAGGGATACCCTTCATTATTGCATTAATAGAGCAAAAAGCCAACCGATACATTTCATGTATCGAAACACCGCTGTTAATAGACGTGAAGCAATGATTGTGGACAAACTTATCAGGATATGATATAAGATTTTTTCGTAGTTCCGTTTTGGCGGTGTAATCCGTAAACAATTACCTGTCTAAATAAAGGGGGCGGGATGCGGGTTTTTTGTATTCGATGCGGCGGATGGGAAATCGATGTCAACAGGAAACTGGGAGTCCCTGTACGGTATGTATACACGTGCAGAAACTGCGGCTCCTCATTCTGTACCGAGGAGTGGGAGCTGTACCAGAAGGAAAACAGTGATGCGCTCATGGCAAAGAAGGCCGAGCTGGAACGGATGAAGGATCCCGGCAAGCTGTACGGTGTATGAAGACTATTGCTTCCCCGACCCCTTTTGATTATTGTTTGACAGGGGGTGGTTATGGAAGAGAGAGAAGAAAAGGTTATAGAGAGGGTCTTCGACGATGCTCTCGAGAAAGTGTGGGAGGAAGCCAGGATAAGGGACCTCATGACGCTCCTCCATATGTGGCAAAACGGTGCGCTCGGGGTTTTCACGAGCTTTGATGACTTTTACCGCAAATTCAACGGTTACGACGAGACGGTCAGAAATATGGAGAAAATGAAGTATTTCTCACTCGAGCATGCGGTTGTTAAAACGATCTGTGATTCATCGGAAGCGGACAGCTTCAAATCCTGTGATGAGACGGAGGCACCCTCCGTCTGACCGGCAGGCGTTAATCGGCCGTTCCGGTTTCCGTAATTGCCTCCGGGCTGCACACGGTCCAGCCCCCTGCCTGGACAGCTCCATACTCCGTAAACGGCGGTATCTCATCCTCACTGGTCTTTACTTTGAGGGCAAAATCATATATATTCGTATTCGTGAAAAAGCGTGTATCGTAATACGTAAAACGGGAGAACCGTTCCATGCAGAAAACCTTTGAGGACCTCAGGGGACTTCAAGCCATACTCATAAGGGAATTCGGGTTCGAGGAAGAGCTCGAGGAAATTCCGAGAGAGCTGAATGAGCTCAAGCGTTCTTTTCACAAGCTTGACCGTTCGATACAGGAAAAGGAGAGTACCGGTGAGCGCAACAGTACCCTCCTGGAGGAGCTGAAAAAGGAGAAGGAAGAGCTGCAGAGCGGTAAGGAAAAGTATGAGAGCCAGATAGAGCTTATCAAAACCCAGCGGGAATATGAAGCACTGACAAGTGAAATCGCCCAGATCAACGAGCGGCTTGAGATTATCGGTGCAGCGGAGTCTGAGGCGCTTCAGGAGCTCGAGAACATCGAGGGCGATCTCGAGGAACAGCGTACACTGCTTGGCGAGATGAAAAAAACCATTGCTGAAAAGGAAAAAGAGGTAAACAAGCTGCTTGCCGCCAAGAAGAAAGAGCTCGACGGATGCCTGAAAGAGAAAAAGAAAATAACGCATGAACTCGATGAAGAGCTCATATACAAGTTCGAGAAGATCGTACGGAACAAGGAAGGAATCGGTATAGTTTCAATAAAGAATAATG
>CAYWUT010000111.1:0-11756 GCA_964460545.1 uncultured Spirochaetota bacterium
GGCGCGGAATATGGCTTCGCGGCGGTCGGGCAGGACGATATGGTCCTTGCCCTTGAGACCCTTTTCGATATCCGAGATTATGGCTTCGGGTTTTTCACTCCTCGGATTGTCCGACGTCACGATAACGATATCGGACCTCTCCTCCACGACCCTGCCCATTATCGGCCTCTTGGACCTGTCCCTGTCGCCCCCGCATCCGAAAACCGTAATGATCCTGTTCTTCCTGAGCGAAACCGCGGTATCGAGCAGGTGCGTGAGCGCATCGGGGGTATGAGCGTAGTCGACGAACACGTTAAAAGGCCTGCCGACCGGGACCCTTTCGAACCGGCCGGGAATACAGGTCACGCCGTTCAGGCCCCGTACAGCCGTTTCCCAGTCGACGCCCATGGTAATCCCGAGGGCCGTTGCCGCGAGTATGTTGTAAATATTATGAACACCCACGAGGCTCGTCCTGAGGGGGTGCTCGTTTAGCTCAACGGACGTACCGTCTATGGAGAGATCGGGACGGAGGGCGATGAAGTCGCAGCCCGGATGCATGCCGTAAGTTACCACCCTGCATCTCGCCAGGGCCGCTATCTTCTTTCCGTAATCATCGTCGTTATTGACCACTGCCGCGGCCCCGGGATCGAGCTCCCGGAAAAGGCGGAGCTTGGCCCTGAAATAATCCTCCATGCTCCCGTGGAAATCAAGGTGGTCCTGGCTCAGATTGGTGAAAAGCGCATAATCGAAATCCGGAGGGTAAACCCTGTCCATTGCCAGCGCGTGGGACGATACCTCCATAACGGCATGCGTAACCCCGCCGCTGCGCATCATTGCAAAGAGGTTCTGTATCTCCACGGGATCGGGTGTGGTGTTGTGGGCCTTACGCGCGATATCGTTGTACCGGTAGGATATGGTTCCGATTACGCCCGGGTTCCCGCCCCATGCACGGAGAATCGCCTCCAGCAGATAGGTGACCGTGGTCTTTCCGTTTGTCCCGGTGACACCGGCAAGGGTAAACGCGCTGCTCGGGTATTCTAAAAGTACTCGCGGCAGATGGAGAGCGGCCAGCCGCGCCGATTCCGTATAGCAAATCTCTATATTTTCCCCTTCGGGTATTTCCCTGTCCCTCTGCTTCTCCTCCATGACAACGGCCGAAGCACCGCGTGACACGGCGTCGCGGATATACCTGACGCCGTTGTCCCTGTACCCCTCGACCGCGATGAACAGTCCGCCGCGCTCGATTTTACGCGAGTCCGTGGATATCATCGTTATCTCGGGATCGCCGAGGGTTGCGCCACTGATACAGCCGCATTTCTCAATCAATTCGCGCAATCTCATTCCACCGCCCCATGTTTTCAGTCATTGTCCCGCATCACGATCAAATTATCCCGGAAAAAAGCCCGCAGCAATAAAAAAGCCCCACAAAGGAAATACATTTTGACTTGGCCCGTAATTATACTATAACTATACAGTATCGAGAACCTCAATCCCATTAACTCTCCACGGGACCGACGGATGAGAACGATTATAAGAGATGTGCTCACGGTTACCATGAACGGTAACCGTGAGATCGATTTTCTTACCATCGTCATCGAGGGGGAATTGATTCGAAAGCTCGCGAGGAGCGGAGTCGTTGAAAAAAAAGGCGACCGCGTGCTGAAAGGCGACAATATGATCGCCCTGCCCGGCCTCATTAACGGGCATGTACACGGGGATATCGCCCTTGCACGGGGACTGGGGGACGGCTACACCCTCTATGAGCAGGATTATAACTCCCCCGTAAGCAGGAAGAAATGGTTCAGGGACGAGCTCAACCGTGAGGCCCGTCATTACTCCCGCCTCCTGCAATATGTCGAGTCCGTCAAGGGAGGCACCACGTTCATATGCGACGTTCCTTTCTGGTGGTACGGCGACGACATCGCGGCACCCTTTTATGAAACGGGAATTGCGGGCGGAGTCGTGCTCGATTATAGAAAGGATTTTCTCACGGGAGAAGAAGTCCCGCCGGAAGAGTACGCGGAAACGGCCGGGAACCTCAGGGAAAAGGGAATAATACCCATTGTCGAAGCCCCGGCCGAGGAGGACTTCGATGAGGGACTCCTGCTCGGGCTCCATCGAAGGGCAGTCGATCTCGATACCCTCATACAGTTGCATCTGGCTGAAACCACCTGGAGACTCGGCATCATCCGCGAACGGTACGACTGTACTCCGGTCCAGTACCTGGACCGCATCGGTTTTCTCGACGGACGGGTTATCGGCTCCCACGGAGTGTGGCTGACACCGGAAGACCGGAACCTGCTGAAAAACCGAGGGGCCCGTATCGTCAACTGTCCCATTGCCGAGATGAAGATCGCGGACGGAGTTGCCCCGGTACAGCCGCTGATCGGCGACTCCGTACCCGTCGGCCTGGGAAGCGACGGGGCACTCTGGAACGATGCGTCCGATATGTTCTCGGAAATGAAAACCCTTCTCCTCCTGCAGAGACTCGGATACGGCGCCTCATCGATGAGCTGCTGGGATACCCTCTACGCCGCTACAAGGGGCGGGGCCGAGGTATTCGGCATGGACGGCGAACTCGGATCCATCGAAGAGGGAAAGCGAGCGTCACTCGTGCTCATAGACTGCCTGAAACCCCACCTTGCGCCCCTGTATACAAAGAACCCCTCCAACGTCATTCAGCTCCTGACCTGCTGCGCCCGGGGGTCGGACGTGGATACCGTCATCGTGAACGGACGGATCGTGGTTGAAGGCGGGCGGATGACGACGATCGACGAACGTTTACTTCTCACTGACTGCTCCAGGATCGCGCGGGAAAGGTTCGAGGGGAAATTCTGAATTCGGTACAATCGGGAGAAAGCATATGGACATCGCGCTCGGCGATTTTATCAGTCTGAACCGTATACACTTCACGTCCGCACATACAAAGGAAGAGCTGATCGATGAGCTGATCAGGGTATCGGTGGAAGATGCAAAGGTGAAGAATGTAAAGAGCTTCAAGGAAGCACTCATAAAACGCGAGGAAATCATGAGCACGGGAATCGGCTACGGAGTAGCCATACCGCATGTCAAGCTGCAGCAGATTGAGGACTTCTTCATCACGATCGGTATACACAAGAACGGAGTCGACTGGGAATCACTCGACTCCAATCCCGTTCATCTCGTGTTCCTCATTGCGGGACCGGCCCAGAAACAGGAGCAGTACCTCCGAATCCTGGCACGCCTTACCATGGCGATCAAGAATCCGGAGAGGAGGGAGAAAGCAACCGGCCTCTCGACGAAATATGAAATCTATAAGCTCTTCAGCGCATTCTGATAAGAAAGATGGGAATTGGGGCTCCGTCTTCGGGCGCTGCCTTCGGGCGCTGCCTTCGGGCGTGGGACCTAACCCTTCACCGCTCCTCCGACGATACCGGCGACGAGCTCCTTCTCGATTACGAGGAACAACGCGATTATGGGGATGATGGCGAGGAACGCGGCCGCTGTCAGGAACTCCCACTGCGTCGTATACCTGCCCACGAAATTGTAGAGGCCGAGGGTGAGCGGCGTCTTCTTGATCGACTGCACGAGCGTGAGTGCGAACATGAACTCGTTCCATGAAGCGATAAAGGAGTAAATCGTGGTTGTCACGAGACCCGGTGCCGCTATGGGTATCATGACCTTCACGATGGACTGCATCCTGGAACACCCGTCGATAAGCGCGGCCTCCTCGATATCCACGGGGATGGTCTTGAAATACCCGCTCAGCATCCAAATGGTAAACGCAAGTGTGAAAACACTGTTAACGAGTATGAGCCCGAGATAGGTATCCAGAAGTCCGAGACGCGATATGATCCTGAAAAGGGATATGACCACGATGATGGGCGAAAACATCTGGACAACGAGGAAGAGATAGAGGAGCAGTTTCTGGCCCCGAAACCTGAACCTGGACACAGCGTATGCCGCGGGTACGCAGAGTATGGTCGTCAGGATCGTGGTCCCGCCCGCTATGATGAATGAACTGAGGAAATACCTGGCGAATGGATGCTGGGACCATATCTCGATAAAATTTGAGAGCGCGATATGCTTGGGAATCCAGTAGGGCGGTGACACGTATACCTCGGACGCCGGTTTGAGCATGGTTGAGATCATCACGAAAAAGGGAAAAAGGAGAAATCCGATGATGAGTACCGTCGCACCGATGATGAACGGCTTTGCCCTGCGCTGCCTTCTCATCTACTCCCCCTTCCTGAAGTAAAACCGCGCATAGATCCACGCGATAATGGAAAGTATGGCGAAGGTTATGACCGCCATAACGGCTCCGAAATTCCACTGCCACCACTCGAAGGTATTTTCATAGATATAGGTGATGAGTATCTGTGTACTTCCCGCGGGCCCGCCCTTTGTCAGTATATAAATGGTGTTGAAGTCGTTGAAAGTCCAAAGCACGGAGAGAAGCGTCGCAATGAGCAGAACGTCGCGTATACCGGGAAGGGTGATGTATAGGAACTTTTGAAACGCGTTGACCCCGTCCACGTCAGCTGCCTCGTAGAGGTCCTTTGATATTGCCTGCATACCGGCGAGAAAGACAAGCGTCATGAAGGGTATGCCGATCCAGATATCGACCCATATGACGGAAAAGAAAGCCGAAAGCGGCTTACCGAGCCAGACGGGAGGGTTCTTCCAGATTCCCAGCACTTTCAGCGTGTGATTGAGCAGACCGAATTCCGGATGATAGACCCAGGTCCAGAGGAGCGCGCTTATGGGAACGGAAGAGGCCCACGGAATGATGATGAGGGCCCGGGCCACCTTGCGCCCGGTGTATTCGACATTGAGCAGGAGCGCTATAATCAGTCCGAACAGGGTCTTGGCGAATACGGCCAGACCCGTCCAGTACACGGACCTGAGGATAACGTGCCAGAAATCCTCCTGTGCGAAAAGCTCTCGGTAATTGGTAAACCCGTCGAAATGAACGAAGCGGCCAAGCCTGTCCGTGTGATAGAGAGACATGATGACCACGTTCAGGATGGGATAGATCATAAACGCGATGAGAAAAACGGTTGCCGGCAGGAGAAAAAGGTATGCGTATTTTGAATCGGTCGACCAGAAATGCCCCTTTCGTTTCGCCGCTGTCACGAACCATCTCCCCTGTCACGGCTTTTCATCCGCATACCCGGAAAACAGATGGAAAGGGGAGGAATTATCGGGCAACCCGTAATTCCTCCCCGGGATCCAGCTCCTATATGCCTCTCAGTTTGTCTATCTTTGCCGCCGCATCATCGAGCGCCTTTTTCGGGGATTTCTCACCGAGAAACGCCTCCACATTGGCATCCCAGATGATATCCGTTACCTGGGCGAACTCCGCCATGAGCGGCCATCCCTTGGCCCGGGACGCAGCCTCGATCAGCACCTGGTAAAGCGGGGTCTGGAACTGCGGAAGCTTTCCCGCGGACATGGTAACGGGCGGAAATCCGATAAGCTCGTCGAATTTCGCCTTCCACTCGTCCTGATAGAAGAAATCGAGGAATTTACCCGCGGCTTCCTTGTTCTTCGCGTCCTTGAAAATCGCAATGGAATCGGTAATTATAAGGGTCTTTCCGTCTGCCCCCTGGAAGGGCGGTATCTGCGCGTACTTCAGGCCGAAAGTCCCGCCCGCCTGCTTGTAAGCCGACTCTACCCACGCACCGATGAACACATACGCTCCCTTACCCGCGTAGAATATGGGATGGGTATCGAACCTGTTGAGCGACAGATAGCCGTCCTGAACCACCTTGTCCTCCTCGGCCAGCTTCACCATGAAGCTCAGCGCCTTCACACCGGCCGGGCTGTTGATGGCGCACTTGCCGAAAGTACCGTCGGGATTCATCTCGAAGAAATCACCGCCCGCTGCATAAAGGAAATACGCGAAATCGGTGAGCTCCGTATGCTTCTTGCCCGGCATGAGAAATCCGTATGACTTGGGCGGTTTGGTGGCCTTGATGGCCTCGGTGCGGAGCTCCTCCATGGTCTTCGGCACCTTCGACGCGAGATCGGCGTTGTACGCCATGATGCGGGCGCCGGCCGCCACGGGCAGGCCCATGAGTTTCCCCTCTATCTTGGCCTCCATCGCCCCGGGGGAGATGTTGTCGAGGGTCTGCTTGCCAACGTATTTCGTAACTTCTTCAATAGCGTCGACGTCCATGAACTCGAGGAGCCACCGTGTTCCCACAACGCACAGCTCGGGCGGTTTCCCTCCCGCAATTGCGGTCGTTATCTTGTCGTGCATCAGGTTCCAGTCAACGGGCACGATATCGACCTCGATGTCGTCATGCGCCGCGTTGAACGCCTCCTGCAGATCCGAACGAAGCTCTTCGGTAAGGCCGTCATAGAGAGCCCAGTAAAAGGTCACCTTCGCCTTTTCCTTTCCCTCCGCAGCCGCGAAGAGCAGACCGGGAAGAATTAACAGGACTGCGAGCACGATACAAATTGAAAATTTGTATTTCATACCAGCCTCCTTCTTAAAGATCGAAATACACCTGAAGGGTAACACCCCATTCGCATGGTCGCACGGGCATGCGCATTTGTCAACAAATATCAAACAGATACAGCTTGACATTTAACCCGATCCTGCCCGGGGTTGCCGCTCTATTCGATACCGCCGCCTATGTACATTAATGACGGCCGCATGCTACGAACGCATTTTCCGTTCACAGCGTCCCAGAAAAACACGGGACGGTCCGTCTCCCTCGAATATGGCGTCCACCTTTTTGAAATCCATCACCGCCATGTCGAACCGGTTTTCCTGATACATCTCGAGGCCGTGCCCGTATATCCTGACCGCCTGTTCCAGTTTTTCATTCTCCTTTAAGAAAATCTCGTAAACCGCGTTCCCGCCTCCCTCCGGCTTGTCGAGCATACGGTGCTTCAAGGCGGAATCTTCCCGTATACCCGTTTCGTCCGTAACGAGAAAAACATTAAAAAACCGTGCCGACCTGAGCATTTCCTCGCTCCTGTCGATCACATCGCCGATTACGGTGTAACTGTTGCCTACAATACCGGTTACCGCGCTCCCCCGCGCGAGCCCGAACCTGACATTCCACGCTATACCGCTCAAGTTCCTCTCGGAACGGTTTCGCTCCTCGATCCAGTCGATTATTTTTTTTGCGGCCTCGGGCCCCCCGGCGGACTGTCCGTGTAAACCTGGAACACCGAAGATAACGTTGAATCCGTATCCCCGTGAGTAATTGATGATGCCGCCCACACTCCTCTTGACGAAATCATGCAGTGCGTCCAGTTCGCTCGTGATAACCTGCGGATAGAGCAGATGGGTGTGTTCTAGAAAATCGATGATCTCAACGCTGAGTGACGACACTTCCGTGCGTGTGCTGACGACTTCCTCGACTTCGTTCTCGTCGAGTTTTCGCAGGGTCTTGTCAGGGATGTATTTTTTATAGAGGAAAACGAGCTTTCTCAGGCTGTCCCGCTGTTTGAAGAGATTCCTGAGTTTCTCATCACTCCTTCTTTCCGTTGAACCGATCCTCCGGGCCATCCGGTTGTACTCGGATATAAAATCGTTTAATTCCAGGCCGTACCCGTCTTCGTTGCCTGTTTGAAGCGGGGTTTTCCCCTGTGCCACATCCCCGAACCTGCCTTTCATCCCGTGAAGGAAATCGAACCAGCGCCGAAGCAGCCTGCGCTGATAAAGGAGAAGGAAAAGGGTGAAGAGGACGAGTATGCCGGCGAGAAAATAGACAAGGCTGTTTCTGTACCGCGCGATATCGGATAATCTTGAATAAGAGTAAATGACGAGCGGTCCCGCCCCGAATCGTACGAAATAGCCGTACCGGTCCCCGATATCGAGGACTCCCTCCACCCTGTTACGGGTTCCGAATAGAATAGCATCACCGACGTTACGTTCCGCCGAAGTAACGGGGTAGAGCACCCTTCCGGTGTCCCTGTTGAACACAACGATCCGCTCCGGTGAATCAAGGTCATAATAATCGGCCAGGGAGGAAACAATATCGATAAACAGCGGCGCATCTTCTGCGTTTTCCCCGGCTCCGAGTATACGCATCCGCTCATCGAGGAGCGACAGGAAGAATCCCGCGGTCTGGCGATGCAGGATGAGGGCGCTAGACTTGATCTGAATCGTGAAAAAAAGGTAGGTGAGAAAAAACACACAGGCTGCGAGAACGAGGCACATGGATGCGACGTTCAGAACGGTACGAACCTTTGTATTCATGGACTCACGGCCACGGATGTGCCGCTGCCGAAATGGATCACATCACGCATGGTCAATCCCTGACGCGTTCGATTCCGGCGCCGAGCCGGCGCAGCCGTTTTTCGAGATTTAAGTAACCCCTGTCGATCTGACCGATATTGTGTATAACGCTTTCACCCTCCGCACAGAGGCTCGCAATGAGAAGGGCCATTCCGGCCCTGATATCCGGACTGACGAGCTCAGTGCCGTACAGCTTCGATACGCCCGCCACGACCACGCGGTGCGGATCGCAGAGAACGATCCTTGCACCCATGGCGGAGAGCCTGTCAACGAAGAAGAGCCTGCCGTCATACATCTTTTCGAACACGAGAACGGTTCCCTTCGCCTGTGTCGCGGCTACCACGGCGATGCTCGTCAGGTCCGTGGGAAAGCCGGGCCAGGGTGCGTCGTAAATCGTGGGAATCTCGCCGAAATGGTCGTTTTTAACGGCAAGTTGCTGGTCGGGAGGGACAAAAACGTCGTTCCCGCGTACCTCCATATTCATACCGAGCCTGGAAAAGCCGTACCTGATCATGTGCAGGTGTTCCACCTCGGCGTTTTTTATCAGGAGTTCGCTTCCCGTCACAGCCGCAAGGCTGATAAAGCTCCCCACCTCGATATGGTCGCCTATGATGCGCCACCTGCCGCCGCTCAGACCTTCGACTCCCTCGATGGTGAGTATGTTGCTTCCCCTGCCGCTGATCCGCGCGCCGAGCGCGTTGAGAAAATTTATAAGGTCCTGAACGTGGGGCTCCGATGCCGCGTTGTGTATTGTCGTTTCACCCCGCGCGAGTACCGCGGCCATTATGGCGTTCTCGGTTGCGGTCACACTCGGTTCATCGAGAAAGATGAATCCCCCCTTCAAGGCGTCTGACCTGACGGTAAATCCCCTCTTCTTTGTGGAAATCCCCGCTCCCAGCGACTCGAGAACGGTGAAATGCGTATCGAGCCTCCTGCGGCCGATAACGTCTCCGCCCGGAGGAGGAAACCAGACGTTCTTCCCCCGGGCCGCGAAAGGACCGGCGAACAGTATCGAAGCCCTGACCTCACAGGCATACTGCTTGTCGAGCCTGATTTCCCTGTCCGGGGGAAGGTTCGTTTTAACGGTTATTGCGTCGTTACCGTGCCATTCCACCCTGGAACCGAAGGACTGAAGGAGCCGGACCATGACCTCTACGTCTCCAATGTGCGGTACATTCTCCAGTTTCACCTCTTCATCCGTGAGGAGAGTTGCGGCGAGAATGGGAAGCGCCGCGTTCTTGTTGCCGCTCGGCGTGATCGTTCCCTTCAGCCTGTGTCCGCCCTGGACGACGAATTTTTCCATTCAAACGTTCACTTGTCTCGATGATCGGTTTTTCCTAATGTATGACCCCTCCATTCTTTTTGCAACTACTTTATCCCGGAGGATCAGGGACGGCGCGTGAAGGGGTATTCGGCGGCGGGAAACAGCTTTTCGTATTGAAAACCGGAAAAGTCCTGCTTATATTAAAGCGAGTTTCGAGTTTAAATATATATTTTGGTTAGCTTTCACATTCATAGAACACACTATTACCGGTTCCAGTGGACTTCTGTAATTTATGGAATAAAATAGAAATGATTAGTATGTTTAATAACGGTTACATGGTTTCAAAAGAAAACTCGAAGCTCACCCTATTAAGGCGGGAGTCCTTTTACGATCAGCGGATAAATTGACGCCCTTATTAAGGAGGGTATACGGTTTGGCATTTTTTCGAAATAACAGGAGATTCGAAACGTGATCCGACTTCGATGATAAATCCCGTTACATGATTCATCCTTCCCAGTCGACTATCCATATGAATAATTCATCCTGTGCCGCCGACCGTTTACGGAACTTATAAATGGAAACGATTGCAACGAGATTCGCACCGAGCCCCACCGGTTTTCTGCACATCGGAGGCTTGCGAACGGCCCTCTTCGCCTACCTCTTCGCACGACACTCCGGGGGCCGGTTCATTCTGCGCATAGAAGACACGGACAGAACGCGGCTCGTTCAAGGGGCGCTCCAGGACATTATCGATAATCTCAGATGGATCGGTATCGACTGGGATGAAGGCCCCGATATCGGAGGCGGTCATGCCCCCTACCAGCAGTCGGAGCGGAAGGAAATCTACCGCGAGCACGCGATGCGGCTCGTTCGGGACGATCGCGCCTATCGCTGTTTCTGCTCTCCTGAACGGCTGGCGGAACTGAGAAAGAACGGGAACGGTACCGGCTACGACGGTAAATGCAGAAACCTCACTCACGAAGAAACGGAAAAACGCGCGAAGAACGGCGAGCGCTTCGTTATTCGGCTGAAAACGCCCCTTGAGGGAGAAACCTCCTTCGATGATATGATACGGGGGAAAATCAGTACGAAGAATACGATAGTCGACGACACCGTTCTCCTGAAATCAGACGGGTTTCCCACCTACCACCTCGCCAATGTCGTGGATGACCATCTCATGGAGATAACGCATGTCATTCGTGGTGATGAATGGATATCGAGCACGCCCCGGCACATCATACTCTACGATGCGTTCGGCTGGAAGCCGCCCTGTTTCGCGCACGTTCCCGTTATACTGGCGCAGGGAGGTGGGAAACTATCGAAAAGACACGGTGCTACAATGGTGCGGGAATTCCGTGAACGGG
Organism: uncultured Spirochaetota bacterium; assembly: GCA_964460545.1. Lineage (GTDB taxonomy): Bacteria > Spirochaetota > B62-G9 > B62-G9 > DRHN01 > CAYWUT01. The sequence continues at coordinate 10,847 of CAYWUT010000111.1, forward strand.
GATACTTGAACACGGCACTTCTTAACTTCATCTCCCTGCTCGGGTGGTCCCTGGACGACAAAACGACGTTCTTTTCCATGCAGGAACTGATCGAAAACTTCGACCTGTCACAGGTGACCCCCTCCTCCGCGGTTTTTTCCTATGAGAAACTCGACTGGTTCAACGGTATGTATATAAGAAAAACCACCGACGACGAGCTGTACGACCTCATAATACCCCATATGACCGCGGCAGGCCTGGTCAGGGAAAATACGATGCCCGGGTATGAGGATTATATAAGATCGATCGTTCCGCTTATACGGGAAAGACTGAAAACGCTCTCCGACGCGCCCGGCCTGACCCGGTTCTTCTTCGACGACTGTTTCGAAATCCGGGAAGAGAAGGCCCTTATCCCGAAGAAGGGAAACATCGATGACGCGCTGAGAATACTGCGTGAGACCCTCGACAGACTCGAAACCGCAGATCCGTTTGAAGAGGAAGAGATCGAAGCGCGACTGAGAAAAATTGTCGCGGACCTGGATATGAAAGCGGGAACCGTATTCATGGTCCTGAGGATCGCGGTAACGGGATCGAAGGTGTCGCCCGGGCTCTTCGAAACGATGCGTGTGCTGGGGAAGGAACGTGTCCTGTCCAGGCTTGCGTCGGCACTGGATACGGTCGCCCGTATGGAGAAGAATAACTAAAGGTCGCCAGTCAAACGAGGAGGAGAATACCTGTTACAGTCACTTTTAATAAAAACATCTTTATTCTTTTTCATGTTTTGTTATATATAAAAAAAAATAGTCTAAAAGTATACGGATAATAATTGAATTATCTTGTTAAGAGTACTAATATACTATAGGCAAGTAAACTTACAATCGTAATATTTCATTACAAATACTTGCCTATGATTTTTATATTCCGCTAAAAA
>CAYWUT010000112.1:0-11305 GCA_964460545.1 uncultured Spirochaetota bacterium
GTTCCTCTTTGTCTTAGGAATAAAAAGCTGTTCGATCTTGCCGTCTTTCCTTCTCAATCCGCGTTACACACAACACTTATTTATATCTATAGGTTATTCTGCCCCTGTTCAGGTCATAGGGAGAAAGCTCGAGACTTACCTTGTCGCCCGGCAGTATGCGTATATTGTGCATGCGCATCTTTCCGGATATGTGAGCCAGCACTACATGTCCGTTTTCAAGCTCCACTTTGAACATCGCATTCGGAAGAGGTTCTTTTACAACACCGTTGACTGTAATCGCCTCTTCTTTAGACATTGAGCCTCCTCAGAGCTTGTCCCGGTGTGTTTTTTACACAGGGGCTTGTCCCGGTGTGTTTTTTACACAGGGATACCTAACACGGCAAAGCGCCCTTTATTACGGGCCGTTTTATTTGAAACGGTCACCGTTCACTTGATAATGACCGTTTCTTATTATCAAAGATTCCTTCCGCGAAGTTTACCTCCGCCCTTCATAAAGCCGTCATAATGCCGCATGAGCAGATGGGATTCGATCTGTTTCATCGTATCGAGGTCCACGCCCACCATTATAAGGAGCGACGTTCCACCCATAAGATATGCCATCTCCGAAGGGAGGTTGAGCCACCTCTGAATTATGGTCGGAACCAGTGCGATAAGCGCCAGGAATATCGATCCGGGAAGAACGATTCTGTTCAAAACGCGCTGCAGATAGCTCGACGTATTGGCGCCCGGCCTGATACCGGGGATATATCCCCCGACCTTCTTCAGATTATCCGCGATATCGATCGGATTGAGCTGAATCTGGGTGTAGAAATAGGTAAAGAAAATTATGAGCAGTGCATAAAGCGTCAGGTAGAGGGCGTTCCCCGGGGACAGCAGCGCCGCTATCCTGTCGAGAAAAGGTGCCCTCGCTCCGAGCGATTTGGCAATCTGTGCCGGAAATATCAGGACCGATGAAGCAAAAATGATCGGTATCACTCCGGACGGGTTTATCTTCAGAGGAAGGTGCGTTGCCTGCGCGCTGTATATTTTTCGCCCGACCACCTTCTTCGCATGCTGTATGGGTATTCGCCGTTGTCCCTGCTGCTCGAGTATGACAAACGCAATGATGGCGACAAATATCCCGAATGAGGCGATGAGCATTATGGGGTTGAGCTCTCCGATCTTGATCTGATCATAGGTCTGTTTCAGTGCGATCGGTACGCGTGCAACAATTCCGATGAAAATGATGAGCGATATCCCGTTTCCGATCCCCCTTTCCGTTATCTGCTCGCCTATCCACATGAGAAAGAGCGTTCCCGTGGATATGGCGACGATCGCGTTAATGGTAAATCCCAGACCCGGGTTTACAATCACATCCGGCTGAGATTTCATAAAAACGGTCAGTGCATACGCCTGAATCGCGCTCACCACCACGGTCCCGAACCGGGTTATCTGTTGTATTTTCTTCCGGCCGGATTCCCCTTCCTTTGAGAGACGTTCGAGAACGGGTACGACAACGGTAAGGAGCTGCAGAATGATGGATGTCGATATATACGGCATAATTCCGAGCGCGAAGAGCGTAAATCTCCTGAGCGCCCCTCCAGCGAAGAGGTCGATAAAACCGAGAAGACCGCCTCCCGTCTGCGTGAAGAGTCTCTCAAGCGCGATTGCGTCGACACCGGGAACGGGAATGTAGGCGCCTACCCTGACGATCACAAGCATCCCGAGCGTGAAAAAGATCCTCTTGCGAAGCTCGGGAATCTTGAACATGTTCATTACAATGTTGCTCTGCTTAGCCATACCTGTCCCCTGTTTTCGGGCTCGTTCCAGCCTACCCCTTCAACAGATCCACCGTCCCTCCGGATTTTTCCACTGCTTCCCGTGCTCCGGCGGAGATACCGTTTACCTTTATATGGAGCTTTTTTTTAAGCTCGCCTCCACCTATGAGCTTCACGAATCCGTTCTTCCTGTTTACGAGCCGCCTGTCGAGCAGGACCTTGTAATCGACAACGTCCCCGTCCTTGAAGCTTTCCAGGTCGTAAACTCTTAAAACCTGGTAATTTTTTTCAAACCTGGTATTGTTGAATCCCCTCTTCGGCAGTCTGCGCACGAGGGGCATCTGGCCGCCCTCGAACCCGATCTTCCTGGAATAACCGGACCTCGACTTCTGCCCGTTATTACCGCGCCCGCAGGTGGTTCCGAGCCCCGTTCCCGGCCCCCGGCCCCGTACTTTTCTGTTCCGCCTCGATTTCATCGGGGGTCTGAGATTCATTTCTTTACCCTTTCAACCTGAAGGAGATGCCTGACCTTGAAAACCATGCCGTTTATCGCGCCGTTCTCACTGTGCGTTACGGTGGAACCGCGTCTGTGCAGTCCGAGCGCCCGAACGACGCGTTTCTGCTTATCAGGAATGCCTATAAGGCTTTTATTCAGCGTTATCCGCAGCTTCTTTCCCTCAGCCATTTTGAGTTTCTTTCCTCTTCACTGTTTTCATAACGTCCGCGGGAAGGTCATTATCCCGAATAAAACGGTTTCTCCCGCCGTCCTGGAGAACGGGGTTCCTCTTAACCGAACAGTTCCTTTGCCGTTTTTCCCCGCATCTCCAGTATATGATTCAAATCCATGAGCCGCGTCATCCCGTCCATGGTCGCCTTGACGATATTGAGAGGATTCGCCGATCCGAGCGATTTTGTGAGGATATCCTTCACCCCTGCCAGCTCGACAACCGCTCTTACCGGTCCTCCGGCGATAATACCGGTCCCGGGAGATGCGGGTTTGAGAATAACCTTGCCGCTCTTATAGATGCCGATAACTTCATGGGGGATGGTGTTGCCCTTGAGATTGATATGCACCGTATTTTTCTTGGCTTTCTCGACTCCCTTTCTGATGGCTTCCGAGACTTCATTCGCTTTTCCGAAACCGATTCCCACGTTGCCCAGCTTGTCACCAACGACCATGAGGGCGCTGAAGCTGAAATTCCTCCCGCCCTTTACCACCTTGGCTACCCTGTTGAGCTTGACGAGCTTTTCGACAAACTGGTCATCGGATTCCTTTCTATTTCTGACGTTTCCCACGTCATGCTCCCCCGTATTCTCTATATTTACTTCTCTACAATTCCGTTTTTAAACCTTGACCCCGCCCTTCCGAATACCCTCCGCGACGGCCTTCACAATACCCTGATACCGGTTTCCGTTTCTATCGAATACCGCAGTTGCGACCTTGTGTTTGACCAGGTCCTCCGCAAGCTTTACTCCCACCTGCTCGGCACCTTCGCAGTTACGCTTCACCTTGGCCGCACTGTCCGACATGGAGCAGAGCGTGATGCCCCTGTCGTCATCAACGGCCTGAACGAACAAGTGCCTGTTGCTCTTAAATACGGATATCCGCGGTTTTTCTTTGGTCCCGTAAATATTTTTTCTTATCCCCTTCTTTCTTCTCAGCTTTCTCTCTATCTTGTCCATCGATATTTATCCCCTGATTATTTAACCGTGGCCTTGCCGGCTTTCCTTCTCACATGTTCATCCGTATACATAACGCCCTTTCCCTTATAGGGCTCCGGCTTCCTGAACCCGCGTATCTCGGATGCGCACTGACCGACAAGCTGCTTGTCGATTCCGCCGACAACGACCGTATTGGGGTCCGGAACCTCCACGGTGATTCCATCAGGCATTGCGTATTCGATCGGATGTGAATAACCCAGATTGAGGACGAGTTTCTTCCCGTCCATCTGCGCCTTGTAGCCGACCCCGACGATTTTCAGGGTTTTAACAAAACCCTCTGAGACACCGATCACCATATTGTTGATCAACGTGCGAACGAGACCGTATGAAGCCCTGGAATTTCTGTCCGCTCCCTCAGGCTCCACGACGACCCGGTTCTCCTCGACCGCAATCTTTCCACTATAATTCAGGTCAAGCTCCAGCCTGCCTTTGGGTCCTTCCACCGACACGTGCCTTCCCTTTAATTCAACCTTGACTTTCTCAGGCAGCATCACCGGCTGTTTACCGATTCTCGACATTTCTATACCCGCTTCCTCTTTTCATTTAGACCGCGCCAAAGGCCGGCATTCTCCCGGCCGGCATTCTCCCGGCCATCCTTGTCGTTTTCTCAAGGCGCACGGAAACAAACTCACCAGATATAACAGAGTACCTCTCCGCCGACGTTCTGTTCCCGAGCCTTTTTATCGGTCAGAACACCCCGCGAGGTGGAGATAACGGACGTGGCGTAACCGTTGAAATATCTCGGCAGCTGATCACGTTTCCGGTATATTCTGAGACCGGGTTTGGACACCCTCTGGAGGTCATGAATGACGGACTCTCCCGAGGTGGAATACTTGAGATAAACCCTGATATAAGACTTCTGATCATCCTCGATCAGCTTGAAGTTTTTAATAAACCCTTCATTTTTGAAAATCTTTACGATTTCCATCTTGAGCTTGCTCGCAGGGATGTCTACCTTTTCCTTCTTCCCCCTGTTCGCATTTCTGATAACGGTCAGCATATCGCCGATCGGATCTGATTGACTCACGATCATACCCTCTCTACTGTTTTTTCATCGATAATACCGGGCGGCTACCAGCTTGATTTCGTAACACCGGGTATCATGCCCTCGTTTGCCAGCTTCCTGAAACAGATTCTGCACATCTTGAACTTTCGCAAATATCCACGCGATCTTCCGCAGAGCGGGCATCTGTTGTAATATCGGGTCTTGTATTTCTGTTGTTTCTGTGCCTTTGCAATAAGCGACTTTCTCGCCACCTTGTTTACTACCTCCTGTACGGCATTCCGAGCAACTCGAGGAGCTTGGAGGCCTCCTCGTCATTCCTGGCAGTTGTGCAGATAACGACATCCATCCCGTGTATCATTTCTACCTTGTCGTAGTTGATTTCGGGAAAAATTATCTGCTCCTTTATTCCGACTGCGAAATTCCCCCTGCCGTCGAACGAGTCTCTCGACACTCCCCTGAAATCCCTGACTCTCGGCAGAGCAATGTTAATAAACCGGTCAAGAAATTCATACATCCTGTCCCCGCGCAGGGTGACCTTGCAGCCGACCTCCATTCCTTTTCTCAGCTTAAAGGTGGCCACGGATTTTCTCGCCTTTATTTTAACCGGCTTTTGCCCGCTTATAAGCGCCATCTCCTCAACAGCGGCTTCGAGAAGTTTCTTGTTATCTATGGCTTCTCCCATCCCAACGTTGAGCACGATCTTCTGGAGTCTGGGAATTTCCATTGGGTTCTTATAGTTGAACTCTTTCCGTATCGCCTCGACCACTTCTTCCTGATACTTCTTTTTCATTCGCGGAACCATTGTTCCCGTCCTGTTCATGTTATCTCAAACAAACCTTCTGTTTTCAGTCCTTATCGAGTATCTCGCCGCATTTGCCGCAGATTCGAACCTTCCGGCCGTTCTCCAGCACTTTCTTTCCGACTCTTCCCGGTTTATCGCATTTCGGACACACTACCATGATATTCGAGATATTGATGGGAGCCTCGATATCCAAGATCCCGCCCTTCTGGTTCTGCTGGTCGGGGCGCTTCATCTTGCGTACGAGGTTAAGCCCTTCTACGATCGCCCTGTTCTTCTGCTTATCTATGAAAAGAACCCTTCCGGTCTTTCCTCTTTCCTTGCCGGATAAGATCCTGACCTTATCGTTTTTCCTGACAAGCACTCCCATTTATATTCTCCTTCACCGGCACCATTATCCCGATCAGAGCACTTCAGGCGCCAGTGACACGATTTTCATAAAATCCTTTTCTCTCAGCTCACGCGCCACCGGGCCGAATATTCGTGTCCCCCGGGGGTTGAGCTGGTTGTCGACAACAACCGCGGCATTGTCGTCAAACCTTATATAGCTGCCGTCCAGTCTGCGTATTTCCTTTTTTGTCCTGACGACCACGGCGTTCACCTTGTCACCCTTGCGTATCTGTGAGTTCGGAAGGGCGTTCTTCACCGAGCAGATGATAAGGTCACCCACTGAGGCGTATCTGCGCCTTGACCCGCCGAGCACCTTTATACAGAGCAGCTTCTTCGCACCGCTGTTGTCGGCAACATTGAGATATGATTCTGATTGTATCATTTCGTTCCTCTACTTTGCCTTCTCGACTATCTCCACCAGCCGCCAGCATTTATCCTTGCTTATGGGCCGTGTTTCCACGAAACGTATCACATCGCCGATACCGCACGCGTTCTTTTCATCATGGACCTTGAAACGCTTTGATCTTTTAATATATTTCCTGTAAATGGGGTGTTTCTTCATGGTCTCGACATTGACGACCACGGTTTTATCCATCCTGTCACTTACGACCGTCCCCACACGAACTTTCTTCACTGTTTCCGACAAAACCGATCTCCTCACTTCGATCTGATTCCAAGCTCATACTCATGCAGAATAGTATTTATTCGAGCAATATCCCGCCTCGTCTCGCGGATCTTCAAAACATTTTCAAGCTGTCCCATCATTTTATTGAATCTGAAAACACGGTAGTCCTTGACGAGCTTTTCCTTGAGGTCCTGCAGCTCGCTCACCGTCATTTCTTCGAGATTGCGCTTCATCGTGCCGCTCCTATATGGTCATCCGCTCTACAAACCTGCATTTGATGGACAGCTTGTGTCCCGCAAGACGCATCGCCTCACGCGCCGTATCCTCCTCAACACCGCTCAGCTCAAAGAGAACCTTACCCGGCTTTACAACGGCCACCCATCCGTCGGGCATACCCTTTCCCTTTCCCATTCTCGTTTCAGCGGGCTTCTTGGTATAGGGCATGTCCGGAAAAACCCGTATCCAGACCTTTCCTCCGCGCTTTATATAACGGGTCAGTGCGATTCTGGCCGCCTCGATCTGCCGGTTGCTCAACCATCCGGGTTCCATCGCGGCAAGACCGAACTCGCCGAAGTTGACATCGTTACCCCTTGATGCGACTCCCCTTCGCCTTCCCCTCTGTTTCTTCCTGTACTTAAACTTACTCGGCTGAAGCATCTGTTCCTCTCATCGATGAGCGTGTCAGGCGCCGATCGCCGTCTTTTTCTTCTTGAGAAGTATTCCGGCGTCCGGCCGGGAATCCTTCCTGAACAGCTCACCCTTGTATATCCACACCTTCACACCTATGGTGCCGAATGTGGTGTTTGCCTGGCAGAAACCGTAGTCGATATCGGCCCTGAAAGTGTGAAGAGGTATCATCCCCTCCTTGTAGCTTTCGGTCCGTGCCATTTCCGCCCCGCCCAGCCTTCCGGAACAGGTAATCTTAATGCCCTGCGCCCCGGCCTGCATGGAGGTGGCAATGGACTTTTTCATCGCCCGCCTGAATGAAACTCGTCCGACGAGCTGCCGTGCTATACCCTGGGCAACGAGCTCAGCATCGAGAACAGGATTCTTGATCTCCTTGATCTTGATCTGTATCTCCTTGTCCGTGAACTTCGAAACTTCCTTGCTTATGCTTTCAACCTCAGCGCCCTTTCGTCCTATGACGATTCCGGGCCGCGCCGTATGAATGATGATGTTGATCTTCTCAGGATACCTGATTATCTCGACCTTTGAGACTTCTCCGTTGCTCAGTCTCTTCTTTATATAATTCCTTATCGCAATGTCTTCATGCACGTTTTTCGCATAATCGGTTTTGGAATACCATCTGGATTCCCATGTCCGGATTATGCCCAACCTCAGCCCGTTGGGATTGACCTTCTGACCCATAAAGCCTCCCGCTACTTCGTGATCTCTTCGCCTGAAACAACTACTGATATATGGCACGTTCTTTTTCTGACGCGGTCCGCCCTTCCCCGTGCCCTCGGGTGCCATCTCTTGAGCGTCGGTCCCTCATTGACGATAATCTCCTCGATTTTCACGTTATCCTCGTCAATGTTCTTGCTCTGCGCCGTAAGGTTCGAAACCGCTGATTTCAATACATCCGCCAGCATCCGCGCACCCCGGGCGGGCTGAAGTGTAAGGGCGGCACGCGCTTCCTTGTAATTCATCCTGGCAACCGCCCTGCCGTACTGGCTTACCTTCCTGCTCGATATCCGCATATACTTCGCTGTTGCGCGTGCTACCATTCCCCGCTCCTTACCTCACCTTCGAAGATCTTTCAGAACCCGCATGTCCCTTGAATGTACGTGTCGGGGAAAACTCGCCAAGCTTGTGCCCAACCATGTTCTCCGTTACATATACGGGAAAGAACTTTTTTCCATTGTAAACGTTGAAGGTGTGGCCGACCATCTCGGGAAAAATCGTCGAGTGGCGTGACCACGTCTTGATTATTTTCTTCTCATTCCTGTTGTTCTGCTCAACGACCTTCTTATAGAGCTTCTTGTCAATAAACGGCCCTTTTTTAATAGACCTCGACACGGGTAATCCCTCCCCTAACTCTTCCTGCGTTTCACGATGTATTTGTCAGAGTATTTTTTCTTTTTCCTGGTCTTATAACCCTTGGTAGGAACTCCCCACGGCGTGACCGGGTGTCTTCCGCCCGAGGATTTTCCCTCACCCCCGCCATGGGGATGGTCTACCGGGTTCATTGCAACACCGCGTACCTTCGGTCTTCTCCCGAGCCATCTTGACCGGCCCGCTTTTCCCAAAGAAATATTGAAGTGGTCCTGGTTTCCCACCTGCCCGATTGTTGCGTAGCAGGTGGTTTGCAGCCTTCTCATCTCTCCGGAGGGAAGCCTGACCGTACAGAGAGAACCTTCCCTTCCCATGAGCTGCACGAGTGCCCCTGCCGAACGGGCCATCTGCCCTCCCCTGCCGGGCGAGAGCTCAACGTTATGGATTATGGTTCCAAGCGGCATTTTTCCGATCGGCATGGCATTTCCCACCGCCACCTTGGCGCGTTCACCCGCCATTACACTGTCGCCCACCTTCAGGCCGTCGGGAGCGAGAATATACCGTCTTTCACCGTCCCCGTACACGAGTCGCGCGATGCGGGCGCTTCTGTTCGGGTCGTATTCGATTGTTTCAACCCTCGCGGCAATGTCCCTCTTGTCCCGCTTGAAATCGATCTTTCTATAGAGCCGCTTCGCTCCGCCCCCCCTTCGTCTGACGGTCATCCTCCCGCTGTTGTTACGTCCGCTTATGCGCTTCTTGCCCTCAGTCAGCGGTTTGTAGGGTTTTTCCGAGGTGATATCATCCGTCTTCACGACGGAGTAATACCGCCTCGATGGGGTCGTAGGTTTGTATTTCTTTATTGCCATTTATCCATCCACTATGAGCCGAATATTTCGTTAGACGCCCTCAAAGAGCTCTATTTTCTCTCCCTCTTTGAGAGTCACGATCGCTTTCTTCCATGAGGAGGTGTATCCGAGCTTGTATCGAACCCGCTTCCTCTTCCCCTTTATATTCATGACCGTACAGGTGACAGGCTGTACCCCGAAGACGTCGTGCACCGCGTTCATGATTTCCTTCTTGTTGGCCCTCGGATTTACCTTGAAGCAGTACTTGTTCATCTCCTGAAGTTCCGTACTCTTCTCAGTGATAATAGGGTTAATTATGATCTCGCCTTTTTTCATCTTAACGACACTCTCACTGGCTTCTGGTCTTTATGCATACTTCTCGTTCAACAGCTTGACCGCGCTCTCCGTTATGACAACCTGGGTTGCGTAAAAGAGTTCCCGCGTGTTCAGGAGATCGGCGTCGTAGTACTTGAGCCACGCAATATTTCTCCCCGCCCTCCTGGTGGACTCGCTTCTGTCCTTGTCAATCAGCAGGACCCGCCTTCTTCTCTCTTCATCAACGAGGTTCGTCGCAATACGATAGAAATCTTTCGTCTTTCCCGAGTCCACCGTAAAATCCTCGACGACCTTGAGCATGTCGCCGCTCCTCTTCATGGTGAGAAGCGATCGTACGGAGAGGCGTTTCATCTTTCTGGGAATTTTAATCCCATAGTCCCTGGGTTTGGGACCGAAAACAACGCCCCCTCCCGTCCATATCGGGCTCTTCCTCGTTCCCGCTCGGGCCCTTCCCGTGCCCTTCTGCCGATACGGCTTGGCACCGCTTCCGCGTATCTGCGACCTTCCCTTTGTGGATGCGTTCCCCTGACGCTGATTTGCAAGCTCGGCCCTGAGCGTATAATAGACCGCTGACTTGCTCGGTTTCATGTCGAATACCGCATCGTTCAGGAAGGTGGTACCCTTTTCCTTACCTTCCAGGTCAAACAGCTTAACGTCCATTTCTCGTTCGTTTCTCTGTATTTGGTATAAACAGCGGCAAAACACGGCCTACTGTTTTATCTCTACATCGACCCCCGCCGGAAGCTCAAGCTTCATCAGGGCATTGATAGTATCACTCGTCGGGTTGATAATATCGATCAGTCTCTTGTGCGTCCGCATCTCGAACTGCTCCCGCGCCTTCTTATTGACATGCGGGGAACGAAGAACCGTATACTTGCTAATCTTTGTCGGGAGTGGAACAGGCCCGGAAACCCGTGCTCCGGCCCGCGCTACCGCTCCGACAATCGACTTAGCGGACTGATCGATGAGCTCCGCATCGAAAGCCCTGAGCCTTACCCTGATCTTTTGAACTTTCATGCTGTCCTCTATTCGATGATTTCAGTAACAGCGCCGGCACCAACCGTCCGTCCGCCTTCACGGATAGCGAACCGCATACCCTTTTCCATGGCAACCGTACTGATGAGCTCGACATCCATTGTGATGTTGTCGCCGGGCATCACCATCTCGACACCTTCTGGAAGACTGATAACACCGGTTACATCGGTGGTCCTCACGTATATCTGCGGCCTGTAACCCGTAAAAAACGGAGTGTGGCGGCCGCCCTCTTCCTTGGTCAGTACGTAGACCTGCGCCTTGAATGACTTGTGCGGGGTAATGGATCCGGGTTTAGCGAGGACCTGTCCGCGCTCTACCTCTTCCCGCTTTATACCTCTCAGGAGCACGCCGACATTATCGCCGGCCTGGCCCTCATCGAGCAGTTTCCTGAACATCTCAACCCCGGTGGCAACCGTCTTTACCGTGGGCCTGATCCCGATGATTTCAACCTCTTCGTTGACGTGGACTTTTCCGCGCTCGATTCTTCCCGTTACCACGGTACCTCTTCCCGATATGGTGAATACATCCTCGATCGCCATGAGGAAGGGTTTGTCCACATCACGTTTCGGTTCCGGAATATAGCTGTCGATGGCATCCAGAAGCTCCTGGACACACTGGTTCGCCTCATCGCTATCCGGATTCTCCATGGCATTGAGGGCGCTTCCCTTTATGACGGGAATATCATCACCCGGAAATTCATACTCGTTAAGAAGATCGCGAACTTCCATCTCGACGAGCTCGAGCAGTTCCGGATCGTCATCCCTGTCAACCTTGTTTAAAAAGACCACCATGGCG
>CAYWUT010000113.1:0-11234 GCA_964460545.1 uncultured Spirochaetota bacterium
CATGGGAATACACCAGGCTCTCTATTCCCTCGGGATGTTTTTGGGACCGTGGATGAGCGGGTTCATCGCGTCACTTATCAATATCAGGGGCGCCTTCCTTGTAACGGGCGTAATCTTTTTCGTTTTTACCAATCTGCTTCTCATAGTATTTATTCGTAACACCACACGTGGAAGAATAACCGCCGCCCCCGCCGCGACAGAATAAATACACTCTCAGCGAATTTCTCAATCGAATAGTTTGGAAAAAATATCCGGAAACGCCGCAACATATGTAAACCTTTTCAGAACCGAGGGACGCAAATGTAGAAACCTGTTTTTAAATAAAAGTATCTCTCTTCAGAGATTTATAACCCATCCAAAGCCCGGATGATTTACAGGCACTTTTATTCCCCCGTTTCTTAGACTTTCTTTATCTTTATTGGTTGAAATAAATTACTATACAAATTAATACAATTATTCTATAATAAGATAATGTAAACCTTTACATGATTGGATAGAATGAGCAAGAAGATCAACATATTCGATATCGCCACAAGAGCCGGGGTTTCCATAGCGACCGTTTCTCGGGTCATGAACGACTCTCCTCTCGTAAAGGAAGAAACACGGCAGAAGGTGCTTTTCGCACTGAAGGAAACCAACTATACTCCGAACGCCATCGCAAAGAACCTCCGAATTGAACGCTCTCACACGATCGGGTTCATTTCAACCGGCATACTGATGTGCTTTTATAACTTAATCTCAAAGGGTATCGAGGACATCGCAAGGAGTAACAAGTACAACGTCTTTTTCTGCAACAGTGACGATGACCCTGTCAAAGAAAAACAATACCTGACAGCGCTCTCCGAAAAGCGCGTGGACGGTATCATCCTCTCCCCCACCGGAAAGAACGTCAAACTCATAGAGGATATACTCTCCTTCGGGATACCCATCTGTCTCTTCGACCGGTCCATCGACGAGATCCACTGCGACCGGGTTACGGTGAACAACCGTGACGCCTCATGCAAGGCCGTGCGTTATATGCTTGACAAGGGCTACCGGCGAATCGGTTTTATATCGGGCCCCGTGAGCAGGGGTACGGGCAAGGAACGTTACGACGGATTCGTACAGGCCTTCCGGGATGCGGGTATTCCCATGAATGAAGAGCTCGTGGCATACGGTAATTTCACCCTTGAATCCGGCGTGGAATGTACTGAAAAGCTCCTCTCGGCAGGAGGATTCGACGTCCTGTACGTGGCGAACGAACGGATGGCAGTAGGCGCTCTGCAATGCCTCAGCGACAGGGATATTAGAATTCCCCGCGATACCGGTTTTCTTATGTGGGACGATCCGTACTGGACGACCCTGCTCAAACCGAAACTCTCGGCCATATCCCAGCCCGTTTATACGATTGGAACGACCGCGGCCGATCTCATTTTCAAGCGTATTCTGAAGGGAGACAGCTATATAGACAAGGACCCGATAAGGGTGACCCTCGATGCCAAGCTCATCATAAGGGAGTCGCTCTAGACAGTGTGTATATAAACCGGACTGAAATTTTCGGCACTTAAATAAAACAGCAGTTTCAATAAATCTCATTTAAGAGGAGAAACGGATATGGGCAAGAAGATCAAGGTACTATTTGCGGGTGAGGCGATCTATATGCGCACTACCATCTACAAGGGAAGAAACTCCTTTGATATGAGCAACTACGTGGAGCACGGTACTTTCTTTATCAAGTCCCTTGAAGAAAACGGTATCGATTACGACTACTGCCCCACGAACAAGGTCGCCGAGGAGTTCCCCTGGACCCTGGAGGAGCTCAAGCAGTACGATGTCATCGCGGTGAGCGACGTCGGAAGCGACACCTTTCTCATTTCTCAGCGGTGCATGAACGGTGAGAAGTCCCCGAACAGGCTGAAACTCATCGAGCAGTATGTTCGCGAGGGAGGAGGTTTCATGATGTGGGGCGGGTATCTGTCCTTTACCGGCTTCCACGGAAAGGGATTCTACAAGCGCACGCCGATAGAAAAACTCCTTCCGGTCACGCTCATGGATACGGACGACAGGGTCGAAACCCCGGAGGGCTTCCTTCCGCGTATCGTTTCCAAGGACCACCCCATACTTACGGGCGTTCCGGACAAGTGGGAAGGCTGGTTCCTGTCATACAACAGGTTCTCTCCCAAGGAAGGCGCCACAGTCGTGGCTGATATAGAGGAATACGACGGCGATCCCTACCTCGTAACGTGGGATTACGGGCAGGGCCGTTCGCTCGCAAACGCGGTAGACTGCGCGCATCACGGCGCGGCACCCAAATTCCTCAACTGGAAACACAGAAGCACTATCTACTCGAACATGGTGCGATGGTGCGCCAAAGACCTGTAAACTTCACGGGCAAGTATCAAATACCGACGGCGGTCCCTTTCTTAAGGGGCCGCCGTTGACAATGGATGCTCCATTAACCCATACTCTACCCTCTCGTCCCTCTTCCCCTATTTCCCATTGGACAGGTACGGATCAAACTGATAGATTGGTACTCAATAAGGCCCAACGAGTGTGGAGGATAATCAAATGGTAAAGAAAAAAATAGAAAAGGGCGACGTGGTCATGCTCAAGAGCGGTGGACCGAAAATGACCGTGCAAAACCTCGGACAGCAGAAACCCGGTCCTTCAGTCGGTGTCAGCTGGGTCCACTGTATATGGTTTGAGGGCAACACGATAAACGAGTACAATTTCGAAGAATGTGTGCTCAAAATCGTCCAGAGCCGGCAGGCGGGTGCAGGGAAAGAATAATCGGCATTCGCCCCTGCCCAACCTTACATAACAGGGAGAATTATAGATGAAAAATGGAACTGTGCGGTACGTTGTCGTTGGATTTCTTCTCTGTCTGTGCTTCATGCTCCTGATCGGAGGAATCGAAAGGAGGGAGGACACGGGCAGATACGAACTTCACATGGCTGAAGGGGCGACGAACGCTTTCTTCAATATCATCGATACACAAACGGGAATCGTAAAAACATACGTACGCGGAGAACATGCCGGCAGGAAAGGTTTTATACCGGGGAAGAAATACGAATCCTATCAATACTACTTCATCGGCTCGGTTGATTTCAACGCCGAGGAAGAGGACCAGTAACAAACCCGCATGCCGCCTATCGGTCCGCCTATCGGTCCGCCTCAGCGACCCGCCATAGCGGCCTTATCATTGACGCGGTATAATAGTATGGGGTATGATTCTTGCATTACCACACCGTTAACAAGGAGGAAACCCATGAAACCTGTCAGATGGGGCGTTCTCGGCGTCTCCGCTCACTTCAGACTGAGGGTCTTTATTCCAACGCGGGATTCGGACCTCGTTCATGTAAACGCGGTTGCGTCCCGTTCCCTGCCAAAAGCGGAAAACGCCGCCCGTGAATTCGGGATACCGAAGGCCTACGGCTCTTACGAAGAGCTCCTCGATGACAAGGACATAGAGGCTGTTTTCATTCCTCTGCCCAATCATATGCACGTTGAATGGATAAAAAAGGCCGCGGACAGGGGAAAGCACATACTCTGCGAAAAACCGCTCGGCATGACCGCTGGAGAGGTTCGGGAGGCCATTGAGTACGCAGCGAAGAAAGAAGTGATGCTCATGGAGGCCTTCATGTATAAGCTCCACCCCCAGTGGCAGAGAGCACGAGACCTCGTATTTATAGGAGAGATCGGGCGGATAATGTCCGTCAACACGACTTTCGCATACAGCCTCACGGACCCCGACAACATCAGAAACATACTGGCGGTCGGTGGAGGCGCCATACGCGACATCGGATGCTATGCCGTCAACAGCGCCCGTTTCATACTGGGGAAAGAGCCGGTTCGCGTATTCAGCCATATTACACGCGATCCGAATTTCAAGACCGATATACTGACTTCTGGGATACTGGATTTCGGGGACGTGCATTCCGAGTTCATGATTGGGACGCAGACGTTTCCGTTCCAGCGCATGGACGTTCACGGAACGGGAGGACGCATCACGATACGCAATCCCTTCAACATATTTCCGGATGTTCCCGTGCGGATCTCGGTAACGAACGGCGTGGGAAAACGGGACCTGCACATCGGACCCGCGGACCAGTACGCGGTCGAGTTCGACGGGTTCTCCCGTGCCCTCCGTGAAGGCAAACCCGTGCCGACTCCCCCGGAGGACGCGCTGAACAACCAGAAGGTTCTGGACGCTCTCCTCAGATGCGAAAAATCGGGAAAATGGGAAGAGGTTTGACCGGCCCGGTCGTACCGGCCCTGTCTTTACGCACCGCTCCGGTATCCCCTCTCACCGTGATCTTCCGATAGCTCGATGATCGCACCGTTGGGGTCCTTGAGGTAAGTCCAGGTCGTATCTATTCCTTCGGCCTTATAGTCAACCGGGGGGGTCAGAAAATGAACAGTATCCTTGTGCTTTTCATAGAGTTCCCGCACATTGCTCACCTTGAACGAGAGATGCTGAGCTCCGGTGTCCCACGGATTGGCGTCGACCTGTTTCCTGTCTGAAGGGCTGAGGTACTGCAGGATCTCGAGTTCACCGTCCCCGGCTTTAAGAAAGGATATCCGTATTCGAACGCCCTTCATTCCGCCCTCTGTATCGACTGAAAGGTCGCACTCTCCCATCTTCTTGAATCCGAACACGTTTTCATAAAAGGCTATCGACTCATCCGTGTCCCGAACAGTGATTCCGCCATGATGTATCTGATTAACGATCATTAACCTGTACCCCTTATCATTTTAAAAGTCGTTTCGCGGCCTCGACGATTTTTTCAGCGCTCGGCAGTACCCGGTCCTCCAGGGGCTTGCTGTACGGCATGGGCGTATCCTCCCCGGCTACCCGCTTCACCTTTGCCGGTATCCCTTCCTCGATGACGCGCGCCACGATCTCGGCTCCGAATCCCGCAGTCCTGCACGCCTGATGGGCCACGATGAGCCTGCCCGTCTTTCGTACGGAGTCGAAGATCGTCTTGTCGTCGAGCGGATCGATGGTTCGCGGATCAATGACCTCTGCTTCGATCCCGTCCTTCGAGAGGACCTCGGCCGCTTCCAGCGCGTCGAGCACGGACTTTGACAGGGCCACTATCGTGACATCCTTTCCCTCGCGCTTCACGTCCGCAACGCCGAAGGGAATGTTGTATGATTCCTCCGGAACCTCTCCCTTTGTCGTGTAGAGCAGCTTGTGCTCTATGAACATGACCGGGTTCTCATCCTCGATCGCGGTCTTCAGCAGTCCCTTGACGTCATAGGGCGTCGCGGGCAGGACCACGCGTATACCCGGCACGTGCGCGAAAAAGGCTTCGAGGCTCTGCGAATGCTGGGCCGCTTCACCGGTCCCACCGCCTTCCTGCGTTCGAATAACGAGCGGGAGCTTGAACTTGCCGCCGGACATATAGTGGAGCTTTGCCGCCTGGTTTACGATCTGTCCCATCGCGATGGTCGCGAAATCTATGTACATGATCTCGACAACGGGGCGCATGCCGAGTATCGAAGAGCCGACGGCGGATCCGATAATGGCGATCTCCGATATGGGCGAGTTGCGGACGCGCTTCGGTCCGAATTCATCGAGAAAACCGTAGGTCGCGCCGAAAATGTTACCCTGAACACCGATATCTTCCCCGACGAGAAATACACGGTCGTCGTTTGTCAAAGCGTCATGAAGAGCTTCCCACACCGCTTTCGTATAGTTTATTTTTCTCATTGTATTCTCCTATTTCTCTTTCCGGTCGATATTTCACGGTTTTTAAACATACACGTCTTCCAGCGCCTCTTCGGGATTTGGAAAAGGACTGTTCAGGGCGAATTCCTCTATTTCCTCGATCTCCCTTATGACTTCCTTTTCGATAGTCCCGAGCTGTTCTTTCGTTAAAACACCCTCGGACACGAGGTGCTCACCAAGACGCTTGATCGGGCATTTCTTCTTCCATTCCTCGACCTCGGACTCCTCTCTGTATCGACAGGGGTCCGCGTGCCAGTGCCCGAGCCAGCGGTAGGTCTTCGACTCGATGAGCGTGGGGCCTTCTCCACTGATGGCGCGTTCCCGCGCATTCTTCACCGCGCCGTATACGTCGAAAACGTCGTTCCCGTCCACGATCACGCCGGGAATCCCGTAGGACTTGCTTCTCTCCGCGACATCGCAAATGTTGAGCGTATCCTTGGCGCAACCGCTGATCCCGTAGAGATTGTTCTCGCAGAGGAAAATAACCGGGAGTTTCCATATGGACGCCATGTTGAGGCTCTCATGAAAAGCGGCCGTATTGCTCGCGCCGTCGCCGAAAAAGCAGAGTATGACGTTCTTTTTATTCTTGTTGTCCATCGCGATGCCGGCCCCGACCGCGATCGGTATGCCGCCTCCGACTATGCCGTTTGCCCCCATAATGCCGAGGTCGAGGTCCGCTATGTGCATGGACCCTCCCTTACCCTTGCAGTACCCCGTGGCACGGCCGATAATTTCGGCCATCATCATCTTCACGTCGCCTCCCATAGCGATGCAGTGACCGTGTCCCCGATGGGTGCTCGTTATAAAATCACCCTTGGAGAGTGCAAGGCACGCGCCGACCGCGGTCCCCTCCTCACCCACATAGAGGTGCAACGGGCCCCGGTTCAACCGTTCGGTGCAGTGCTCGAGCGCCTTGTGCTCGAAAAGACGTATTCTATGCATCCTGCGATACATCTCGACCAATGTATCATTCGTAGGTTTTGGTATATCCTTTGCGCTCATAATTTTCTTCTCCTTAATAATATCTTAATAATCATTATGCCGTTTCAGCACGTAACGATTCGTTCAGACCCTTCCTGAGGCAGATTAAATCGAGGCTGCAGCCGCCGAAGCCGACTCCGTCGACATTCTCCAGGGAACATATGCGAAACACGTTGTCCGGGTTTACGCTCCCGCCGTAGAGCAGGCTGACCCCTCTCCGGACCCCGTCACCGTGATGCTCCTCGATCTTCCCGCTGATGAACTTATGCGCCTCCTCTATCTCGTCATACCCGGGAGTAATGCCCGTACCGATCGCCCATCGCGGCTCATACGCCACGTGACATTTATGGCCCGCCTCCAATCCGTGTAAACACTCGCGCACCTGCCTGTCGAGTACCTCGAATGTCTTTCCCCCTTCCCGTTCCTCGCCGTCTTCGCCTATGCAGATTATGGGAATAAGTCCGTGACGCAGGGCCGATATCATTTTCCTGTTCACATCCGGGTCGTTTTCCCCGAAATATTTCCGCCGTTCGGAGTGACCGATGAGGGCATACCTGCACCCGACACTCACCAGCATGGGAGCCGAAATCTCGCCCGTATATTGTCCCGAATCCTCGTAGAAGATATTCTCGGAACCGATGCCGATGGATGTATTTTCACAGATCGGCGAGAGAAACCCTATATAAAGGGAAGGAACGCACATGATGAGCTCGAGCCTTTCATTCGAACCGTATTCACCGACCAGTTTCGAAATGAATGTCCTGCTTTCATCCAGGAGCTTGTTCATCTTCCAATTGGTGAATACGATCATAATCAGTTTCCTCGAAAAAAAGCTTCCCTGTTATTCGGAAAAGTAGTCGGCCATGACCTTGAAGAGCAGCGCGATGCTCCTGGAGCCCGCATCGATGAATCCCCTGCTCCGCTCTCCGACGTTCTTTGCCCTCCCGCGGGTCGCGATCATGTCCTTCGTGCTCTCGGAGCCCTGCATGGCGGCCTCGGCCGCCGCTTTGAATGCATCGCCCATATCCGCATCCTGTCCGGCCATTTTCGAAAGTGTTTTCACGGCCGGATCGAGCGCGTCTACCATTGTCTTATCGCCCGGTTTGGCGTTCCCGCGCTTCATTATCTGGGTAAGCGCCTCCTCGAACATCCCGGCAACATCCTGAACCGTCAGGGTATCGCCTTCCACATTATTTACCACGTATACGGACTGTCCGGTAAAAAAGGTGCCGAAAATGGCCCCCGAAGCCCCTCCGATATTTTTAATGAGCTCGAATCCACCCTTTTTCAGAAACTGCCCGAGGTCCAGGTTCTTGAATTCATCTATTTTTTCATAAAAACCCTTGAAGCCTTTAAACATACTGAATCCATGATCACCGTCACCGACCTCGGTATCGAGTTTTGACAGGTAGTCTTTGTTTTCATCAATTGTTTTGTACATACGTCCGATGATTTCGATATAATCCTGCTTTGTCATACTCTTCTTGCCGTTCATGTCTCTCTCCGTTCGTAAAGATTTTCAATCTCTCCGGTTATTAACCGTCACGGAAGAACTTAGGATTAAATAAGGGAAGCGCCAGAGGCGATTTCTCTTCCTGCATTCCACATCCGAATTACGGTGCGCCGTAAACGCGGATTACACCACGACACTCTCGATTCCGAGTATACCGGTGAGAATTTGCCATCTTCTTACATGGTCCCCGAGAAAGAGGATCTGGTGATGCGTACCGCCGCTGGAGAGCCAGCCGTTCATGCATGCCCTGATACCCGTATCGGGTTTGAAATGAAAGTAGGGCATGGGAACATCCTCGAGCGTTTCCGTGTCGAGGATTTCTCCCCTCGAGATTATGAGCCGGAAGCAGTCACCCTGGATCGATGCGAGCGACACCATGGTCGACACCCCGGGCTGAGCGCTGAAAACCGGCGTAGGCGGATTTTCAAGGCTACCGATTTCAAGCTCCCTGTTGATGAGCTTCACGGGTCTGTCCTTCCGGGCTATCTTCCAGTTTCCCTCTCCCATATGGCTCATAAGGGCCGTATCTTTTTTATAATCGAGCGAGTACATCTCCGTGAAATGGGGATCGCCGATAAGGACATGTCCGGCCCCCGTCATGGCGACAGTATTCGTATCGCCCTCGGCCGCATAGCCGTATCCCTTTGCCAGAAGGTTCGAGGCACCCAGTATGGGAAGCTGTTTGAAACGGCCGTCTCCCTTGAAAACATCAAAATGCGCCGAAAAGCCGTCGTACTCAAACTCCAGAAGGAACTTCTCGAACCCGAGCTGCATTCGGGCGGCATACCGGTGGCTCTCGGGCTGAATACCCGGATCTATCTCGAAGTTTTTCCCGTCCTCCTCGATCTGCGTCATTATCTCGGCATCGGTAACCGATTCCATGCACCGGTAAACGTCTCCGATGTTCTCATGGTTGACCTCGGGCCCGATTACCCTGTAAAAGGAGGCGTCATCCCCCACGATATCTCCCATCCCCTGCAGCCGCCCCATAACGGCGATTCTCATTTTTCTCAAGGCGCAGGCGGTCTGCGCGGCGCGCGCCCAGTCCTCAACAAAGCTCTTGAAACCCGGGCTCTTCCAGTCATCCGTTACCACGGCATACTTAACGCCCGTACGAAGCAGTGTATTCGCCGTATCCTGCGCGCCGTGTATGCCCTGATTCGTGGTCAGATCACCCCAGTCCCAATCTTTCGTCACCTCGGGCACGGGCTGAATATTGGCAACGAGAACGGGCAGGCTGTTGTCCTGCATCGCTTTGACGAGCCTGAGCCCCGGACTGTAGAGAAGGTTTACTATTATTATCCCGTCAAGGCCGCGGGCGTTGAAATCGGCCACGTACTGCTCTATGACCTGTCTTGTCTTGGCGGCCCCGGGAAACTCTATCTGAACGGCATCCTTGAGCTGCTCGGCAACGGTCCTTATAAACTTCTCCTGGTTCTTAGGAATCTCGGGCTGCTTTTCATCGTAAAGGCCGTGCATTATTCCGAGCAGACCCACTTTCGGCAATCGTTTTTGAAGCATTATCCTTCCCCCCGTGGTTTTTCATGAAATGCGAAGCCCCTTTTACCGCAGCAGGGCCGTTATTACTTCATGTTTTAAAGCAAAGTGCCGTTTTTGAGACTGCTGTTGCTTCATGTTTTGAAGCAAAGTGCCGTTTTTGAGACTGCTGTTATTTCATGGTTTGAAGCAAAGTGCCGTTTTTGAGACTGCTGTTATTTCATGGTTTCATTCTCGATTTTCTCTATCTCGGGGATCGAGCCCTTGAGAAAATCGGCGAACTGCTCGTAGCCCTCGGTAAAGGAAGACTCGAGCCAGAGGTCCACGGTCTTTTTCGCCCTGTAGGGAGAGAATACCCAGCAACCCATGGTTATCACATTGGCGTTGTTGATGACCTTGCAGTGCTGACCGCCGAACTCGGATTCTACGCAGCTCGCATAGATACCCTTGA
The DNA here is from genome assembly GCA_964460545.1 of uncultured Spirochaetota bacterium. GTDB lineage: Bacteria > Spirochaetota > B62-G9 > B62-G9 > DRHN01 > CAYWUT01. The sequence continues at coordinate 10,156 of CAYWUT010000113.1, forward strand.
ACTTGTTCGCAACGATGGAAACTCCCATACCCGTACCGCAGAAGAGAACTCCCTTGTCGGCCTCGCCCTTCTGGATCGTCCGCGCGGCTTTTGCCGCAACTTCATAATAGGGAATTTCATGATCGAGATCATGCATGCCGACGTCTATAACCTCGATACCCTTCTCCTCGAGATAGGGCTTTATGACCTGCTTCAGATCAAATCCCGCAAAATCCGCTCCTGTAACAATTTTCACGACACGTACCTCCCACTATTTTAATGTGCATGCATAACCATGCCGATTTACTCTTTAGTATCCAGGTTTTCGAGCAGCTCGACCGCCTGGGGGCAGTTCCCCCATTTTTCCTCTCACTTGCAAGCCGGATCATAGGCTTTACGGGCCATCTCCCCGGTCTTTCCCTTCTAACAACACTCCTTGTTTCCTGATAAGTGTTCAGCCGCTGCCGACGTTGACGAAGAATTCGTATTTATCGCCCCGGTACAGGGACTCCTCGTATTCCAGGCACACGCCGTTATCGATGTAAGTCGTTCCCGTTACGATAAAGGCGGGATCGGAGGACGAACAGCCTAATATCTTCGCGTTCTCCTCGCCCAGCCGCTGAAGCTTGAGCTTCTGTCTCGATCCTTTCAGCTCCATGTGGTACACTTCTTCATATATTTTATAGAGAGAGCCGCTCATATCATACTTGTCTATATCATGACAGAGCCTCAGGTTTATGTACCTTCGCTCGAGCATGAGGGGTTCCCCGTTGCCGAGCCGCAGCCTCTTTATCCCGTAAACCAGGTCTTCCCGCCCGAGATCGAGCTGCTTGTGGTATTCCCCATAGTTCTGCACGATACCCTTTGCCAGTACCTTTGTCGAGGGTATCATGCCCATTTGCTGCATATTCTTGGTAAAACTGAGTATCTTCTCGAGGCTCCGTGAAACCTGCGGCTCCTTGATGAAGGTCCCGATGCCCTGTATCCGTTCTATGAGGTCTTCGCTCCTCAGTATGTCTATGCACTTGCGAACCGTTGTCGAGGAGACGTTGTACATCTCCTTCAGCTCGTTTTCCGACATAAGGCGGTCGCCCGCTTTC
>CAYWUT010000114.1:0-10989 GCA_964460545.1 uncultured Spirochaetota bacterium
ATTCTAGTTAATAAAAATCGACCTTGCTAAATATCAATAGCAAGGTCGATGGGTCAACAAAAATTTAACGATCTCTTAAAAGTGTTAGTAGCAATTCTAGAGGCCATGGGAGCCTGTGCCTTTCTGATCGGAATTCGTCCGCTTAATGGTCCCGGTCAGATATTTCTGATTACTGTCACCGCATAATTTAAACATAGATTATAGGAAACGTAAACGTATTCTTACATTAACGTACTGAGTAGATCAATAAATTTATTTTTTTTCCACTACCCCTTTACCCGGCATACCGGTATACAACTGCCGAAACTCATATTTTGCACCATACGACTTGATCTGATCTTATCGCTGAAAACGCTCCATACTCTCACGACGTGCATACTATAATAATAAATATTTAAGGGGTCTTCTAATATTTTATTCTCTATTATGCTCATATATTTCACAGGCAGGCTGATTAACCCTCTTTAACCGTAATCCGCAGCATTTTTAACCTGACATGGCCGAATAATGATAGAATGAAGCGTCAATAAAGCGAGGCAGGGTATATGAAAAACGAATCCGTCCTTTTTACTCCGATCACGATCGGCGGGATTGAAATAACGAACCGTTTTGTTCGATCCGCAACGCACGACTACATGGCGGGCCGGGACGGTTCGGTCACAGACCGGGAGGTGTCCCTGTATTCGGAACTCGCGCAGGGTGAAACAGGCCTTATCGTTTCGGGCCATGCCTACATAAGCCCCTCCGGAAAGGCGAGCCCTTTTCAGATCGGGGCATACAGCGATGACCTGATCGAGGGCCTTTCCGGAATTTCGAAGGCGGTACATGAGAACGGGGGAACAATCTTTTTGCAGATAGCCCACGCCGGCAGGCAGACAAAGGCGAAACTCTGCGGCTGCACTCCACTCGCCCCCTCTGCCGTGTACGAGCCGACCTTTGACGTCACACCTGTCGAAATGAGCCCGGAAGATATCAAACGGGTTATTGATGATTTCATACAGGCCGCCCGCCGCGCACGGGAGGCGGGGTTCGACGGGGTACAGCTCCATATGGCCCACGGCTACCTCCTGTCGAGCTTTCTTTCTCCCCATACCAACAGGCGGACCGACGAGTGGGGGGGCACACTCCAAAACCGCCTCAGGGCCGCAACCGGTATCATTCGGGGAATCAGCGACCTGCTCGGAAACGACTGCCCCCTCATCGTAAAGCTGAACTCCACGGACCTCTTCGACGGCGGTCTGACCGTGGAGGAAAGCATTGAGGCAGCGGTGATTCTCGAACAGCACGGTATCGAGGCGATCGAGGTCAGCGGCGGCATTACCGAAGGGGGCAAGGGTCCGATCTGGAAAGGGCCATTGAAGGAAGAGGGTTACTTCGTTTCCAACGCGGAACGGATAAAAGAGGCGGTATCAATTCCCGTATTCGGTCTGGGAGGTCTTCGGACATTATCAGTTATGGAACGTATTATACGGAACGGCGGAGCGGACATGATCTCCATGTGCCGCCCCTTTATACGGGACCCGCATATCGTGAAAAAGTTCCATGAAGGCCGGGCAGCAGCATCGGATTGCACCTCCTGCAACGGATGCCACAACCTCCGCGGAATCAGATGCAGCCTGGTCAGACCAGCCGTGCAGTAAGCGTTATCTCCGTGCTCGCGAGCGCCTGTGATACGGGGCAGCCCGTCTTCGTGGCATTCGCCTTTTCCAAAAATTCCTTCTCATCAATCCCGGGAACCCGTGCCTCGGTCTCGAGATCGATGCGGGTGATCGCGAACCCGTCGCCGACTTTATCAAGATGCACTTTCGCGCTCGTCCCCACCTCCCCGGGTTTGTATCCCGCCTCCGCAAGGCCGTGGGCCAGCGCCATGGAGTAGCATCCAGCCAGCGCGGCCCCTATAAGCTCTTCGGGGTTTGTTCCGGTACCTTCCTCGAACCTGGACACGAAGCTGTACTGCGTATCCTTGAAAAGCCCGCTCCCCACGCTTACGGTGCCGTTCCCCTCAACTAGGTTTCCTTTCCATACTGCGTTTGCCGAACGTACCATGTTTTTCTCTCCCCTATTGGCAATTAACTTGGTTTCGATGCATTAAACAATAAGCTCCCTGTTCCCGGAAGTGAACGGCGATATGCCGACGGGCGGTTAGAAAACCCTCATCAAGCGATGAAATAAATTGGAATTGATAATTCTTTTACTTACCTTTTATTTATACGATACTCTATGAATTCAAAATATTAATGTATATAGAAACCTTTGTCTTCAGTATATTTCCCCCGCTTATGGATTTATAACGGAGAGATACTCATGAAAATGAGAAGAGCGGTATTATTGCTCATGACCGCGATGATTTTATCCAGCGCTCCTTTCGCATCAGCCCAGCAGAGAGAAACGGATCGTCCGACGGACGGGCCGGCTTTCCCGATTGCGACGGCACAGGAATCCGAGCAGTACCACAGGATCTCCGTGGTGGGGAGGCTCATGCCGAAATCCCGGATTGTTCATTATGCGACAACCGGCGGCTATGTCTCGGAGATATCGGTTGAGGAGGGGCGGCTCGTCGAGGCCGGACAGAAACTGTTCAGCATCAGGCGCAAAGACGACGTCAGCAACATCTACAAACCGACGATCATAACGGCAAGGATTACGGGCTGGGTTTCCCGGGTATACGTACAGACGGAGGACGAGGTCGGCAGCGGCGATCCGGCAGTCGTAGTCATTGGAACCGAGGGCTACGTACTGGAGGCGACTATAAGCGACAAGGATGCGTTCAAGGTCCGAATCGGAGGCCGGGTTTCCGCAACCACCATGGGGGAACAGCAAATCAGGGGGGTACTGGTCAGCAGGTCCCGGGAACCGGACTACGATACGGGGCTCTTTTCATTGACCTTCCACTTTCCAAACGATCAGCTGACCCATATCGGCGAGTTCGTAATGATAGACCTGCCTACGGACAGGTCGAAAGGAATTTTCGTTCGTCGTGATTTACTGAGACGGCGGTACGGAAAATATTACCTGTGGACCGTTACGGAGCAAAAAACCCTTTCCGCAAGAGAGGTCGTGATCGGCCCGACCTACGATGAACTGGTAAAGATCGAAGAGGGACTCTCAGCAGGTGAAAAATACCTCACCCGTATTACCGGTAGAGAAAAAGAGGGCGCCGTAATTGATGCATCGGAAAACTGACCTGCTTCACGTATTGTTTGGAAAGCGTACCGGTTTTTTACTGATGCTCGCCGTACTGTGCATAGCCGGGGGAATACTCGTTTCCAAGCTGCCGATTCAGCTCTACCCGCAGACACGAAGGCCCCGTGTTCGGGCCGTTATACGACATACCGGTATTTCCGCCGTCGACTTCGCCGATCAATACGCCGATGACATCGAATCGAGGTTCATCGCCATCGAAGGGGTGGATATCGTCGAGGTCGAGTACGAGAACGACCGAAGCGATTTCACCCTGACCTTCGACTGGAAGACGGACAGCGAACAGGCAAAAGTCGACGTTGAATCCGCAATGACGAATATCATGAACCTTCTTCCGTCCGAGTACCAGGACAGTTACGATGTACGGTTTTTTTCCGGCGAAAACGCCGGGTATCTCATGATGGGAGTGACCTCCCCCACCACGAGCCCCGAGGAACTGTACCGCATCCTGAAGACCTCGGTGGAATCGAGATTGAATCGGATCGAGGACGCGGAAACCGTCGATATCTACAACGTGGAAGAGATGTCCGCAGAAGTGGTGCTGCGACAGGCCGATCTTCTGGCATACGGCTTGACCATTATCGACGTAGAGGAAGCGATCACGAGCGGCTACCGGCCGGAATCCGTCGGCAGACTCGAGGAGGGGGACACCTCCTACAGCGTCCGTTTCAGGAGAGGGGCGGAGTCGGTTTTTGAGATCGGCAGGATCATAGTGGCGCAGCAGGGCAATGTCTCAGTCAGGCTCCGGGATATAGCGGACATCACAATCTCCTACGCCCTGCCTGAGCGGGCTTTCGTGATGAACGGAATGCGCGGCATACGAATAACCGCGTCGCCCGTGGATGGGGGAAACGTACGCAGGATGTCCCGCGACGTGCACGCCTCACTCATTGAGGCGCGAGCCGAAGGTATTCTGCCCTCGGACTCGATTTTTCACCTGTACCTCGATCCCGCGGAATATATTGACCGTTCGATCAGGAACGTAGTGCAGGCCGCGCTGGTCGGAGCTGCGCTGGCCATGCTCGTGGTCCTCTTCAGCCTCGGGGACCTCCGCAATACGCTGCTCATCGGAATATCGCTCCCGGTTACCCTTATCCTCTCCTTCATCCTCATGTACTTTTTTAAGGTCAGCCTGAATCTGATATCCCTCGGGGGCATCGCACTCGCAGTCGGCATGGTAATAGACCCGGCCATTGTCATCATGGAAAACATCCATCGCTTCCGTATCGAAGAATCACCGGTGCGTGACGACGGTCACCTGAAAGACTTGATTATTCGAGCGGTGGTCCAGGTCCGTTCACCCGTCATAGCATCGATCCTGACTTCCGTTCTCGTTTTTCTTCCCATACTCTTCACCGCTCCCCTCACCAGTGCCGTTCTCGGCGACCAGGCAAAAACGGTCATCTTCGCGCTGCTGATTTCAATGGTCGTTGCCCTGACCATGATCCCCCTCATCGGGTCCATCGTTTACCGGGTAACCGGAAAAACGTCACCGGGGGCCGAGCGTAAGACGAGCGGGCTTCAGAGGTTCTCCGCGTCCTCCATGGGCATTTTCATCAGCCTGTATAAGCGCATCCTGCGGGGCCTTCTCGTAAGGAAATGGGCATCCGTCCTGTTCATGGCGTTTTCCTTCGGTTTTCTCGCATTCGCGATATTCGTCATCCTCCCCATGATCCCGCAGGAGATCATCTCCCCGCCTAAAAGCGACAGGGTCGTGGTTTTCTTCAGGAGCCCCGTAATCGACGATCCCGAGCAAGTGGTGGAGGAAGTCATCCCCAAGATGCAAACGCTCATCGAGGAGCGTGTGGGCCGGTACGTGGACGGCACCTACGTCGACGTGTTCGGCCGTTTCAACCGGTACCTGATTAACCTGAAGAGCTCGCAAAACGCAAATGAGGTAATCGGGGAGCTGCAGAAGGTCTTTGTGAGCGACAACACCTGGTACTACAACGTTATGATGTGGGACCCGGCCCAGCTCCCCCTTCCACGCACCATGGACCTTCAGCTCAGCGTTCACGGGAACGATCCCCTGACGTCGATAACGCTTCTCGAGCGCGTTCGGGACCTCATCAATGACACCGAGCTGTACAGCTGGGTGTTTACCGATCCGCCGACAAGCCTTTCCGACGAGCTGTCATTATCGGCAAGAACGGAGATGATTGAAGGTTTTCCCGAATTTTCAGAGGCCGGACTCTTACGGCTCGTTCGCAAGATCCTGGGCGGCACCGCCTCGATCGAGTTCGAGGAGGACCTGGACACGATCGAAGTCGCCGCCGTCTATCCGGATTCCGAAGTATTCGGCCGTGAAGGACTCCGCAACTTCCTCATCCCGTACGGGCAGAGCGCGGTGCCCCTGAAGCATTTTTTCGATTTCAGGGAGGATACCGGTGTCTCCGGTATGGCTTCCGAGAACGGTGAAAGAATATTCAGGGTCTATGCCAGGATGGCGCCTGACACCCCGTCGGCCCGAAGGGCCGAGTACGAAGAACGGATCAGGGAGGAGATCGAAGCCGAGCTTCAGGTCCCTTCCGGCTACTCGGTGGCTTTCGACAATCCCCAGGAGGAGCTTGACCAGGCGATCCGCTCGCTCTTCATCGCGCTCGCGGCATCCGTGGTGCTTGTCTACCTCGTGCTCGCGTTCCAGTTCAATTCCATCTCGGTTCCGCTCGTGATCCTCGTGACCGTGCCCCTCGGGTTCACGGGCGTGGTGCTGAGCCTTTTCGTGTTCAAGTCAACCCTGAACCTCAACTCAATGCTCGGTACGATACTGCTCGCGGGCATCGTGGTGAACAACGCCATCATCCTGATCGACTTCTATCTCAAGATCGGGGCGGAGTATAAAAACAAGATCGACGCGCTCGTGGAGGTAGCGGGAATCCGCTTTACCCCCATCGTCATCACCATGCTGACCACCGTATTCGGCATGCTCCCCATAGCCATCGGCTTCGGTGAGGGCTCCAACATCATCAAGCCGCTCGGAATCGCCGTATCGGGCGGGCTCGTGGTTTCCACCCTTTTTACGCTCTTCATGGTACCCATCATCCTGAACCTAATGAAGGTCGGAAAGGCTGCACCGCCCGTGACTTTGTCCCGATAGATCCGTGAAGGTTCCAGAACTTACCTGATATACCTCGAGTCCGATTTCGTATTCAGCCGGCAGTCATTCGGTTTTAAAAGAAAAATACCATAAAACGGTTATATTTATATGCCGCCGATTATGATCATGCGGTTGTTCATGAACCCGTAGTCACCCGGGGTGAGATGCGGTGTGAAATCCCGATGCACTTCAATGTCCTTGAGGCCCGCCCCCTCAAACAGTCTCGTCATTGAGGGCGGATCGTAAAAACGGATTGCATAGCTCTGTTCCCTGAGCAGTCCCCGCTTTCTGCTGAGTACGATCTCCCGAACAGTGATCCGGTCCTGCACCTTCTCACGCATCCGGCAGACGATGATATCCTTACCGATCTCATGCCATGCGCGGGGGTTGAAGATCTCGTTCATGCGGCTTCCGTCCACCACATCGACAAGAAGGTGCCCGTTCCCGCGGAGCAGGCGCCGGGCTTCCCGCAGGATATGAACATCCCACTCCTTCTCCTCTCCATATCCCAGAGAATTTCCCATTATAATCACGGCGTCATATGATTCGGAGGGAAGCCCCGTATCCCGCGCATCCGCCCTTACACACTCCAGCGTCATGCCCCGCTCTTTTGCCTCTTGCCGTGCCCGGTCGACAAGAAAGGATGAATAGTCGAGGAGGGTACAATTCGTGATTCCCCGACTGTACAGCTCCATGGAGTGACGTCCGTGTCCGCCGCAGAGATCGAGGACACGGTGACCGGCTTTCAGATTGAGCAACCTGCAGACAAGATCGACTTCCACACGGGTTATATCCCGATCGCAGACCGAACGGGCGTCGGTAATGAGGTAGATATCGTCGAAAAGGGTTTTCCACCAGTGTGGGTCGACCTCAATACTCATTTCAACCCGCCTGTAGGCTCTCCATCATTTTGTGCATCCGAGATAAAATCGAACAGGCCGTCCGAGGCGATGATCGCCGGCCCGCCCTCCCAGGGCTGTGCCCTGGCAATCTCGAGTTCTTCGTCCTCCATGTGTATGAGATCGTCCAGCCCGCCCGAGCGCCACATGCGCTCGAGCAGCATGCAGTCCTGCCACAGCGCCGAGCAGTAGTCATTCAAGGCGGACAGATGGGTTTCGGTGAGCAGCCTGGGTCGAAGTGCGATCCTGATCGGGCCGAGCAGGTAGGTGAAGCTGTGCTGCAGGGCCATCTTTTTCTGAAGTTCCACGATGGGCAAAAGCTCTTCCGGTTTCATTGCCATGATCGTCTCGTTGATACGTTTAACCGCTTCGGCCGGACTTGTGCCTCCGCGCAGAACGGCAAGGGGCTGCACGCCTCCCCCGCTCCCCACATTAGTCGGCACGCCTCCATACCGGCCGAGAAAACCCATGAGCCCGTTCGAACCGACGAGGCAGCGAAAGTCCGTCTGATAGCTGCGAAGCTCGATGCGCTCCGTTTCGATATCAATGACGGGCATGTCCTCCGCCCAGAGCTCGAGCGGAATCTTTTCCTGCAGTATGTAGTCACCGGCCCGAAGAGCAAGGTCGATTGCCTCGTCTCCTCGTGTAAATACACCGCCGACCTTGACGCCCTTGCCGGAGTAGCCGCGTTCCGGTTTGAGAACGAGCACGTCCCAGTTTTTACGTGTCCACTCCACGAGGTCGGTGATGGACTCTCCCTTCGGACCCACCGTGCTCCTGGGATAGAACCGTCTCGTCCAGGGCGTGCGGGACCTGATCTCTTCGTGAAACCGCGAACCCTGGGGACCCGTGATGATTTCAAAGGTGCTCTTCACGTTGATGGGTTCCGTTCCCCTCGGATTGATGACCCTGTTCTCGCGGACGGCCTGGAGCAGCGGTTCGAGGCCGTGCTTCCTGTGAAGCTTGAGCAGTGTATCGGTGTTGAAGTCCACGAACAGGAGGGAGACCCTTTCGCCCTTCCAGCACACCTCTCCACGGAAGAGCTCCAGTTCCCGGGGTGCCATGAGCTGTCCCCTCAGCCCCTCCAGACTGTTCAGCCACTCGGCAAGGTTCCTGTTCTCGGTCACGGTGTCGAGCGTTTCTTCCTCCGCCACCACGGCGATCAGTTTCCGGTCATTCTCACCCAGCACCCTATGGGCGGTTTCGAGCATGTCGAGAAAGCCTCGAATCGGATAGAGCGTGGGGTGGTCAAAATCCAGCGCAAGGTCGAAGGGCCTCACGCGGTTCATCTCTTCCCAGACGGCTTTTCCTATGAGCTGGGTAATGCGCTGGTAGTCCCACCCTCCCGGACTTCCAAGGTTCCACTCGGAGTGGTAACCGGGGAATGCTTTCATCCTGCAGTCTCCTCGAAAACCCGACCCCGTGGGGTCCGCGCTTCAGAACTCAGCGCGTTTCAGACCGCGGCCTCACGTGAAATGATTCAACCGCAGCGCAATAAGAGAAAAGGGAATCTCCCCCCCACCCAGCAGGAGCTGATGAAAACGGTCGCTCCCGAGCAGTATATCATGGCTGTTTCGGAGTTTCACTATCTCATGGAGTCCCAGCGTGTAGCAGAGCTGGTATCCGGGATTCAGACGAAATCGCCTGATCTGCGCCGATGCCTCCCGTTCACTGGAACCCGATGACTGAAGCAGTCTCCGCGATTCGTCCACGCTCATGGTCCCCGCGGTCAGCCCGACATCCACGATGCAGCGGGCCGCCCGCCACAGATTTCGCTTGTGAAATACAAGTCTCTCGAGATCGTTCTCCACGTAGCCCGTTTCAATAAGAAGCGATTCGGCGTAGGTCGCCCATCCTTCATAAAAGAGAGGTGACTCTATTTGCCGCCTGACCGGATTTGCGATTTTCCGCCTGCTGTGATCGAGGAGGTGGTGCCCGGGAAAGGTCTCATGCGCGGTAATAAACCGGAACTCCCGGTGAAGCCTTCCCCTAAGTCTTTCACTGTCCGCATCGTCCTCCGGCACCGTCGTGATGTAAAAGAGGCTCTCTTCGCGCGGGTCGCCACTGAAGGCCGCGCTGAAGGAAGCCGACCCGCGAATGGAACCGAGATAAACCGGCGTTTCCACCATGCTGAGAGGGGCGTCCGTCTCGATTCCCCGCCACCGTGCCGCAAAGTGCTCGCGAAGCCTCCTGTTTTCCCGCCTGTACAGCTCGAGGGTCTCAATGCTGTGGACCTCACAGGGGCTGAACGCGTTGTACATGTCGAGCCAGCTTTCCCCCGAGCCGGCACGGTTCTCGATCTCCAGCAAAGCACTCAGGTTTTCATCATGCATGGTCCGGGCGACGTCCATTATTTCCGCGATGTCCATGCTGATCTGAAAATGTTCCCGGAGCGTCTTTTCGAGCAGTGCTGCCGAGACGTCAGGCTTCTCCCGGACCGGAGACCCGTTCTCGAGAAAGGCCCCGAACCTGTTGAGGGCCTGTTCGGCCCGCTCCGCCGCTCTAGCGAAATCATGATGTCCTGAAAAGGCTGAGGTGATTTCGTCAAGATAGCTGAGGCAGTCCGCAACCATGTCGAGGGCACCGCGATGATAGGTATCAGGTATTCCTCGGAGGTTCGCCTCGGCCTGTTCCAGCAGAATGGGAAGAGCCCCCAGACGTTTTCCGGCCCTGTCCAGGGCCTCCCGCCGGCTTTCCGCGGGTTTTCCCAGCGCATGATCGACGCCGACGAACCCGATCTTCAGGTAAAGGAGGGGGTTGTGAGACCAGGATCGTTTGTCCTCGAACTCAACGCGCAGCGCGGACATGCTTGACAACAGGAGATGGAGATCGATATAGTCTTCCAGGATGTTCAGGGGGACGTCGCGCCGTTCGACGTTCCGGAACACCGGGTCGTCGAGCAGCCGTTCACAATCTCTGCTGTAATCCCTGAGCCTCCTGATACACTCCTTGATAGCGTCTTGATCCATGTTGTCCAGAAGGTCATAGTATCCGCACGCCTCTTCAGCGCGCACCATGAAATGAAACTCATCGCTCGCGCACATGACGGGAAACGCACGTGCGAGGTAGGAAAAATAATCGGACGCGAGCATTTGAATACGCGCACGGGGGCTCTCTGTGTCTTCTTTCACGATGCCTTTCATTGTAGAGGGCTTTTCCGGTATTTCAAGAATTTATCAAGAGGACGAAAAAAGCAGCTTTCCTTAAATCATGGTGGAATCTTTATTATAATTATTCAAAATCAAGGAGACAGTTGAGCGTTTGTCAACGTCGATTTGCATTGTATTTTTTATAACTGTAATAAGTAGAAGGGATAATATATTAGGGACCATAACCCGGAAATGCAAGCAGGCTCCGGTATACGGAGCTTGCTTGCATACTAAGTATGTGTGTTAGTTTTAGCGCTACGGAACTTTCCCCCTATTTATCAATACCCTTCAATCCTCAAAGCATCGATTATTATTAACGATAAGGAGACTATAATGGGCATTCTGGGGGAAAACCCCGGATATTACAACGCACTCCGGAATATGAAGCCCAGGCACTATTGGAAGCTGGTTTTCAAGTTACACATTACGGGGGCTCATGGCCCCGAATAACCAACAAGCTTCAGGTTACTAAGCCTGCTTCATTTACTTAACATGTGCTGATAGCGCAGCATGCTGGGGCCATACCCCGGTAACTAAGCAAGCTCCGGTAAACGGAGCTTGCTTTAATACTGAATATGTGTAGTAAACTTAGCGCTACGGGGAATCGAACCCCGGTTTGAAGAATGAGAATCTCCTGTCCTAA
>CAYWUT010000115.1:0-7387 GCA_964460545.1 uncultured Spirochaetota bacterium
ATCTTAAAGGAACCCAAGCTCATGGAGCTTGTTCAAAACCTTTTCAATGAAAAGGCAACTGTTGTTGAGAATATGCAGTTGAATGGAAGCTACTACCAGGTGAGCGCTGCCTATGTTGCAACATTGAATGAAATTGTCCTCGTGTTTCATGATATAACGGAAATCAAGAATCTGGAAAACATCAAGCGTGATTTTGTACAGAATGTTTCCCATGAATTGCGAACACCCCTGACTGCAATCAAGGGGTATTCGGAGTCCATAGAGGGCGTTGATGCTCAAACGCAGGAGTACATTGAGGTAATCAAGCGTCATACGGAAAGGCTTATCAACATCGTTGAAGATCTTCTTATACTTTCGGAGCTCCAGGAAAGAGAGCATGCACTTGAAAATGAAAAAGTGCGGCTCCCGGAGGTCCTCGAACATGTTTTAAAGATTTTTAAGAACCGTACTGAAAAAAAAGGCATCACTGTAAAAACAGAGGTCGATAATAACCTGCCGACAATTGACGGTGATTCCTTGAAGATTGAGCAGGTGTTTATAAACCTTATAGACAATGCACTGAAATATACCGATCAGGGAGAAATCAGCATCTTAATGAAGGGTGTTGATCAAAAGGTGGAGATCAGGTTTCAAGACACCGGGATTGGCATAGCGCAGAAACACCTGCTTCGAATATTTGAACGTTTTTACACCGTGGATACGTCAAGATCGAGACGGCTTGGCGGCACGGGACTCGGTCTTTCCATAGTAAAGCATATTATCCAGCTTCATCGCGGAAGCATCGATGTAAAGTCCATTCCGGGCTCGGGTTCCACATTTACCGTACTGCTTCCGGCCTCACGTGTGTAAAGAGCCACACGCGATAATCGGATTTCCAGGCATCCGTTTGGCGACTTTTTCTTATTTTGACATGATCCGGACACATAGTATAATGATGGAAAAACGAGGCGGTATATGGACTCAAAAGAGCAGCTTTTAAACCGGGCCGGAGAGTACATATTCTCCACGGGTCTGCTGGACGGGGCGGCTCACCTCTGCAAGGCCAATATGAAGTATGGGCTGGCCAAAATCCACCATGTCCAGAAATGCCTCGGCCTCGAGCCGGACGCCACCTTTATCTCCACGCCGGACATGACCATCAGCCGGAATTCCGCCCGCTGGAGGAGCGGGTTCGGATACGGCGGGAAGGTCAGCTGGGGCGATGGAGACACCGAACTGGTAATACTCAACATAAAACCCAACACGTGCGGGATGCTGGTGGGGGGCTTGAGCAGGTTTCCCGACTGCACGGAGCTGGTCTACAGAATCGATGAGCTCAGGACAAAAAAAGCGGAAATAGACAAGATACCGATTCAATGGGACTTCCACATCTCAAATCACTTCATCGATATTTTCTGGGTAAAGCCCCTGAGTGACGCCGTATTCCCCGAGTTCGTCTTCATAATCCATTCATCTGCCCGGGAGATGAAGGGGGACACGCAGGCGGGGTGCGGGCTCTATTACGAGCACAGCCCGAGGCTGCAGGAGTGGGCGAAAAAGTTCGACACGCCCTTCGGGCCGCTTTATGGGTTGACCGGCTCCCGGGCACGGGAGTACTACGAGTTTTACCGGTATGCCGAAGAATTCTCGAAAAAGAAGCGTGTCCTGGCGGCCGAGATGCTTTTCGGGGAGTTTGAGATCATCTCGAACGAAGTGCACCAGGGCCTGGTTAACATGAACGAAATCCTTCTCGGGTGCCACCTGCTGCAGCCGGACGACCCGGAATGCGTCTTTCCTTTTGCACTGAGATCGGATACGCCCGCCTATTTAGTGAAGGGCAAGCCCAATCTGGGAGAAAATGAAATCGAAGCCCTTGGATTCACACAGCGCTCAAAAAGGCTGGGAGTATACGAAAGATTGCAGAACGCCAACATCATCCCTCACGGAGGGGGGTATTCCTTCCCGGACCTGCTGGATGTCAGCCGGGTTATAGAACAAGGCGACAAACGATATTTCGAAGTGAATCCCGTAAACGATCGCGGCAAGAGGGTGCTGTCTGATGTCAAGGAAATCCCCTACACCTACCGGGGCCAGGAAGTCGTGTTGAAAACGCTGGAACTGAATATGTGCGAGCTCGTCGCCAAGCTGGTGCCGCGATATGCACTCAAGATATGAGATTGGTTTTCAGGTTTAAAAATGTGCGCAACAGTTTGATATTCGCGGACGATGTTCGCCATCGGATACGAATATCCGGTGTTGCTCCACGGCATTGGACATAAGAAAGGAGGCGTCAGGATGTTCACCAGAAATTTGAAGAAGAAGGAAATAACGATTATTCACGCTATAGAAAATTTCATCCGGGACAAGCACGATACATTGCAGGGACATGATTACTCCCATGTCCTCGCGGTCGCGCATTACGCCATAGAAATCGCCAAGAGGATAACGGAGCCCGTCGACCCGTTCGTAATGATCTGCGGGGCCCTGTTTCATGATATCGGCCGGGTCGGAACCCAGACCGGACGGCTACATGGTCTTCGGGGGGCCACCATCGCCGAGGAATACCTGCGTGCCGTCGGCATAGAAGATGAAATCAGGGAACAGATCGTACGGATCGTGGTCCGTCACACGGAAACCTCCATGCTGCCCCCTGAGACCGTTGCCGAGAAGGTGGTCTTCGACGCTGATGACCTGGACAGATTGGGACTGATGGGGATGCTGAGGGGAATGATGGTGGGAGCCGTGAGCCGTTCCATGGAGGACATCATCGAGAACAGACTGCAGAAGAGGATGAAAGACTACGAGAGATTACACTATCAAGCCAGCCGTGAGATCGGACGCGAGCTGTACGATGAGACGCTCAGGCTCATCGATTTCATACAGAACTCCCTGGGCCAGCGGTACCTCAAGATAAAGAAACTGGACCTCAATCTGCTGACCGGTTGACGGAAACATTGCCACCCCCTTAAGCCACGCCGATATTTTTTAAAGATATTCGAGAAAAGGAAAAAACGCACATCTTTCGGAAAATCCAATGACTGTATCGCATTACGGAAAATGTTTCAGACGGACACGCGGGATATAATAAGCTTATGAAACCTCTCACTGCACTCTAAAGTAAGACCGGAAATCTCTATTCTTGACAAAAAATCCCGGCCCCAGTAGTTTGTTTGCAGGAAAGCTGACGTTTTCCAACAATCCTACCCGTTAGTAATTCGATTATGGGTTGTATTCCCGTGTAGCTCCGTCACTACTGGAGATCCGCATGACGCAGGAAATTATTTTCGGTTTGATCGGTGGACTCGGCCTGTTCTTTCTCGGCATGAAGATGATGTCCGAGAGCCTCCGCAAGGTGGCGGGAAACCGGCTCAGGAACACGCTCGATATACTCACGAGAAGGCCGATCATCGGTCTGTTTATCGGGACCCTGATCACCATGCTCGTGCAGAGTTCCAGCGTCACCACGGTGATGACCGTCGGGTTCGTGAATGCGGGACTCCTGACACTCAAGCAGGCAATATCGATCGTTCTGGGAGCCAATATCGGCACCACCCTCACGGCCTGGCTTATATCCTTTTTCGCGTTGTTCAAGATTACCAACTATGCTCTGCCCGCGATCGGTGTCGGTTTCTTTCTCACTATGTTTGGAAAGACAAAGTCCGCAAAGATGTGGGGAAATTTCATTCTCGGATTCGGTCTTCTCTTCACGGGGCTCGGGTTCATCAAGGATACGTTCTCACCGCTGAACGACAGCGAGGCGTTGAAGAATTTTCTGCTGACCTTCGGAAAATACCCCGTCCTGGGCATACTCTTCGGTATGTTCATCACCGTGCTGCTGCAGAGCTCCTCGGCGACCATTGCACTGCTTCAGATCATGGCCTATTCCGGTCTCATCAGTTTTCAGACCTGTGTACCGGTTATACTCGGCGACAATATCGGAACAACCGTGACGGCCCAGCTTGCGGCCATTGGAACGAATACAACGGCGAAACGAACGGCAATGGCACATATGCTGTTGAACACGATCGGCGTATTGTATATGCTCATCCCTGTCTACACGGGATGGTACGGATCGTTCATCGAATGGATCGTTCCCGGTCCGGTCACAAAGAGCAATATCATGCTCCATATCGCCCTTTCGCACAGCATGTTCAATGTCATCAACTCCTTCATCATCTTCCTCCCCCTCATCGGCCTGCTTGAAAAACTTTCAATAAAGCTTACCCGTGTAAGGAAGGGTGAACTCGACATGCAGCCTATTTATCTCGAAAAACATTTACTCGAAACGCCGCGTCTTGCATTGGAACAGGCTCGCAAGGAGATCGGACGCATGATCGGGTGTGCCGGAAAGGCATTGAAGGAAGCGAAGAAAGTGTTTTTCGAGAAGGACTCCTCACTCATCGATTCAGTGCGGAAGAAAGAGGACGTGGTTGACAATCTGCAGAAGGAGATCACCCATTATCTCATCGAAATCTCCGAGCGAGAACTTGGAATAGACGAGGCGGAAATGATTCCCGTGCTTCTGCACAGCGTCAACGACGTGGAACGTGTAGGCGACCATGCCGTCAATATCCTTGAAATCGCGGAGAGAAGGATCGACCAGAAGCTGCCCTTCAAGGATAAAGACCTCGCCGCTCTGCAGAAGATGGTCACCGTGACCGATGACATGATCGAGCACACCCGCACCGCTCTGATGGACAACGATATCGATTCCGGACGAAAGGTCCTGGCTCTGGAAGAACAGCTCAATACGCTGCAGATCGAGCTGAAAGAGCGGGAGGCGAAGCGGGTGAACAAGGAAAAGGTCAATTATCTCTCGGGAATCGTATTCAACGATTTTGTCGATAACATGGAAAAGATCGGAGATCACCTCACCAACATCGCGCAGGGTGTCCTTCGTCACCTGCGATGGGACGTGGAACCCGAGTGAGGTTCGTCATACCGCACCTTATGTACATCCGTGTACGGTGCGGCATTTGATCCTCCGTGTTCATCATACCGCACCGGAAAGAAAAGGCCCGCAGACGGTCCGGAGGCACTGGTCCTCTTTCGCATCTGCGGGCCCTGCCGCACTGTCGGCCGATATCTATCGGCAGATGTTATCGACCGATGCCTATGGTAACCTCCTGCCCCTCACGATAGAGACGCAGCGTTACCGTCTTTCCACCGGCGGTGTTGAGTGCTTCGTAGAAGCTGCGCAGGTCGACCACTTTCTTCCCGTTTACCTCAAGGATGATGTCGCCCTGCCTGATACCGGCAACCGCGGCCTTTGTGCCGTTCTCGACCCCGGCCACGATGATTTCACCCGTCTTTTTCGGGAGGCCGAGCTGCTTCGCTATGTCCTCGGTAATCCTGGTAACGAACATTCCGGGCCACAGGTTTTTCGCCTGTTGCAGGATCTCGCTCTCCTCCCCGCGTTCTTCGATCCTCACGGACAGCTTCTCCGTTTTACCTGAACGTAAGAGCTCGAAGTCGTAAGTCCGTTTCGGGCTCAATCCCGCAACCACGAAGAGAAAGTGAGACGTATCCTCCACCGGCTGTCCGGCGACCTTGACGATGAAATCACCCGGCAGGATACCGGCCTTGTATGCCGGCGACCCCTTATAAATATTGTACACAAAGCTTCCGCCCCCGTCGCCGATACCGAGGTCTTTTTTCGCCTCCTGTGAGAGGTCGATGATGCTTACTCCGAGCCAGCCGTATTCGACCTTGCCCTTCGTAATAAAATCCTCTATCGCCTTTTTAGCGTTGTTGATGGGTATCGTAAAACCAAGACCCACGCTGCCGCCGGAAGGGGAAGAAATCCAGGTATTGATACCGATTACCTTTCCGTATATATCGACCAGGGGGCCTCCCGAGTTGCCCTGGTTTATCGCGGCGTCCGTCTGAATGTAGTCGGTGAAAAGCGCCACTCCGGATCCGGGCATCGGTTTTCTTCCGACCGCGCTCACTATGCCGGAAGTCACGGAAGAATTAAATCCCATGGGGTTCCCGACCGCAAGCACTATATCGCCGACCTGGACGACGTCGGAGTCCCCGAACTGGGCGACAGGCACCTCTTCCGCCGTCTCGAACACGACGAGTGCAAGGTCCTTCTTCGGGTCCTTCCCGACGAGACTTGCAGTGTACTGCCTCTCGTCATGCAGCCTGACGCTGATCTCGTCCGCTTCTCCCACGACATGGTTATTCGTAAGGACATACACTTTGTTGCCGGCACGCTTCACTATCACGCCGGAGCCGAGGCCATACCGTTTGAATTCCTGCTCGCGGGGAGCGGACTCTCCCTCCCCGGGACCGAAGAAGAAGTCGAACGGCGACCGGAACTGCGGAACGGTCTGTTTCACCACATCGACGACATCGATCTCCACGGTCACGGGAAGCACCTTCCGAGCGACTTCGCGGTATGCCTGCTGAAGACCCTCCAGCATGCCGGGGTCGGCCTTCGATGCTTCGACCTGG
Source organism: uncultured Spirochaetota bacterium (assembly GCA_964460545.1). Lineage (GTDB taxonomy): Bacteria > Spirochaetota > B62-G9 > B62-G9 > DRHN01 > CAYWUT01. The sequence continues at coordinate 6,439 of CAYWUT010000115.1, forward strand.
GTCTGCCGCGCCTGAGCGTTTTTCGTTGCGCCCGCGGCTACACTGGTGCCGGAAACAGGCAGCATGGTTGCAAAAAACACGCCAACCACGAACACGACCAAACCCGCGCTGATCGTAAATAATTTCTTAGAGCTACGCATTTTTTCTACCTCCGCTTTTTGTAGAGTGCCCCTTTAAGGCTTACAGGTGCTAATCTAACATCGAATAATTACGGTATCATTTCATCAGCATTACAGTTTTGTAATGATCCGAGGGAGGTCCGATTCTTTTTTACTTCGGAAGCGGAAGGGTAAACGACAGCTCCGTGCCCTCGCCGGGCGTGCTCGCGATCCTGACAAGGCCTCTGTGGGCCTCGACGATCGCCTTCACCACGCTGAGCCCGAGGCCGAGCCCGGTGTAGGATTTGCTGTTTTTTCCTCTAAAGTGTCGCTGGAAAACCTGCGTTATCTCTTCATTCGGTATCCCGGCGCCGCTGTCTTTTACGGTGACGGTAACGTCGCTTTCACCCGGGGATATGCGTATCAGGATCTTTCCGCCTGCGCCTGTATACCTGACTGCGTTTTCGAGGAGGTTCGCGACCACCTGCCTGATCCTCGTTCTGTCGGCATGAACCGTAACCGGTGCAGGCGTTTCAACTGACAGCTCTATCGATTTCTCTTCAGCGATATACCGGTACAGCTCAGCCATATCACTGACGGTTCCCGCCAAATCTATATCGGAAAGGTCGAGCCGCATGACGCCGGTTTCCGCTTCGGAGATATCCATGATAGCATTGAGCAGGGAGAGCATCCCGTCCGCCTCTTCCAGGCTCTCGGCAACGGCCTTCCGCAGCTGCCCGCTCTCGTCCGGCGACCTCAGGGCCGCTTCCGCGGACACGCGCATTCTGGTCAGAGGGGTCCTCAGATCGTGCGCCACGCTGTCGAGCGCGTCCCTCATGCCCTCGACAAGG
>CAYWUT010000115.1:7487-10874 GCA_964460545.1 uncultured Spirochaetota bacterium
GCTCTCCCCTAAAAACTGTTCCGCGTTTACCCTGTTCACGATCGCGGTTATTCCGCCGACCTCGTAGCCCGCCCACAGCTCGAGCAGCTTCTGACGCATCGTCCTGTAATCTTCCTTTTTCAGGTTGGAGGAAAGAAAGAGATAGATCAGTCCGAACAGGAGGGTCGAACTCAAGAGGAACACAACGGTGAACAGAAAAGCGAGACGGAGATTAACCTTTCTTCTTATCGTTCTGAGGCTCTTTAAAAACATAGCCCACCCCGCGGATTGTATGTAAAAGCTTCTCGTCGAAATCACGGTCTATCTTGCTCCTCAGGCGGCTCACCAGGACGTCGACCACATTTGTCTGCGGGTCGAAATGATAATCCCACACATGCTCCATAATAATGGTCTTGGATAACACATTTCCCCGGTTTCTCATGAAGTATTCGAGGAGGGAAAACTCCCGCGGCTGCAGGTCTATCTTCTTTCCCGCCCTGAAGACTTCCCTGGTCAGAAGGTCCATGGAAAGATCGGCCGCTTCGAGCTTCACGGGCGACTTGGTCATGTTCACGCGCCGGAGGAGGACGTGTATTCGGACGAGGAGCTCCGAGAAGGAAAACGGTTTGGTAAGATAGTCGTCACCGCCGGCCTTGAGCCCCTTGATCCGATCGTCGACACTGCGTTTTGCGCTCAGGATGATGACCGGCATGCTAAGGCCCTTTCCCCGCAGGGTTTGTATAAGCGTAACACCATCCATTCCGGGGAGCATGACATCAACGACCGCCGCATCGTATGCACACGGCGCCTGTACACCGTCACCGTGACGGCGGTCCCCTGGAAACGAAGCTGTCATATCGAGCGCTTCCTCGGCGCTCACGACGTGATCCACGGCAAATCCGGCCTGCTCGAGGCCCTTCTTGACGAAGGACGCAATCTTTTTATCATCCTCGACAACGAGTACTCTCACTGTATCCCCCTCTACCATGATAGCCCTGTCGAAACGAAACTTCAAGACATCTACACTCGCCGGAACCCGGACCGCGTCAAAGCACGGGCGGGCATCGCCGATGCCACCCTCCTGTTGGAAAAGGTACGTTTAAAGTATCATCTATTGAGGAAAAACCATTTATATGTTATAAAGATAAAAATATTTTTTACAATAAGAACAATAAGGGAGTGTGTATATGGCATTTATGAGTTTAAGACCGGAATAGAGGCCTGACTTTGGATGAAATAATACTGATAATCGTTTTGATATTCTTCATAGCTGCTTTCGTATATCTCTCTTCCTGGTTTTCCAGCACTGAAACGGCCATCACCAATTTGAGTAACCGGCGGCTTGCAATCCTACGCTCTCAAAATACAAAGAATATTCACTACCTGCTTCGATTAAAGGAAAGGCTGCCAAGGACGATCGTTACCCTGCTCATCGGCAACAACGTTGTGAACATTTTATTATCCTCGGTAACGGCGCTCCTGGCCAACAGGATCTTCAGAGCCAGGGGGGTGTCCGTTACAATCGGCGCAGTGACTTTCCTTTTAATACTTTTCGGAGAGATAACGCCGAAATCCAAGGCTCTCCTTGACAGCAGCAGAATTTCGAACCGGAGAGCACCTCTTACCTACTACCTTGGATTAATTCTGTATCCCGTCACGGTTGCATTCCGCTGGCTTTCGAAGCAGATACTGAAGATTACGGGATATCGCGAGTCAGCCTTCCCTGCACTCGTATCCGAGGAGAGCATTATCAGCCTCGCCGCACTGGGCGAGGAAGAGGGAGCAATCAAGCCTATTGAAAGGCGGATTATAGACAGAGTTTTTGTGTTCGGCGACCGTAAGACCGGTGATATCATGATACCCATGAAGGACGTATTTTACCTGAAAATAAACGACAGGCTTGAAGACATGGGCCGGAGAATTAACGAGAGAGGTTTTTCCCGCATACCCCTTATCGACGCGACGGGGACCGTCCGGGGAATACTCCATGTAAAAAACATTATTCTTGCTGAAAAAAGCATAGAGCTGGGCAAGATCATGGGTAAAGTGTTTCAAGGAAACATCAATCAGGAGATTTCGGTCTTATTTGAGCAAATGCGTGAAAACCAGATCCATATGGCAGTGGTAACGAACGAAGAAGGAAGATGCGCCGGAGTAATCACGATGGAAGATATTCTTGAGGAGCTCGTTGGAGAGATCAAAGACGAGTATTATGAGAAGAAACCCAGCGACTGAATGGACAGGAATAAGAGGATGCACTATCCGTTTATACGGCAAATACAGATCGGAGAAAACAGGATTCAGGATACCCTTTTCATGTAAATTCCGGAGGCGAACGAGGTTCTTTTCAGGGGGGAAACTATGAGCATGGAAATCATCACCGTCCTCTCCGTGATGGTATTCACCATCATTCTCATGGTACTGGAGGTGGTTCGCATCGATGTGGTTGCTATCCTCTGTATGCTCGCGTTGGGGTGGCTTGGTATTCTCAAGCCTCTGGAAGCATTGTCCGGGTTTTCAAGCAATGCCGTTATTGCCATGATTTCGGTAATGATCATGGGGAAGGGTATCGCGAATACAGGAATCATGGATAGACTTTCCGTATCTATCATAAAGATGGTGGGAAAAAGCAGAAAAAAGCTGGTAGGGCTCGTTTCTCTCTCGGTCGGATTGATTTCCGCTTTTATGCAGAACGTCGGCGCAGCCGCACTCTTCCTGCCGTCCGTTCTGTACATATCGAAAAAGGAAAGGATTCCTGCTTCCGAACTGATCATGCCCTTGGGATTTGCAGCCATCCTGGGAGGAACGCTGACCATGGTGGCGTCGGGACCGCTGATAATACTCAACGATCTCCTTCGTGACGCCGAGCTCAAACCATTCGGATTGTTCGGGGTAACCCCTGTCGGCATAGTATTACTTTTAGTAGGAATTATCTACTTCTTCGTATTTGGAAAAGCAGTTCTCCCCAGAGCAAAGGGCGGCGAGGTGAAACCCTCGGAACAGAAGAAGCTCATAGATACCTGGCATCTGCCCTACAAGGTCTACCGTTATTCCATACCGGAGAAAAGCCCTCTGGTCGGTCAGACACCGGAGAGTTCCGGGATATGGGATACCTATCATATAAATCTTCTCGCAATATCCGAGGAAAAAGAGGTTGAGTACGCCCCGTGGCGAAAGACTGATTTCGAAGCAAATCAGATAATGGCGCTCCTGGGGGATGAAAAAGACATCGAAAAATTTGCACGGGACAATAGGTTGGCCCTGCAGGAAAAACTGGACGAGTTCAAGGATCTCAGCGACCAGACCAGCTCGGGATTTGCAGAGGTGATAATACCTCCCAGATCAAGTCTTGTAGGCAATACCATCAGGCAGTATGCTCTTCGGAAAAACTACAGCGTGGAACCTCTC
>CAYWUT010000116.1:0-10592 GCA_964460545.1 uncultured Spirochaetota bacterium
CGTTCAAATGCCGTTGAGTATCTGTACCCTGACCGGGGTGGGGTTACGGCCGTTGCACCTGCTCTCCTGAACGGCGCATGCGGCCACGGCGACGACCAGGTCGCTTTCCGCCCGCAGGGTGATGTAATCCCCGGGCTTCGAAAGAGGCTCATCCACCGTTACGGTTCCGTGGGCCCCGATGTTGACGTTCATGAAGATGTTGAAGGGCCGGGTGAGCGGCACGGGGGCGACCCCGTGTTCCGCAAGGGCCTTTTCGAGATTGTCGTGGCAGTTTGCGTGCGGGGATTCGATTGAGTAAAGTGCCCGGTACATAGGGACGCTGCACGCGGGGTAAAGCAGATCGTGGGTGCCGACCGTATCCTCCACGACGGTGAGCATAGGCCTGTAGGACGTGGAGTAGAGGACGGATCCCTTCCCCACGGAGATTGACCCCGTGCAGTCTATGGTAACGGCCGGAGACAGCCGTTCATCGGTCTCCGAGAGCGCGCACGCCGTGAGATCCGCGACCTGCGCGCCCTCAACATCGATTATGCGTATGTGCTGCGACCGGCGAATGATGAAGGAAGCGCCGGTCCCCGGCCTGATGGTTTCGTCCGCAGGAATACGCGGCATACTCATGTTTCTCCCGTTCCGGGGAGGCTCAGTAGTTCAAATCAACCTTGAGCTTGCTCTTGCTTACACCGTTCGGCACCAGACATATAAAGCCGAAAGGCTCCTCACCCTCCTGAATGAGCTGATGCTCCTCCATGGGTTCGATGAGCACCGCGTCGTGAGGCCTGAGCGGGTGCTTCTTTCCGTTCAGATGCAGCAGCCCCCTTCCCCTGACCACGAAGACCTCGTGTTCCGAAGGATGGGATTCTAGAGCGCTCGCTCTGCCCTTTTCCAGCTCGAAGTACCGCATCTCGAAGTTCGGGGCGCCCCACTCTTCGACGATGAGATACCTGATGGACACACCCGGTTTGTACGATCGGTTGATACCGGACTCCCTGATTTCATCTATGTTTATCTTGTGCACGTTTCCCCCTTTCTACATGCCGAGGAGCTTGAGATTCACGGTGAGATCCAGCCTGGCGATGTCCAGAGGCTCCGCATTCACCTTGTCATAGTCGATCGTGCATTTCTCGATCGCGGCCGGGTCGCCGCTTCCAAGCAGCTCGGCGAGATCTCCGTTTCCGTCCCACAACTTGTTCTGCAGGCCCTCGATTTTCTTGTCATCAAGGAGCTGCATCGCTTTCTTCTCGGCGGCCCTGTATGCCTCCACATTGAGCTCGATAAAGGCCCTTCGCCTTGAAATCGCGTTGGACTTTCCGGGAGCGGTGTCCGTTCGCAGGATGTGGTTGTCGTACTCCACATGTCCCTCCCAGCCCATCTTTTCCAGAACGAAGAGTATACTGATAAACTCCTTGATGCCGTCCATCCCGATGAGCACGGGATTATCGTTGTCGAACTGATTGGGCTTCTGATTGCCTATATGAAGAAAAAAGAGCTTTTTCATGCTCACCGCGAACGCGGCCGCCGCGACGCCCGTAAGGCCCGTCATCTGTTCATGCTGAAGCAGCTCGGGATTCACGCCCCAGAAATCAGGATCTTCCAGGCTCGAGATGAGGGCGATCGAGTGGCCGACCGTGGGCAGGAACATCTCTCCCCGCGGTTCGTTCGGCTTGTTTTCGATTGTCCCGGCCCGTATGGTGAGTTTCTTGTCTTTTGCGTACCGCGTCACGAGATTCAGTCCCTGCCTTATATACTCGTAGTTGCGTCCCCACGGTACCGCGAACTGCGTCTCGAACCCGTCACGCGCCACCCAGTAGGTGAAATACTCGGCACCCAGGAAGTGTCCGATACGAAGGGCCCGCATGACCTTTTGAGCGGCCAGCACGCGGATGCGGGGATCGGGATTCGTTATCCCGCCGTTTCTGAACACCGGGTTCCCGTGCAAATCGCAGGTGATCATCTTGAAGACGAGGCCCGCTCTTTCGTGCGTCTCCTTGATCGCGGAAAGGGTTTTGAAGGTCTCGCTCTTGCTATTTTCCACATCATTCGGATCAGCCGCGTTCCACTCCACAAGATCGTCGTCATGTGCCGACGTGTAATGAATGAGCCCGTCCCTGCACGCGTCCGCGATTATACCCGCAACCGCAACGGAATCCACGCGGTCCATAACTCCGGGACCAAAAGGGTCTCCAACCGGGTTGCCGACACACCAGTACGGCATGGAGATGTCGCGTTCCTTTGCCATGTTACTCCTCCTGGGAAATATTTACTTTTTATCAAAAATAATGATATCCGGTAAAAAAGAACAGAACAAGGGATAATGAAAGGCCCCCGGAGAAAGGAGGAAAACCGGGGGCCCAAAAAAAAATGCACATTCAATGATAAGATTTTCGATATATACTCGGTAAATTAGATATTAACAATATAGGCGTTATCTTACGCCTGATGAATAATATTCGCTATTTATTATTAAATATAATAAGAACAGCGGTATCGACGCTTTTTCTTATTTATATTTTAATCACGAACTTTATACCAGTCAAGGTCAATATCTTCGAAACGCTCCGCTGCTTGCGTCCGGCGGTTATGTTACAAGGAAAGGTTCTTCAATCCGGTTACTCTTTCGCCGCCCACAGAAAACCTCTCTTCGTAATGGTGAGAAACGGCTCCTGATTTGCGCGTTTTTCATCATGTCCCAGGGAATTGTAAAATACCCGGCCCTTTCCCCACTGCCTGGTCCATACGACCGGCATCTCTATGGAGCCGTTTTCCACATGGGGCCCTTGCAGGACGTCCTTCTCCTGAAAGTTCCACATACCGAAACAGTAATCATAATTCATCGCGGCGGTTCCGTCCGATTTCAGCGGTCCGTCCTGAGGCGGCACCTTTGTGGTTGCAAGGACCTTGATCGAAGGGTCTACCTGGAGATAATACTGCTCGTCGTACGCGGTGAAGTCCTCTATCCCCTCCACAATCGGGCTGCTCCCCTTCTTAATGTTGACCTCGAACTCCAGTCCGTGACCGTCCACGCCGGCAGCGCCGACATGCGCCACGAGCTGCCCTCCAACCATAAACTGCCAGTCAAGGCTTCCCCTAAAAGCGTCGCACAGACCGGCGTGACATCCCGCAATACCCACTCCGCCGGCAACCGCGCCAACAACGGCTTCGATATTTTCGAGGGGCATATCACCCATGGTCCAGTGAGGTACTATGAGATTCAGACCCCTCAACTTTTCACCGTCCGCGTACGCATCGAGGCTGTCGGACATCTCCACGTCGAAATCGATCTCTTCCAGTATGCCTTTCAATACATGGGCCACCTTGTCTGGTTCATGGCCCTCCCATCCTCCGTATACTATCAATGCCTTTCTCTTCAACTTTCTCCTCCTCAGGTGAATGATATTTAAGTAGTTTCCCTTACCCTCAATTCCGGCTCGAACACGATTGTCCTGGGCTCCACGGATTCTTCCGAGTCGATCAGATTAAGAATCAGCTCCGCCGCTTTCTTTCCCATCTCGTGGGTCGGCTGATGAATACTCGTGAGCTGGGGACTCAGAACGACGTTCAGGTCTGAATCGTCGAATCCCATTATGGCATAATCCCGAGGGGCGTTATATCCATGCTCCTTGAGCGCGTGCAGACAACCGTATGCAACGAGGTCGTTGAATGCGAATACGGCCGTGAAATCGGGCTTCTGTTTGAGACATTCCTTCATGGATTCATACCCGTCATGTATGGACGTACCGCCCGTGTGCACCATATCCTCGGAAAACGGGATACCATGATCCTCCAGCGCCTTCCTGAACCCGTTCAGCCTGTCTATCGAACAGATCATGTCCGCGGGACCGCTGCAGTATAAAATCCGTTTATGGCCCCTGCTGATCAGATGTTCGGTCGCCATATAGCCGGCCTGGTAATCGTTCACCACAACGCAGTGCAAGCCGCTGTCTCTCGTACACCTTCCGAGTATGACCACGGGCACGCTGTTCTTCAGCAGCAGCTCGGTGTTCAAGTGTTTCGCCCTGACCGGCACCATGAGCAACCCGTCCACACCCCTGTCGAACATACTCTTAATGAGCTTTTCCTCAGTTTGCATGCTTTCATAGGTATTGGAAACGAGTATGCTGTAGTTCTTTTTCTGCGCTACATCCTCGATTCCGCGTACGAGCATGGAAAAGAAGGGATTTGAAATGTTGGGCTGTATAATGCCCAGCGTCATGGTCGTGCGCGAACGAAGGCTTCTGGCAATGATATTCGGAGTGTAGCCGAGCTGCTTTGCGAGCCCGCGAATCTGCTTCCTTGTTTCAGGGGCGACCTCGCCCTTATCGCTCAGCGCCCTCGAGACCTGGCTCACCGAAAGCCCCAGCATCTTTGCGATATCTTCCTGCTTTATTCTTCGGCTACGATGCATCTCCATCCAACCCACGCTTGTCAGTTTTTCCAAGGCGGTACCGCTCTCCATCCAGAAAGTGATACCGCCGCTCTCTCCCGATACTCAGAATCCGCTCTTGCGACCGTATGTATCGATAGGTTCAAGCAACATTCTACTCGCTCAGAACGAACTCCGGAATATTTGGCGGGAGGAGGTCGGGCTTTGTACAGGTACTGTCAAGCTCGTAGTACTTCCCGCTTTTTGCCGACTCCATGAATCCCACCATGGTTTCCAGCACATGATAGGCCATCTCGCCGCTTGCCCTGTTTTTCCGCCCGTTCTTGACGGCGTAACACATGTCTCCCAGTCCGACACCCCTGCTGTTAGCGTTGTAGCCGTAGATAACCGGTATCTCGTCCCAGCTCTCCATCTTTGGTTTCCTCGGAATCTGTGTCGGGTAACCGGTCCAGTCGGAATCCTTGCCCCGTCTGAAAAATATTTTTCCTCCGAATATGTTCGGGCCGCCGTAGGGATCATCCTCATGCATGTATATCGTTCCCTCACGGCCGTAAATCTCCAATCTGGGAAGATGCGGGTCCCAGACATCGAAACTCATGAGCACCGTTCCCATTGCGCCGCTTGCAAAATCCATTATTCCTGAGATATGGGTTTCGTTCTCGACCTGGATTTTCTCACCGTATTTAGGCTGACTCGTAATCGTTCTCTCATTAAAATACCGTCGTGTATTACCGACCACTCTTTTTACGGGACCAAGCATCGAGATGAGGGCCGTCATGTAGTAAACACCCATATCGAACATCGGGCCCGCGCCTTCGCGGTAGATAAACGTCGGGTCCGGATGCCACACTTCATGACCGTGAAACGCACAAAAAGCGGTTGCGGCGACCGGTTCGCCAATCCATCCGTCCTCAATGAGCTTCCTGCACGTCTGAAGCCTTCCACCGAGAAAAGTGTCGGGCGCGCATCCGACATAGAGCTTTTTCTCATCCGCGAGTCCTATTATCTTCTTTCCATCTTCCAGATTAATGGCAAGGGGTTTCTCGCTGTAGGCGTGCTTTCCCGCCTTCAGAGCGGCAAGGTAGATTTCCGCATGGGACTGAGGAGTTGTGAGATTGAGAACCATGTCGATATCCGGATCATTTATTATCTCATCAACAGTACAAGCCTTCGGTATATTGTATTCCTTTGCCTTTGCCTCGGCACGTTCCTTCAATAGATCCGCACAGGCGACGACGTCCATAACGGACCATTTTTCACAATTCTGGAAATAAATATCGCAGATATTTCCGCATCCAATAAGTCCGACTTTCAAAGTATTCATCTCTCTCTTTCCTCCTGGATACTGTATTATGCTTAAGCTGTAATGCTTACAATAGTCTCCCCTTTTACATCGAATCCAATATGGGTTTAATATGGTCATAGGTTTCCTGCGAACCCTTTACCGGATCCGGGTTATAGCCGCCGAAGAAGCCTTCGTACTCGGCCTGGAGCCACCCGTCGAAACCCACATCCTTGAGGGTTTTCAGAAAAAGCTTGAAATCGATATCTCCTTCTCCCATGGGGGCGTATCCGCGGGCGGCAGGAACATCGGTCTCCTTTGATTCCTCTGCCTTCGCGTCCTTCACGTGCACTGCGACTATGCAGTCCTTCAGCGCCTTCACCACTTCGATCGGATCGTCACCTGCCTGGTAGTAGTTGCTGGGATCTATATTCGCATAGAAGTTTTCGCCGACAGCCTCTTTGGCTTTTAAAAATCGCTCAAGGGTGTCTATCGGCCACGTTGCAACCGCTTCCATGCCGAGCTTGATACCGCGTTCTCCCGTATAATCCGATGCCCATTTGATACCCTCGATCACCTGCTTCCACATGATTTCGGGTGAGTACCCGGGCGCGGGCGGTCCAGCGACCGCGACGATGAGGTCGATACCGAGTATCTCGGCGAGCTTAACCACATCGATGAGGGTATCCTTCGCCTCCTGTATCCGCTCGTCGCTTCCGCTCCAGCTGCTCATGATGCAGAGACTCGCGAGCTCCAGGTCCAGGTTTTTCAGGTGCTTTCTAAGCCTCTTTTCATTCTCTATAAGGTACTTCGCTCCCGGCCTCATCTCCTCACCGAACGGATTCTTCCCGAACTCGATCTCCGTTCCCTCGAATCCCATGGATGCGATGCTATCCAGACACTGCCATAGAGGCCATCCCGTAAATTGATAGTGGATCGTTGAACAACCTAGTTTCATGTGCTTCTCCTTTGGCTCATTATTCAAGCATAGATTTTTTTATTCACTGTTCATAGTGCGCCGCTTCCTCCTGCGCTATCCTGCACCACTCCACGACATTTGCGGGGTTTTTCCCTATCGTGTGGTTGTCCTTCATCATTATTTCGACGATACAACCCTTCGTCTTTTCAAAACCACGCTTTATATCGGCTCTTACTTTATTTTCATTCAAATCCGCATTCGCAAGATCGAACGGACTCGCCTTCCATGAGAATATATACTTATCCTCCAGATATCCCGCCATCCGCTCCAGATCGATCCACGGCGAGCAGGAAACCCGCCTGAGATTGTGATGGTTCTTTACAATGGGCCATCGATCATGAAGCGGCTCGCAGCAACCGTAACAGTTCAAACCGAACCGCTTCAGGATCGGATCCTCCCGTGGAAAGATAAACTTCTCATACATCTCGGGTGATACGTGAACCGTCTCCTGGCTCTCTGAAAATCCCCAGAGGTCCCGGGCCCTCACGCGGTTTCCGTCGAAATCCTGTCCCGGGAGATCCGAGGTAAACCCTAATCCGCCTGACCCCACATAGGTGCCGTCGTTATTGAGACTTAAAAGATTGTTTTTTTCTAGACAATCTAATTTGTGCAGAAATCCATTTGATATGATGTCAAGAAGCTCCCCTATCCCGTCCGGATGATCTATGAAGTCGAGGAACATGTTTTCGAGTCCCCTGAGCGTAGCCGCAGGCCAGGTGAGCCCCAGCGACCACCACCAGGTCCCCTTCAGCCTGACGGTGAGAATACCGTCAAACAGCTCCTTTGCGAGCTCGTAACAGCCGTTGGTGGTTTCCCAGTCGATTTGCAGTTCCGGGTAATGAAGCTTGGCGAGATCTGAATCGTAATCCTTTATGGGTGCATCCCAAACATACGAGCCAAGGCTTTCGGTTTGCCGGTACTCGGCGTTTACACCCCAGTCATCCGGGCTCACCGTATAAGGAACGTCGAAGAACGGCTCCACAGGCCGGTCATCGCCCATCTCCTCGCCCCAGAAGATCTCCATTCGCAGGTCCATCTCCCATCGGCGTGCAAGTGTGCTTTTACACACCATCTGGCGCTCTGTAATAATCTCATTCCAACCGTTTTCAGGATCGCAGAAAATGACGGGCCTTGTTTTCTCCAGCCTGTTATGCCTCCTCCACAGGTCTCTTTTATCTTCCATTACCTTGCTTCGTGCCAGGCTTCCGACACAAGCGGCCAGTTCCTTCAGGATCGTACGTTCCCGGTCTTCGACTTTTACGTCTTCGTACTTCAATCCTGTGATAACTTTTGAGAAAACCGTTGTATCCATCCCACAGGATTTTCCGTTTCCATAATCAGACAACATGCATTAATCCGTCCCGGCTGTGTGATAAAGCTCTAGCAATTGAGTTAATGGGGACTATCAACCTACCGTATACGAATTCTGAAAAGAAAAAATAAAGGGCGGGCATATCTGCCCGCATGCCCACCCTTCCGGTATACCATTCTCAATAGTCGCCGGGCAGATGCTCTTCAACGTTATCCATCGTAATTACAGGCGTTACCATGTACTGCCAGTAGGGATCCAACTGCTCCCCAACTTCCATGTCCGAGTTCAGGATTTCCATGATGGGCGCCTCATAGGCGTTTGTCTCATCAATGGGAGACTGAAGAACGTTCATAACGAGGTATCCGTCAACGATTCCCTTCAGTCCTTCCTTGCCGCCACCAATGCAGATGATGGGAACTTCACCTTTGGCGTAACCGGCCTCTTCATAGGCGATCGCCGCTCCCATTGCACTCGCGTCTCCATGGCAGTAAACCGCATCGATCTCATCGCCGTAACGGGTGATGAAGTCCTGCATTACCTGCACGCCGATATCTTTTCTCCAGTTCGCCGGCTGCTGCGCAAGCACCTTAATTCCGGGTGCCAGTACGTCCATGAATCCCCCGGTCCTGCTGAGGCTCGTTTCCTGCCCGGCCGCGCCTTCGATAATGACGATATTGCCTTTTCCTCCGAGCATTTCATTCATATACTTGCCCGCTATCTGGCCTTCCTCGAAGTTGTTCGGTCCGGAGTAGCAGACGGTATAGGGAATCGAATCCTCCATCGGCAGGGAGTTGCCCATGAATACATGGATTCCCGCGTCGTAGGCCTTCTTGATACCGGGCGCTATAGCCTGTGAATCGACTGCAAAGAGAACGATGATATCGGGATGCATTGCAATGGCATCGTCCATCTGGCTTGCCTGGAGCTGCGGATCGAACTTGCCGTCGAACATGAAATAATCGACCCCGTTCTTTTCCATGAGCATTTCCAGGTTATCGGTATATACAGGCGGGTAAGAAGACTGCATTCCGATATTGAGCAGTACGACACTCTTCCCCTCATCCTTTTCCGCACCGCCGAACATAACGGCAGGAACGAATAATGCAACGATCATGACAAACAACACAACTTTTCCGAATTTCTTCAACGTATCTACCTCCATTAAATTTGTTTACACTTCCCTGAAGTTATTAACACTTCCCTGCAAAACCGCATTCCGTGATGGATGTCCCACCTCCTTTCGTGTATACGGTAAGACTCGGTATATCATATATACTTCTTCTTCCTGATATTGATCGCGTCGATAACGAGGATGAGAATAAGCAGAAGTCCCCGGACCATTTCCTGGATGAAGGGGGAAATTCTCATAAGTACCATCGCATTATTCAACGTGCCGATGAGGAGGATCCCCTGGAATGCCTTGAAGATACTCCCCTCTCCGCCCTGCAGGCTTATACCCCCGAGAAGGACTGCTGTTATTACGAGCAGCGCGGTATACATACCGATCCTGCCGGAGGCTACATGCAGCTTCGCGGCAAGGATAACGCCCGCGAATCCGGAAAGCATCCCGGAAATGGTAAAACACGCGATACGCACACTGTCGACCTTGATTCCGAAAAACTTACTTGCAGTAATATTTCCACCAACCGCAAATATATTTCTTCCAAAGAATGTTTTTTGAAGCAAGATCTCGAACGCAATGAGGAGCACAATGTATATGATGATGGGGAGCGGAATATTCAGGACCTTTGTCTGTGCGAGCAGGGGGAATGCGTCATTCGTACCGGGAATGGTATGTGCCTTTGTAATGGCAAATACGACCCCGTTGAGGAGCACCATCATACCGAGTGTGACTGCAATTGACGTAAGCCTGAGCTTGGTAACCAGTATTCCGTTTATGAAACCTGCGACCGCACCTCCGCAGATACCCGCGAGGATCCCGATCGCAACTCCGTATCTCTGGAAAACAATTGCCAGGACCGTACCCAGCGCCATCATCGAGCCGACGGAGAGATCTATCTCACCGAGTATGATGAGAAACGCCATTCCAATGACAATTATTCCCTCTATGGAAATATAATAGAAAATATTCGTAATGTTTTCAAAGGTAAGGAAATAGTTTGATCGTATGGACAGGAATATTCCTATAACGAGTATAATGAGAAGTATCTTTTGATCGGCTATGAAACCACGCAATTTTTTACTTTTCAAATCTTCCCCTCGATCTGACATCGGATATTATCGCGACTATTATCAACATTCCCTTGGCAACGTTCTGAAAGGCAAAGGGAACGTTGTACAGCGTAAGCACATTGATGATAACGGCAAGCATGAGCACGCCGATAATCGTTTTGATAATGCTCCCTCTGCCGCCCTGCAGACTCGTCCCACCGATCACTACCGCTGTGATGGCATCAAACTCGAATCCGACCCCGGTAACGGGACTCGCGGTGATCATACGCGAACTGAACATAACGGCAGCTGCCGCGACCGATAAACTCGATATCACGAATGTCATTGTTCTGACAAGTGTTGAGCGAATTCCGACGATACGGGCCGATTCATGGTTTGTGCCGACGTAGAATATCTTTCGTCCGAAAGAAGTTTTCATCAAAATTATCTGATAGAAGGCTGCTAT
>CAYWUT010000117.1:0-10583 GCA_964460545.1 uncultured Spirochaetota bacterium
CCTCGGTAGGCGCCTCAAATTGGCAGAGGTAATATTCACCTTCCATATATTTTTGTATTTCTTTAATAAGAATGTAAAACAGTAATATTTTCAGTTATATCAGTACAATATCAAATTTCCTTTAAAAGTCAATTATCATGTCAAAACCAGTTGTACTATCCATACCCGTTTGTATTACAACTCATCTATTTACCAAATACATGCTGCACAGGCTGACCGTTTACGTGTACCAAAATGATATTATAAGGACGAAATACCCGGAAGAGAAACTCGCAAGTATATCAGGATCTGAAGCGGAAGACGGAAAAAACGGAGCGGCTGAGCGGGGTACACTACAAACTGCGTAACGTCTTTTCCTTCCATCCATGAATATAGTGCGCGGCCTTCGGTCCGATATTGAAGATCACGTCGAGCACCGTGACCTCATGAATAAAATCTCCCCAGAGCTGGGGGTACTCGGGGTAATCGTATTTCTTGAATTCCACCCTTATACCCGCCTCCTGCATTTTATCGGGCTCAAGATAGCTCTTCGCGGACGGGCCTGAGAGGTAGTAATCGGCCCCGACCTTGCCCAGGGCGTCAATCAGGCGGTCGGTACCCCTGCCGGACAGGTCCAGGTCCGTCGAATTGACGAAATGCGTTTTAATCCCGAACTCACCCGCTATCCGCACGGTGGTTTCCCTGTTGAAATCCGTGAGCAGGTTCCACTCGCGGGAATCGATGAAATCGAGCAGAAACCGGTACTCCCTGAAAAAGGGAGCGCGGCTGTAGTTCATATCGAAGGTCTTGAGCAGCCGTTTCTTCCAATTCGCTTTGTTGTCAATGGCAATTTCATCAATCGTACGATGTATAGATCCATGCACATTGATTTTTATAAGCTCCCTGCCCCTGGGCGTTTTCACGTAATTCCGCGTTCGCCAGTCGCTTTTCGTGAACTGTACGCAGTCGTAGAACACGAACACGTCCACTTCGTTGATGATGTCGAAGTAACCCTTCCAGGGGAGGAAAGACGACTGAATGACCGCTGCTTTCATTTTCTCAATAAAGCCCTTTCAAGTGTGAATCAAAGCGATTGCACGTGCTTTTTCAGGCCCGTATCGGGGAAAGACCGAGCCTTTCCCGCAGCTCGGAGGGCGCGGCAAACCGCTTGCCGAGATTCCGGGCATGATCCGCGACCCGTCTGACAAGGTCGGCGTTGGTGGCGAGCTTCGTGCGCTCCTCGTCGAAATAGACGTTGTCCTCCAGCCCGACCCTGACTCCGTCGGCCCACACGAGCCCCACGACGTTCATCGGATGCTGAAAATCGCCGACCCCCCCGAGGGTCACCATCCGGTTTTCAGGCAGCTCCTCGAGTATGAGGCCGAGATGCAGGGGTTTGGCCTGTGAGCATGCGATATTGCCAAGCAGAACGTTGCAGTAAAAAGGCGGTGTTAAAAGCCCCTTTTTGATAAGATAATGCGCGTAATTCACCATACCCACGTCGAATATTTCAAGCTCGGGCTTTATGTTCTTTTCGAGCATCTTCGAGGCCAGCTTCATGATGGTGTCCGGCGCGTTGATGCTCGCGATTTTGTTGAAGTTCAGGGAGCTCAGGGTCAGGCTGGCCATGTCGGGCTTTGCATCGCCATGAAGGTCCAGCACCTCGCTTCGTTTTTCATATTCCGCGAAGGTCCTTCCGGAGCAGCTCACGCCTATGATGAGGTCCCCCCGCTCCTTCCTGATTCCGAGAATGATCTCCTCATAGACCTCTCTTCGGTACGTGGGAACGCCGGCCTCGTCGCGTGCGTGGAGATGCACGATGTTCGCGCCGAACTCCGCGCAGGTCAGAGCATCCTCGATGATCTCGGAGGGCGTAACAGGGACATGCGGCGTCATGGCTTTCGTGGGAATCATGCCCGTTGGGGTAAAGTTCAGGATTAACCCGTTTTTTCGCATGGCTACCCGCTCATATCGAAGTTTTCGTCTATCTCCCGGACCGGTTTCGCAGGGCTGCCGAATGCAAGAACGTTTTCCGGTATATCCTTATTGACCAGTGAACCGGCCCCGACAACCGAGCCTCTGCCGACCCGCACTCCGGGCATGATCGTGGTCCCGGCCCCGATGAAGCAGTCGCTTTCGACAACGCTCTTGCCGCAGCACGTGACCCCGGGGCTCAGGTACACGAAATCGCCGATCGTCACGTCGTGGCTGATCACCACGCCGAGCCTGCATGAAAGGTAATTCCCGATTTTAACCCCGGAGCCCACTATGCAGCCGTTCGGCAGGAGAACCCCGCGCCCGATCCTGACGAACTCGAGCTCGACCGACGGGTGTATGATCGACGCGATCTCGCATCCGTTCTTTTCGAGTATGGACGCGATCTTGCGTGCGTTCGCACGGGTGGAGTTGATGTTGTTGAAAAAACAGATATCCCCCTCCGAGTGCAGACCGGGAATAACTTCCCGCCCGCCCAGGACCGGCAGGCCGATGATCTTCTTCCCCTGGAACTCGGGCAGGTCGTTGATGAAACCCATGATCTGAAAGGTTTTTTTCCGCCTGTTTACGGCATTGATGTGTTTTCGTATGTCTAAATAGCCGGTTCCGTAAAGAACGAGCCTTTTCATGGTCACTATCCTGTTTCCGGGGCGGCTATTTCAGGTCCCTGTGTCTGTAGAATATGAAGAAATCGTTCTCATAGAGAGCGGTATAGTAGTCCCCCGCGAACTGCGTAAGGTACCGGTAGCCGTACTTGCTCCCCTTTGAATAGACGCTTTCGTTCAGGGGCCAGTCCGGTTTTCTGGGATTTCGCTTCGCAAGCACGATGTAGGCCGGCGGTCCTTCCTCTTCCATACGGAGGAGCATCTGCCGCTTTATCTCCTGCTTTTCCTTGAGCAGAATCCACGGGTTGTTTAAATAGTACGGCCGGTCAGCGAGATAATAGAGCATGGGGGCCGAATTGACGACCAGGATCGGCACGTCCCTGGCTTCAAGCTCACGGTTCATCTCCTCCAGGATGCCGTCCACCACCTCGACCCTCTCAGGACTGCTCCATATACCGAAAAGGCCGGGGCTTTGAAACTGTGCTGTGAGCTTCGGGCGCTCCCTTTCACGGTAAACGGAGGAATATTTATGGTAAACTCCGAATATGCAGATAACGGCCGTAACGATGATTACGAAATATCTTGCGTGACGCCTGATTTGCACGTTTTTCAGCTTCAGGGGAATAAGCAGAAAGAGGGGAAGTGCAAGGTAAATGCCTCCCGTGTTCAGTATTTCCTTCACCCCGTTACCGCTTCCAAGAAACGAGGCTATCATCAAAACGAGCGACCAGAAAACAGCAGGGAAATAGGACCGCCGTTCCCTACAGAAGAGTAAAAGAACGATAAATATCGAAAATATGAGGGGAAGCACGAAGTTATACAGGGGTACTCCGAAAAACAGGAAGTACATTACCCCCAGGAAACAAAGAAGCATGAATAAGGTGTAGGAAACGCTTCGCTTGAGTTTCCCCCCGACAGTAATTCCGGCTACCGTGAGGCCCACCCCCACCATGGTATACACGAACAGTTCCTTGGCGTTCTCCAGGTACTTAAGCAGTATCTTTCCACCGGAATGGCCGATTGTCGTATCTCCCGAAGCGACGAAAAAACCGCGGAAGAGTTTGTCGTAAATGCCCACCATAAAAGGCCCCAGGCTGCCGGCCGAAGCCAGCACCCCCAGGCCGGCGACCAGTCCGGCCAGAACACCCCCATAGTAGAGGAGCACCATCTTTCGGGCCGGATATTCCTCTTTCCTCCGTGCGTATAAGGAGTAAAAGACCGGCGGAAGGGCCGCTATCCACAGGTAGGGAATCCGAGCATGAATCGAGACACCCAGGAAAGCACCGGATATGACGGTATAAAGAATCCGACGCTTATTTTTTATCGAAATATGAAGAAATAAAATGGACAAGAGCATGAGAAGGACGGGTACATTTTTATAGTTGACCGTCTGTGCACTTGAAGACGTACTCACCAGCACCGCGGAGAAAACCAGGAAGATGTTGCGCCACCCTTTACGGTAGAAGGAAAGTATTTTGAAGCTGATAAGTGCCATGCATGCGTGAAGGAGCGCGTATCCCACCCGCTCCCACAGCAGAAAGGGCCGCCCGGCGATCCGCAGCCATATGCCGTTTAAAAAGGTGGAGAACCAGAACATATTAACGGCGTCCTTCCATTTTCCTTCGAACATGAACCATGACTTCGTAACCACGAATCCCTCATCCGTAACGTCGAATCCCTGGGGAATCCAGAAGGCGAGGTAAAAGAACACCGCCGTGAAGAGGACGATTCCAGGCCTTATAGTTTTTCTTCGCTGGATAAAGGTGAAAATAACTGCTATGATCGCGAGCCAGTAAAAAATGACCACTGCATCGAAGAGGAGATCACGCCCATGCGAAAGTGTGTAGTCAGTGAAGATCGGCTCTCCCGTCTTCAGGGTGCCGATAAGGTCTCCAAGAGGCAGCACCACCGCAGACAGGGCCAGAAACGCCGCGATCATTACGAAGAGTAGGTTTCTTCCGCGGTTAAAAAACGGCAGGACTTTGGAACCCGTCTTTTCCAGCAGTCTAGGCAGGTTGATTTGTTTCATGAATAGAATTCCTCTATGGCGCGGACGACCCGCCTGACATCGTTCCGTTTCATCGAGTAATAGAGGGGCAGACGAAGAAGCCGCTCGCTCTCCCTCGTGGTATACTCATCCTCGCCGATAAAGACACCGAAGCGCTTCCCCGCTTCCGAGCTGTGCAGGGGAATATAGTGGAAAACGCTGGAGATGTTCCGTTCTTTCATATAACCGATGAGCAGGGTGCGCTCCTCCAGATCCCGAACCTTTATATAATAAATATGCGCGTTTTGGATGCAGTGATCAGGGACTGAAACCGTTTCTATTACTCCGCGCTCCTCCAGCCCCCGCAGCCCTTCACGGTAGAGGAGCCAGGTCTTCATCCTGTCGGCCGTAATTTTTTCAGCCATTGACAGCTGCGCGTACAGGAAGGCGGCGCACAGCTCGCCGGGAAGGTAGGACGAACCCACGTCGACCCACGTGTACTTGTCCACCTCGCCGCGCCAGAACTTCGACCTGTTCGTTCCCTTTTCCCTGATAATCTCGGCCCTCTCCATGAGCTCGGGCTTGTTTATAACAAGGGCCCCGCCCTCGCCGCACTGTACGTTCTTCGTTTCATGGAAACTGAAACACCCCAAATGGCCGATGGTGCCGAGGGGCCTTCCCCTGTAAGAAGCGAGCAGCGCCTGTGCCGCGTCCTCCACCACGAAAAGCCCGTGTTTTTCCGCGATCGCCATTATGCGGTCCATTTCACAGCCCACTCCGCCGTAATGAACCGGTACGATCGCCTTCGTTTTCGCCGTAACGGCTCGTTCAATCAATTCATCGTTCATGTTCATGGTGTCAGGCCGTATGTCGATGAACCTGATTACCGCCCCGCGCAGGACAAAGGCGTTTGCGGTAGACGTGAAGGTATAGGACGGCATGATGACCTCGTCGCCCGGAGCGATGTCAATGAGCAGGGCCGCCATCTCGAGGGCATGGGTACCTGAAGCGGTAAGAAGTGCTTTACCGCATTCAAGTTTCGACTCGATCCACTCCGAGCACTTCATTGACCAGGTCCCGTCCCCGGAGAACTTCCCCCTCTGTATAGCCTCCCTGATGTTCCGTTTTTCAAGTCCGGTCACCGCTGGTCTGTTGAAGGGTATCTTACTTTGCAAAGAAGGTTTCAGTTTTTCCTCTTCATGAACTTGTAGATGACTTCGCCTTTCTTTTTGTATCCGAGCTCGCGTGCGTATCCCTCGATGTACGTGTTGTCCTTCAGGTTTTTCAGCTCGAGGTCCGCGAGATCGATCTCCCTTTCAAGCTGAACGACCTCTTCCTGAAGGGCGGAAATCCTCTGCTGCAGGTTCCGCCTGCTGACGATTCCGCTCTTCCCGTACACGAGTATCCAGCATATCCAGATGGATACGAGAAAGATGACGCCGTAAATGAGAAAACCGAGGGGATTTTTTTTCAGCCGTTGCATTCTAAAAAAATGAACGACAATAAAGCCCGATTACTTTAATGTAACTTTACGATCGTATGTGACCGTCCCCTCTTACGACCCATTTGCAGGTCGTCAGCTCCCCTATTCCCATGGGTCCGCGCGCGTGCAGCTTGTCCGTGCTGATACCTATCTCGGCCCCGAGCCCGAAAATGCCGCCGTCGCTCAGCCTGGTCGAGGCGTTGACCGTGACCACGGCCGAATCAACGGAATCCACGAACTTCTCCACCGCCTCGAGCCCGGACGATATTATTCCGTCGGTGTGGGCCGACCCGTACCGCTCGATATGCGCGGCCGCCTCCTCGACCGAATCAACGATCCTGACCGCGAGAATGAGGTCGAGGTATTCCGCGTAATAATCCTCCTCGGCCGCCTCTTTGATATCGGGCAGTATCGTTTTCGTTTTTTTACATCCCCTGAGCTCCACGCGCTCGAGCTTTTTCTGAACCGCTGGAAGAAAATCCTCCGCGATCCTGCTGTTGACCAGGAGCGTCTCGATCGCGTTGCAGGTCGCCGGACGCTGCACCTTTGCGTTGTAAACGACGTCAGCGGCCATCCGCAGATCCGCAGCCGCGTCCACGTAGAGGTGGCATACACCCCGGTAGTGCTTGATAACGGGCACCGTCGCCTCTTCGACCACCGCGCGTATGAGCTTTTCCCCTCCCCGCGGTATCACGAGATCCACGAGGCCGCTCTGCTTGACGAGAAGGCTCACGCCCTCGTGCTCCTGCCGCTCGACGAGCTGTACGGAATCGGGGGAAATACCCGCGTTCCCGATCCCCTCCCGGATGAGAGACGCGAGAACCAGATTGCTCTGGAGCGCTTCCTTGCCCCCGCGAAGGATAACGGCATTGCCCGATTTCAGGCAGAGGGCGGCCGCGTCCACGGTTACGTTCGGCCGGGACTCGAATATCATGGCCACCACGCCGATGGGGACCCTGACCTTTTGTAAAATAAATCCCTGGGGCCGCCTGACCCCCGAAACCTCTCCCACGGGATCCTCGAGCGCCGCTATCTCCTCGACGGAAACAGCCATCGCCTCGACGCGCTCGGAATTCAGCGCGAGTCGCTCCAGGAACGCGGCAGTCAGTCCCGATGCCTCTCCGCGCTCGAGGTCCTTTTTATTCGCCTCGAGTATCCGGGTAGTATTCTTTCTCATGAGTTCGCTTACGAGGAGCAGTGCGCGATTCTTCTCCCCGGCCCTCGTAAACCGGAGGGGGACGGAAGCCTCTTTCGCCCTGCGGGATATATCCTCTATGTATTCTCTGATATCCATTTAACTCCGCCCTCCTATGCGAGAATGACGAGGTTGTCCCGGTGGACCACCTCGTCGAAAAACGAGTCGGTCCCGAGCACGCCCGGTATCAGGCTCGTCTTCAATCCCTTGATGCGCTCGATCTCTTCGCTCGAAAAGTTGCTTAGGCCCCGCGCTATCTCCCGGTGCTCCTCGTTCTGTATGGAAACGTTACTTCCGATCTTAAAACTTCCCTGCACCTCTCTGATACCGGCGGGAAGGAGCGATTTCTTCTTTTCCATGATCGCCCGCTCCCCTCCCCGGTCGATGACGAGCGTTCCCTCCACCTTGGGGTTGAAGGCAATCCATTTCTTCCTTCCCCTTATTCTCTCCGGCGCGGGCACGCAGAGAGTCCCGATCGCCCTCCCCTCGAGCAATCCCGCAAGATCGAGCGTCTTGCCCTGGGTAATGATCACCCCGATGCCGCATTTCGTTGCTACCCGCGCGGCTTCCAGCTTCGACTCCATACCTCCCGAAGAAAACGCCGAGCCCCTCCCCGAAGCTTTCGCCATGACGGAAGGCGTCACCTTCGGTATTTCCGGTATGAGCGAGCCGCCGCCCTTCTTCGGATCACGAGAATAAACACCGTCAATATCGGTCAGGATGAGAAGCAGGTCCGCGTCTATCATGTTGGCAAGATGGGCGGCCAGTATGTCGTTGTCGCCGAACCTGATCTCCGAGAACGAGACCGAATCGTTCTCGTTGACGATCGGTATTACCCCCGATGACCAGAGGGTGAATATGGTATTGCGAATATTGAGATAACGTCGTCTGTCCTGTATGTCCTCCCGCGTCAGAAGGATCTGGGCGGTCTCGAAAGGGCTCCGGTCGAATTCCTCCTCGTACGCGTGCATGAGCCTGGACTGACCGATGGCCGCCGCCGCCTGTAGGATATCGAGCTCACCGGGCCTCGACGTAAGGCCCATCCTCGCGAGCCCGAGGGCGATGGAGCCCGAGCTGACGATGATGAACTGCCGGTCTCCGATGTTCCCGGTGACCTGCCTCACGAGCGAGCGAACGGTCCCGTACGAGAGCCTGTTGCCCTCTTCCGTGAGCACTTTCGTACCGATTTTAATTACGATACGTTTCGCATCTGTGACACTTTCTCTCACTCTCGCCGTCCCGTTTCCGCCGGAAGCGCCACGCGTTTGGCGCCCTCTATCGTCTCGAGCTTAATTCAGGGGAAAGGTAATAGGGGCCGCCCGGTTCGTCAATGCGGGTTTGGAACCGCCATGAGCGATGTTTTTTCCGACACCGGGTCCCGCATTCCCGGTCTATTTAACGATCCGGGTCTGCGGCTTGTCAATGGTTCCCTTGATCTCCAGGGTGAGCTTTCCGTCTTCAAAGGCGGAATCCACGATGGTTTTCAACTCGCCGAACTTCCTGTAAAACAGGTCGGTGAGAACGACCGCCATCTTGAGATCGAGACCGTCCGGATCGGCACGGCCGTCCAGCTCCACCCTCGCCACGTCCGCCTTGAGGATTCCGCGCTGCACCTCAAACCCCTTTTCGTCGCCCTCGAGGAAGAGCTGCAGGGTATCGAGGGTCATGGAAGAGAGCTCAAACCCGGCGAGGAGGACCCGTTCGATCTCACCGCCGCTCAGAACGACCCGTACGTACTCGACGGCGGGGACGCTTCCCCTCATCATTCTGAATAAATGAAGTCCCGCGGCCGCGTTCATGCGGATCCCTGACGCATCCGCCAGGGCCGATCTCGCGCCTATATTCTCCGCGCTCAGCTCCACGGTTCGCCGCCGACCGAAATTGAGCAGCCTGATCTTTATAAAAAGCTCATCCGCAGTCAGTACCATTTCGTCCCGCTCTATTCGCACATCCCGCAGGTGAAGCGAGAGGGGATAACGGTACCGTACGGAACCCGCGTCCAGGCCCGTTCCGTGGCTTTCACGGAGATTTCCGTCAATGCGCGCAAGCAGCGGTTCGAAAGGAAAATTAACGAGTGTAAATATAAAGAGGAGGTAGAGGGCGGCCAGTGCGGTAAAAATAATTAAAATGACCTTTTTCGCCTTCATTTCAGGTTTTCGATCCCTTTAGAATCAGCGCTCAGCCCTGGTTTAACCCGCGCGCTCCACGTACACCCCGAACCGTTTCTTTTTCATTCTCTGTTTGTCGTAGAGCCGGATCGGTACGAATGCGGCAAAGAAGCAGACGATGGCGCTCAAGGCGGGGTAAAGCTCTTCCTTTCCCGGTGGCCCGGGCCCGAATACGGATCTTCCCGCGAAATATCCCGCTACAAGTCCCGCGAGCGGAAAAATATAGAGAAGAGCGGCGGACCCAATGATCATGCCGGGTTTGATCACCACACGGACCCTGTCGCCCACGCTTACCCGGTCACGTACAACAGCATCGACAACCATCCGGGTGGACGATATCCGCGTGCACAGGCCGCACTTATCGCACCCTTCTCCCGCCTGTATGACGACCGTGGCGGTACGGCCGCTGACGGCTGAAACAAGGCCCTCCTCACCGCTTATGCCCCTCTGGAACATGACTTCCTTCAGGCCTCCTGTTTCTTTTCGGCCGTTTTTTCGAGCTCCGCCTCGGCTTCCCGTATCAGCACGCCGACCTGTTCCTCGTAACCGGGAACAATCTCGGATTTACGTATGACCTTCGTGGGGCATCTTCCGATCGATCCCACCGGGGCCTTATGCACGGAAT
The DNA here is from genome assembly GCA_964460545.1 of uncultured Spirochaetota bacterium. Lineage (GTDB taxonomy): Bacteria > Spirochaetota > B62-G9 > B62-G9 > DRHN01 > CAYWUT01. The sequence goes on from CAYWUT010000117.1 coordinate 10,038, forward strand.
AATCAACGGTGGAAAGATTGTCCCTGACAGAGACCGCTCCCGTGTCGTCATCCTTTTCGCAGAGCTTGCACGCGATGCAGCCGGCACTGCAGATCTTTCGAACGACCGCGCCCTTGTCAAGGGAGCTGCAGTATACGTGTATAGCCTCGTCGACATCCGTGAGCCTTATCACCTTTCGGGGACACGCATTCACGCATTCACCGCACCCCGTGCACTTTCCCAGATCGATGTGCGGGAGACCGTTTTCGTTCATCGAGATGGCGTTGAACGGACAGGCCTCTACGCAATCGCCGAAACCTATACAGGAATAAAGACACGCCTTCTCTCCACCGACGATGTGGGCGGCCCCGCAACTTTTTATACCCGTGTATATCTTGTCCCTGACCGCTTCCTCCAGCCCTCCGCTGCAGAAAACCCTCGCGCGCTGCGGTGTTCCGGCAGCCGTTTCCTCGAGCCCGAGAAGCTCGGAGAGTTTGGCCGCGACCTCGGCTCCTCCCGGTTTGCACCCGTTCACCGAGACCTTGCCTTCCACGAGCGCATTGGCAT
>CAYWUT010000118.1:0-10482 GCA_964460545.1 uncultured Spirochaetota bacterium
ACGGTACTGCCGGGGAGTTTGAATTACTTCACGATAACGGGGGAGCCTGCGTCGATAGCGGCGGGTGCACCCTTCAGCAACATCACGGTGACGGCGTACGACGAGTACGAGAACGTGAAGACGAATTACCTCGGTACGGTGCAGTTCTCGACCACGGATCCGAACACCTTCGGGACCGCGATGCTGAACGGTTTTACCCTCCCGGCCGGGACGCAGACGAATGCCGGCACGCAGTATCCCTTCGTGGGCGGGGACAGTGGCGTACATACCTTCGTGACCAATTTCGAGCTTGAAACGCCGGGGAACCAGACCGTATCGGTGTTCGATACGGTAAAGACCTCGGTAAAGGCAACTACGGACCCCATAGACGTGCTCTCAGGCGTCATCGATAGCTTCGATCTCGTGGACCCGGGTACGGTGACCTCGGGCGTTCCCTTCACCCTGAGCGTGATAAACGTGCAGGACGCGCTGGGACGGGCGGCTGACGGCACCATCACCATAACCTGGCAGGGAGGGGATTCGGGCACGGGCACCGCGCCCGACGGATCGGACCCCTCGTTTACCCAGATAACGGTATCCAACGGGTCCGGCAGCGCGACCCAGGTACTCACCAAGGCCGACACGAACGTGGTGCTCAGGGGTACGGCCGGACTGATCACGGACGACACGGACGGGGCGGATACGTTCACCGTGCAGCCCGGCGCGCTCGACGGGTTTAATATAACGGCGGGAGACGGCGGAAACATAGGGACCGCGACCGCCGGGCAGTTTTTCGACATAGACATGACCGCCGTTGACGCATACGGCAACACCCTGGACAGCGGGGCGAATATATTCACGGGCACCGTTGACCTGAGCCTGAACAACGGCGAGACAGTGACCACGCCGAGCACCGCGTTCACGGCCGGCGTGCTCGACGACTTCTCCGTCACCATCACCAAGGCGGACACGGACGTCAGGCTGCGGGCCGTAAACAGCGGAGGGACCTACGGCACGGACCCGGGCGGAATGAGCAATAATTTCGAGGTCCAGCCCGGGACCCCGGACAGCTTCGATATCACGACGACCATAGCGGACCCGCAGACCGCGGGCGAGGGCTTTACCGTGCGCATAGAGGCGCTCGACGGGTACGGCAACGTACTGAGCTTCGGGGACAACGAGTACGAGGAGGACGAGGCGGAGCTCACCGATACCGGGGGAGACGGGGCAGCGGTCGTTCCCTCAACGCTCACCTTCGTGAACGGGGTGTGGGAGTCGACCGTCACCATCACCAAGGCAAATACGGGCACGAACACGGTGCAGCTCCAGGTGGTGGACGAGACAGGGTCCGTGGAGATCGACGCCGGAACATCGAACACGTTCACCGTGGTCCCGGGACCGCTCGATCACTTTACCTTCACCACCAACCCGGAGGAAGTCGAGGCGGCGAACAGCCCGATACCGATCGTGGTCGAGGGCCGCGACCGGTATGAAAACCTCGTGACCGGCTATTCCGGCACGGCCACGGTGAGCGACTCCACGGATACGGTATACGAAGACCCGACCCCGGGCGACACCTCGCTCGCATTTGCAGGCGGAACCTACTCGGGCTCGGTCGTTATTACGACCACGCGGGACGGCGTGGTCATCACGGTGCAGGACGGCGACGTGGTCGGTTCGAGCACGCCCTTCTTCGTCATAGGAAACGAGGTGGCCTTCTCGCTCGAGGAGGACCTGGCGCCCAAGGTCGCGCTGACCGGAAGCACGGTGGATATTTTCGATATTACCCTCTACAACCTGCATCCCAGGGACGACGCCCTGCTGAGCAGCATGGACTTCTTCGTCCAGTCCAGCAGGAATTCGCAGTACTTCGTATCGGTACCCTCGACCCTCATAGATGCCATGACCATTACGGACCTTTCCACCGGCACGGTCCACACCTCGACCTCGGTTCCGTCGTCGAACAGCGCGGTAACCGTGGATTTCGACGAAGCCTTGAGCATTCCGGCCGAGACCACGAAGACTATCAGGGTGTCGGTCACGGTCAGGGCGGACGTATCGGCGGCCCTGGTGCCGAATATCCGGCTGGAGTTCGCGGACGTTGAGGGTACGAGGACGGGCGAGCCGGTGACACCGGTGAACGACTACACGGACTTCATTCCGGTGAACGATCCGGAGAATTATCCTGACTATCTCATCCGTTCGAGCCTTACCAATATAAGGACGACCCTGAACGAAGCGGCCTATAACTATCCGAACCCCTTCAATCCGAGGAATCAGACAACGAGCATCGTCTATTACAGTCCCGCGGCTTCGGCCACGACGATCAAGATATTCACCATAACGGGAAGGCTCGTGCGCAGGCTCACGCATACGGCGGTGTCCGGCTCCAACGAGGTCTTCTGGGACGGAAAGAACGGGAAGGGACAGGTCGTGCGGAACGGGGTGTACGTGGCCGTAATCATGACGAACGGCGGCGGGAAGCAGGTGGTCAAGATAGCGGTGGTGAAGTAGGGTGATCGGACGGGATCACTCGTACCTGAGCTTCTTCAAATTCCTCTCGAGTATTTTACTCTGCTCTTCGATCGTATCGAACTCGAACGCTTTCCTGCAGTTTTTCGTGCTGATTGCATAGAGTTCTTTGCCCGTATCGATTACGACCATGCCGAAGAAGAGCTGGTAGGCGAGGCTCCCGCCGGTCAGCTCGGCTATGCCGTAGGTCACGGCGTAGATGAAGGGCTTGGGCGCATAGTCCGTGTGCGCGGGCGGACTGACGAGAATATCCTGAAGGTTCGTCTCCCTGTTCGGGACGATCTCGACCTCCACGACGAAGTCGTATTTCCCGACGATCTCGCCGAGCCTGTATTCGAACCCGCGTTCCTGCGCGGACACGGCCCCGGGGAACCACAGGGAGGAGATGAACAGCACAAATATGCACGCTTTCGTCGTTGTTTTCATTTCTTCATTGCCTCTCCGGTTTCAGGATCCTGATCCAGGCCGGCCGCATTTTTTTCCTCCCCTTTCCGGGACAGCAGAACGGCGTCATACACGTTGACGCGATTGTAGGTGCCCGTAAAGGTATAATCCCCTTCAGCTATCATCTCGTCGATCCCGGTGACGGTCATCCTGCCGAGTTCCACGTCGGGGTCCACCTCGTACTCGCCGGTCCGGGGGTTTGTATTCAATCCCCCTTCCTTGAATATCCTGAAGACCATGCCCTCCTCGACACCGTGGGCCCTGCCGAGATTGATCAGGGACCGTCCGCCTTCCAGGCGCACTATAATGCCGCGAAGCGGTACGGCGCCGTCTATGCGGGCCGCGAGAGCGACCGCCGCGTTGAAAAGCTTGTCGTTGCCCGTGTAGTAGGTGAGAAATTCCTCCGTCTTCTTCCCGCCCCGGCCGGAGAGCAGAAGCGTCCTTATCCGGAGGCTGTCGTTTTTTTCCTCGATGGAGCCCGTTATGTAGTAGTCCGCGTCAAGCGAGCGGGCGATCCGCAGGGCCTCGCTTTTCGAGACCATGGGCTCGGAAACGGTAAGCACTTCTATTTTCGGATGATACACGAGCACGGCCGACAGGAGCTCGGAGAAGGTCTTCGAAATGCGCCTGTGGACGAAATTCTCATGACCCCAGTCCGATGTGAATCCGTCGAACACGAGAATTTTCGTCTTTGTGGCCGGAACGTAGGAGGGCGACTCCTCATCGTCGCCGTACTGGTCCACACCCCAGACAGAGGCCGGGTTGCGCCGTATTCTGTTTTTGTATATTTCGATCTTGTCCTCGATATCCACGGTACTGACGTCGAGCGTGTCGCGGATTATGGTCTCGAGCTCGTAGAGGTAACGTTCGGGGTAGCGCTGTATTCTGATGAGCTCGGCCAGCTCGAGCCGTTTTTCCGCATCAAGGGGATCGAGCATGACCGCCCGTTTGTAGTGGAGAAAAGCCTTGTTCAGTACATGCCGATTCATATGCGACCGGGCGCGCTTCAAGTGGTAGTCCGCGTATGTTTTACGGAGCTTGTTGTCCAGGTCCATCCTGTAGGTTGCGAGCAGGAGGCTCTCGAGCCTGAACCTGACGACTTCATCGTCGATCCGGCGGGCCAGGGCTTTTTCGTAGTGATCGATCGCCTCCATCGGCCTGCCCAGCTCTTCGCAGCAGAATCCGGCTTCGTAGCGGAGAACGTAGCTCTCGTCCTCCTCCAGCAGAGTCAGCAGTGTTTCGAGGGCCGATTCGTATTCTTCCCTGTAGAAGAATACCGAGGCCATGACCCTGCGCGCCTCTGACAGACCGGGATCGATTTGAAGGGCGGTACGGGTCTCGTCCAGCGACGCATCGAAGTAATGGGCGGAGTCATCCTCCCCGGATTCCAAACCCGTTCTGTAGTAATGCCGCGCAAGATTCAGATGGGTGAGGGGGTTTTGGCTGTCGAGGCTGACCGCCTTCCTGAAGAATCCTCCGGCTCTGCGGAGATCGTTCATCTCGGTGTAGGCGATTCCGAGATGGATATAGGTCATAACTTCCTGCGGGTGAACCTTCAGGACCTCATTGTAAATTGATACGGCGCGTGCGTAATCTCCCCGTATACGATAGAGATCGGCGAGGGCGTACTTTGGTTCCAGGGCCGTAGGGCGCAGCTGCTCGGCTCTGACGAGTACGTCTTCGGCCTCTTCAAAACGGGTAAGAGCGGTATGGACTCGGCCGAGGAGGATCAGGGCTTCGACGTTGTTTTTTTCCTGTTTCAATACCGCCAGGAGCATCTCCTCGCTTTGGGCGAGACTGCCCGTTTTGTAGTAGCAGCGTGCGAGGCCGGTTCTCGCCTCGACAAAATATTTATTCTCCTCGAGGATATCCTGATAGAGGAAGATCGCGGCGGAGCAGTTCCCGGCCGATTCCTTTTGAAGCGCATCCGTATAGAGGTCGAGAATCCGGTCTGCGGTCGCGGGGTACGCCAGTAGAAATACCGCGAGCACTATCATCGACAGGACACTGTGTTTTTTAACCATCCCAGGCCTCTTTCCCGATCAGGGGGACAAACCGGCAGCCTCCCAGCGAGCTCTTGTAGATTCGTCCGTTGAGCGCCTTTTCCACGAGCAGGAGATCCTGAATGTGCCTGTTCCCCGCGGGGATGACCATCTTCCCGCCGTTTCCGAGCTGGTCGATCAGGGGTCCCGTAACGCCGGGGGCGGCGGCAGTGACGATAATCTTGTCGAAAGGCGCATGCTCGGGCAGGCCGAGCGTTCCATCACCGACAATGAGGTATATATTATCGTAGTTCTGGCTGTAGAGGTTGGTCCGCGCCCTGTCGGAAAGAGACTGGATTCGCTCGATTGAATAAATAACCGAGGCGAGCTCGGCGAGAACGGCCGCCTGATATCCCGACCCCGTGCCTATCTCGAGCACCTTGTCCGTATCCTTTATCTGCAGCGCCTCTGTCATGAGGGCCACGATGTAGGGTTGCGAAATCGTCTGGTTCTCGCCGATGGGGAGGGGGTAATTGCCGTAGGCTTTGTCTCGCAGCGATGCCGGTATGAAGCGTTCCCTCCGCACGCGACGGATGGCATCGAGAACACGCTCGTCGGATATGCCGGCGGGACGGAGCTCGTGTTCGATCAGGAAGCTCACTTCACGCTCCCGCACATCGTCCATGATTTCCTCTTTAATCTTTCCTTGAGGAAAGACGTTTCCGTTTTCCCTCTGGATCCCTCTATGGATAAACGAAACCGAGCAAACCCCGTCCTATTATCCCGTCCAGATCGACTTCGATCTCGGCTTCGAGGTACTTGCCGCTCAGCGTCTTGTCATACACGTCATTGAAGAGGACCACGTACTCCGGCGACCGGTAGGCCCTGATCGTTTCGTAAAGGTAGGGGAGGTCGTTCGAAAAAAGGCCGTTGTAGACCTTCCCGCCCGTTCTCTGCGCGAATACGTCGATTTGCTCATCGTGCTCGCCGAAACTGACGAAATAGACCGGAATGTGGTTGTTTGCCGCGTAATTATAACAGCTCGAGAATGAATAGGTACTGAAGGAGGACGCGTCGAGGCTGCCGTCCGTTATCACGACAACGGCTTTTTTGTAAAAGCGCTTGTTCAGGTAGTCGATTCCCCTTCTGAAGGCGCTGTCGAACCTCTTCCCCTCGCCGTAACGCTTCTGTATGACGGCTTCGAGTGTCCTGAGCCTTGATCCGGTAAACGCACTCGCAATCCATGAATTCTCGTTGAATGATATGACGGCCAGCTCGTCGCCCGCCGTCTTTTCCAGGAAGGGCCGTATGAACCCTTCAAGGTCCTCCGCGTACGTTTCCATGACCGGCGACTTGTCCACTAGAAAGAGGAGGTTCAGTTTCGAGTCCCGGATTTCATTGTAGGACAGGTCTATTTTTTTAACGTTTCCGCGTCCTATCTTGGCGAAGAAGTTATTTTGTCCGAGCCCATAGAACGGAAGGCCGTCCGCGTCGAAGACCGAGGTGTAGTAGACGACAGCCGGGAAGCCGTCCGCATCCACTCCGCCCAGAATGACACTGAGATTTCTGTACTTGTCTACCTGCGGCACAAAACGGTAGATCGCGTTCCCGGAATAGTCGCACGCGACGATCCGGCCGAGATAATCCATATGTGCGTCGAGAACCCGGATGGGAGTAGTCCCCGTCTGAATCCGGGTCCATGTCGAGTAAACGGGATCGTAGGTTTTAATGGAGGGGCCGTCGCTCACGATGAGCTTTTCCTCATGGAAGGAGATGCCGTACGGATCGATGAGCTCCATGCCCGTTAGATAGGAGATAAAGTTGCCGCTTCGGTCGTACATGCCGATGGTTTTCTTTGCGTGGTCCGCCACGTATATTCTGCCGGCCCCGTCGACCGCGAGTCCCGAGGGATGGAGCAATTCTCCCTCGCCGTCGCCCTCCCTGCCGAAGGTGAGCAGGAATTCACCGTTTTCCGAAAACTTCTGGACCCGGGTGTTGCCGCTGTCGATGACGTAGAGATTGTCGTCGCCGTCCACCGCAAGGGCGGTCGGCCCGTAGAAGCTGCCCTCTCCGAATCCCGGGGAGCCGATGGAAGACAGGTATGTGCCGCTGTCCTCGAAAAGGTGGATGCGGTCATTCGAAAAGTCCGAGATATAGACGATGCCTTTACTGTTCCTGACGATATCGTAGGGCCTTCCCTGCACGAGCCTGGGGTCCTTATAGGCACGCAGAACATCCCCCTGCGGCGATATCTTCAAGGCGATCTTCGAGCCGAAACCGGCCGCGTAGATAGCGCCTTCCGCGTCAATGTGTATACCCGTTACCCGCGTGAGGTAGTAGCGGCCGATCGGGTTTCCTTCGAGCGTAAGCCCGACAGCGTAGAGACCGCTCTCCTTCTCCTTCGCCTGGGCGAACTGTTTTCTGTTCAGGTACCGGATGATCTGGTCGACCGTGTTTCTCAGCATGAAATCGTCCGGCGGATTGCGCGTGAGCGTATCGAATTCGAAGAGGGCGTTATCCTCGTACCCGGCCTTGAAATAGGCGAGTCCCAGGTAGAAGCGCGTTCTTGCGTCACCCGGCACCTTGCCGAGAGATTTCCTGAAGAAATCCACGGCTGCCTCGTATTCCCGATGGTTGAAATGATCCAGCCCCTCCTTGAAGAATTCCAGCGCATGGGACCTGTCCATGAAATCATCGGCACGGAGAGAGAGGAAGGGAAATGAGAGCAGAATGAACATTGTAATGAGGAGAGCCGTAAACCGCCGCATATGTGAGTGCCTTACGTTTGAAGGTCGGAAAACATGGTATTCACGATAGTTATTCGAACATCATATTATCACGAAAAGGATCAAAAACAAGAAAAAAAGCTCTCCCCAACGGACGTGGGGAGAGCCCATCTATATAAAAATCCCTAAAGATTATTACACTTTGACGTCAACCGTTCTTCCGAGATTTCCGTCGAGGACCGTGGAACCGACGGCGAGGGAAAGGAGGTTGAGTATGAAATCCTTCGATACCACAACCGAGCTGCCGGCGTCATCAGCCCTTACGGTACTGCCGGCGGCCGATCCCTCTGAACGCGCCTGTGGCGCAACCTGTGGTGCATAATCCTGAACGGCAACCTTTTCAATCCCTGTAACCATTGCCATCACCACCATTTCTTTTGTTACACTTTAAATTTCGACACCTGATAATAAACCTTAACATCTTTTTTTAGTGTCTTTATCGAGAATAGGGGGTGTCCCGCCAGTGTTTTTCTTATCCATACGTTCCGGTCCGGAGCCCGCTATGAGTCGCTCGTAATCCTTCGGCAGATTAATATTTGTGAAGTTTTTTTCCCAGGCCGCTGTTTCCCGTTCCGGTCTGTAGTGGATGAAGGAGCCGTATTCCTCGATGCATCGAACGCGGTAACAGCCCCGTGCCATGCAACGATCCGCGTAGCGCGCGCAGCGTTTCCGGTAAAATGCGAAGAGCGGATGAAACCCGTCCCCGGTTTGGGGAATGAGGCCGTCACAGGCCGTCTTCATCCGGAGGGCGCTGTCCCTGAGGGTGCGAACGACGGATCGGTCGATGAGGGGGTAATCAGCCCCGACGATGAAGTTGAGATCGGTCTTCGACCTTTTCAGGGCGGTGTGTATTCCGCTGATGGGACCCGCATTCCTGACTTCGTCCTCGAAACTGCCGCTTACGAGCCGATGCACATATGTTTTTCCGGATATGTAGATGGCGCTGAATAGAGGAGCGACGCATTCGATGACGATGTCGATGAGACGTTTATTCCTGTATGTGAGGAGGGTTTTATCCAAGCCCAGCCGCGTCGAGGCCCCTCCCGCGAGAATGATACAGCTGATGGAGCGATCATCCGCCTCCATGGGGTTCCTTCCGGTTTTCCCTTTGCCAAATCCGGATCGCGTGTTCATACACGGTACGCAGGTCCGTTTTCGCGCCCTCGGCGGCTGTCCGGCAGTCCTCGTATTCAGGCGCAATCCTGACGACCTCGCCGTTCAGGGTGCCGATTTTTAACTTGATTCGGCCGAACTCGGTAAGGACCTCGCTGAAGGACCGTTCGAGCTTTTTCCGACTGCAGTAATGGAAGCGCACTCCGAATGTCGAGGAGTTCCTGAGTATGGCTTCCGCCGTGCCGTCAAGCGTTTCGGGCGAACAGATCACGGTGAGGTTGAAACCCGGCCTGTTCTTTTTCATCGTCACCGGCGCGATGAATGCGTCGAGGGCTCCCCCGCGTAGAAGCATCTCGTGGAGGTAGGCCATCTCCTCAGGCGTGGAATCGTCTATGGTTGCGTTTATAACGGCGACTGCATCCCCTCCTCCGCTTGCGTCCCTTGCGTCCCTTGCGTCCCTTGCGGGATTTCGGGTATCGATTTCAATGACACGAAGCACATTCGGTCTCCCGGTACGGCGGCTGCCGAACCCCATGCCGGACCTTCCGAGCCTGCCGGGCGGGAAGGGTCCGAATTCATCGACCACGGTCTTTACGATGGCCGCTCCTGTCGGCGTGGTCATCTCAAAAGGGAGGCCGCTTCCCTGAACGGGCACGCCGTCAAGAAGCCGGAGCGCCGCGGGTGAGGGGAGGGGTATGCTGCCGTGCGCGGAATCCGTACGGCCGCTGCCGAGCGCGACCGGAGAAGCGAACACGCGCGTACAGTCCGTGCGTAAAAAAAGCACGGCAAAGCCGACTATATCGACTATCGAATCAACGGCTCCGACCTCGTGAAAGTGGACCTCTTCGGGATCGACACCGTGGACGTACGATTCAGCGCGGGCGAGGCCGGTGAATATGGAGACCGCCAGTTCACGCTCATCCGCTGAAAGGGCCTTTCCGCTCAGCAGTTTCTCGATGTCCCTGAAGCTCCTGTGCTTTTGTGCTCCGGTATCGACCGTAACAACGAAGTTCATTCCCAGCAGTCCGTTTCGTTTTTCCTCTCCCGCCTCGATACTGAAGCCTGAGAGCCCCATCCCCCTGATTTTTTTATCGATAAGGCCTGGAAGATCGGGGTCCCCTTCCAGCGAAAGCAGGGCCGCGACCGCCATGTCACCGCTTATACCGTTCTGCAGATCGAGAAAAAGGTTCATTTTTCGCCGTGTTCCTCCGCTTTTCCGTTTATAAGCGCGGCAATATAACCGGCGCCGAATCCGTTGTCGATATTGACGACGCTGACGCCGGGCGCGCATGAATTGAGCATGGTAAGGAGCGGGGTAACACCGCCGAAACTGGTCCCGTATCCGACGGACGTAGGCACTCCGATGACGGGTATGCCGAAGAGGCCGCCGACCACGGACGGCAGGGCCCCCTCCATGCCGGCCACAGCTACAACGGCGTTGGACCGGGCTATTTCCTCCCTGTAAGATAAGAGACGGTGAATGCCGGCGACACCGACATCGTGGAATTCCCGGACGTTGCAGCCGAGCGTTCCCGCGGCAACAGGCGTCCTCTGACCGATGCGTGTCCTCATGGCGAAACTCCTTTCCGTGGCCAAGGAATGCCCAGCCCACGCTGCCCCCGCGCAAAGGGCGTGGCCAAGGCGTG
>CAYWUT010000119.1:0-10445 GCA_964460545.1 uncultured Spirochaetota bacterium
GCAGAGCGCGGCGCCGTGAACGCCGCCGGTTTTGGCGTGGAGCCTGCTCATCTCATGCAGCCTTCCCACGAGCATAAATGCCTCCGGCGGCGCCATATGGAAAGACCTTCCCGGTTTCGGAAACCTATCTCCGGGCGGGGGAGCGAAGGAGCTTCCAGGCGCGATTACCGGCTGTACCCGATTCTCCGGGGCAGGAGGAGGAATGTCCCCGCTCTTCGTCGTTACGGAAACCCTGCATTCATCTTCCTTTACCGCGAAGTCAGCTATTTCGCCTGCTGAGGCGATCAGCCCCTCGGTAAAAAGAAACCCCGCTCCCAGTTCCTCCAGTTCGCCGGGAGAGCAGAGCAGCACCGCAGTACGCACATCGTCCAGGTAAATCTCTACCCGCGCTTCGGTCACCACCGTATCCGTAACAGCGGTCCTGCGCCCGTTCTCGATGCGCGTTATCTCCATCTCCGTGAATTTATCCATTATTATTTACCTTGATTCACTGCATATAACCGCCGAGAGTCACTGCGCTTTAAATAACCGAACGGCCCCCGGATTTAATAATACCCCCGCCGAGCACCCGGTCTCCGTGAAAGAACGCCGCGGTCTGTCCCGGGGTCACGGCCCACTGGGGCTCTCGAAACCGTACGCGCACGACCGAATCCGAAACATCGAGCGCGGCTTCCGCCGGCTCGTGCAGGGAGCGTATCTTCACGTGAAAAACCTGAGGCTGAAGACCGCTCAAACCCTCCGGGACAACGAGCCAGTTCGTGTCCTCCACCGTCATTACGTCATGCATGCACCCGTCCCTCCCGCCCACGGTTATGGTGTTCGCAGACGGATCCATGGCGGTGACATAGAGGGGTTCGCGGGAAGATATACCCAGACCCCTCCGCTGCCCGATCGTGTAGTTGACCACGCCCGTGTGCTCACCGATGATTCCGCCGGAAATATCCAGAATGGGGCCGGGCTTCAGGAGGTGGGGGAAGTGGTTTTTAAAAAAGGCCCGGTAGTCGTTTCCCTCGACAAAGCAGATCTCCTGGGATTCGGATTTCCTGTACACGGGGAGCCCGGCCGACGACGCTGCCGCCCGCGCGTCGTCCTTGGACAGCGGCCCGAGAACCATGAGCGTTCCTTTTAAAAGTTTTACCGGAACCGCCGAAAGGAAGTAGGACTGGTCCTTTATTTTATCCATACCGCGCCTGAGCACGACCTCACCGTTTCCGGCCTTATCGATACGGGCGTAGTGGCCCGTCGCAATGAAGTCGATACCGAGCTCCGACGCCGTTTCCCGGAGAAGCCCGAACTTGATCAGGCGGTTGCATCGGATGCAGGGGTTGGGTGTCAGGCCGGCGCGGTACGAGTCCGTGAAGTAGCCGATTATTTCCCGCCTGAACGATTCCGTTTTGTCCAGGACCTGAAGGGGAATGGACAGCCGCGAGCAGGTAGTCCGGGCGTCTTCGAGATGCGTTTCGCTGAATTCGGACGGAAGCACCCTGATGAAAAGGCCCGTCACGCTGAAACCGGCTTTCAGTAGAAGCACGGCCGCGGCGGAGGAATCCACGCCTCCGCTCATACCGAGAAGTACGGTCCGCATGAATGTTCCCGTTATTCCCGCTCGACCATCGATCCAAGCGTTATCGAGTCGAGGGATCTGGAGAAGGAGGCGCCGAGCTCGCTCCAGACCGTTCTTGTCAGGCAGTCCGGGGAGCGGTCGCAGATGGAGGGGTTGTCGACGCATTCGACCAGGTTGATCGATCCCTCGAGTGTGCCGAGTATGTCCTTCAGCGTGATCGAGCCGGGGTTCCGGGCAAGCGTGTAACCGCCGTGCCCCACGCGACTCGAGTGCAGGAGTCCGGCACCCTTCAGCGCGTCAACGATGTGCTGGAGATACCCTTCCGAAATATCCTGTCGCCGGGCGACATCCTTGAGCAGTAAAGGTTCGTTCCCGTAGTTTTGTGCGAGATCGAGCATGAATCGGGTTCCGTAGCGGCCTTTAGTAGAGATACGGATCATGGCCTGTCCTCCGCATGAAGCGTATTGTTATCTTACTAATATTATATGATAAGTAAAGAATATGACAAGTTAAATATCCCCCCATATCGAGGAATAACTATTCCATGGTGCCATCACCCGGCCCCCGGATCAAGTCAAAGGGCAAGCCCGCGAATGAGAGGACCGGGGCATGACAAAATGTACATTGGAAACGATATTTACCTTATTATACCAAATAAACAATGAAATTACAATTATTACAGCGGTTAATTCAGCCAGCCGCGCATGGAAAGGTAGGCCCTGGCCGTGAGATAGGCGTCTCCCATTGATCGGTGCCTGTTTTCCGCGGAAGAGGATATACCGAGCCTGCTGAGCAGTATATCGAGGTTGTGGCGGTGCGACCGGGGAAAGCATTCTTTCGAGAGCTCTTTGGTGTCGATAACGGCGTTCTGAAGTCTTCCGTATCCGCATTTCTTCATGAAGTGCGTGAGAAATCCTATGTCGAACGGCGCGTTGTGCGCGACCAGCGGGTCACTTCCTATATAGGAGAGAAATTCCGGCAAAACCTTCTCTATGGAAGGGGCGTCCCTTACCATTTCATCCGTGATACCGTTTATGCCGGTAATGTGGGCAGGGATGGGTATACCGGGATTTACGAATCGTTCGAATCCCTCATCCCGTCTGATCTCACCGTTTATAATGGGAATTGCCCCGATCTCGAGTATCATATCGTCCAGGGGATCGAGACCGGTTGTTTCGAGGTCGAAGACGATTACTTTATACATGGCGGACAGTCACGCGGGTATTGAATCAAAAAGATACGCCCCCCCGGAGAGAGCCCCTCTTGAGAGGAGGCGTACCGGATTGTACCGCTTTATTTTATTTCAGCTCCGATCACCACGGCGGCGAGAACATCGACGGGAAGAAGCATGATGTCGATCCTTCGGTTGTTGCCCCGTCCATCCTCGGTCATATTGGAATCGATGGGCTGGTTCTCGCCGAGTCCCATCGCAACTATACGTCTCGGGCTGATATTCCCGTTTTGGAGCATATACCTGACCACCACCGCGCCCCTGTAGGCTGAGAGCTCCCAGTTCGTGGGATACCGCTCCTTCAGCGCGGGTGTCACAATGGGCTTGGCGTCGGCGTTTCCGATAATGCCTATGAAGTATCCGTCGAGGTCCTCCAGAAGACCCGCGATCTTGCCGAGTATGGTCTTGCCTCCCGGGTTCATCTCCGTGCTTCCCATCTCGAACATATATTCGCTCACAACGTCAAGTGTAAGGCCGAGCGACCCCTTGAATACCCTTACCTTGCCTGCCGCGATCTCTTCCGCGAGCACATCGTTGATGCGGTCAAGCGCGATATCCATGAGCGCCAGCGCCTCTTCCTGGATCATCTCGTAAGAGGTTATGGCCTGGAGCAGTTCCTCGTTCTCCTCTGAGAGATCCTCCATCTTGCGCTCGAGCAGCGCGCTCTCTATCTGCAGCTGTTCCGCCTCCCGGTTGCAGTTCGCGACTTCCTGGTTCAGGTCCGAGACCTGCCTGTTTGCCTGCTGGAGCTCGCGGTTTTTGTTTGAAAGATCCTGGCGGGCACGCTCCAGGTCTCTCCGCGCCTGCTCGAGGTCACGCTGGCTGCGCTGCAGGCTCCGCTGCGCCTGGTCGAGGTCTTCGCGCATCTCCTCCACGTCCGCCTCGAGTCGTACGATCTGGGCGTCCTTCTGGGTGAGGGTCTCCTCGACCGTCTTGGCCACGATGGACGGATCCTCCGGTTCGAGCCCGTAAGCCTCGAACTCCGCCTGCCACACGGCAATAAGGCTCTCATAATCCGCGATCTCCTGCTCGAGTTCCTTGTTCTGCGCCTCAAGATCGGCAACCCTGGTCTCGAGATCGTCGTTCTGCGATTTCAGCCTCTTGTTCTCGGCCTGCAGGTCGTCGTTGTCTCTTTGAAGCGTTTCGGTGAGGGACTTACACTCAGTTAAAGCATCCTGACACTCCTTTGCGCCGCCCGCGAATACGAGCGCCGGGAGAAACAGAAAGAGTGCACTAATAAGTAAATACAATACGGCCCTTATCCTTTTTTCATTCATTCTCAAACACCTCCATATTTAATACTATGAATTTATTATAGCTCATTTCCAATGAATGTCAACAGTGCTAATAATAATGCGGTTGTATCCACGCTCGTCATACCCACGGTATTGAGCACACATTCCTCTGCAGATTACAATCAGAGATGCTTGAAGTATCTTTTTTCGCCCTCTATTACTATAGTATAAATAGTACATAAAATGTACAGTAAAAACCCTCTCCGGATAATTATTAGCCTGTCGATATTCCCTCTTCACATTGATGATAAGCTGTTCGTTCTTATTAAAATGTAACAAATAATAAAATAGCAACTATAATAGTATAGACAAGTATAACATAAAATAGTAAAATATATCTTTATTATTTAGCGGAAGTGTGCCTATGCGACGCGTTCTTGGAGCGCTCCTCGTGGTTATCGCGTGTGTAGCCGGGTCCGTTCCCGCGGCGGGCTCCCTTCTGACCGTTCGGGTCTCCTATCCCTCGGACCGGCCGTTCAGATACGAGGGCCTCTCACTCGCGTACCGGCTTTCCGGGTCAGTTAATGAACATACCGCGTTTCACCTATCAGCGCTCAAGTCGAGCGGCGAGCCGGGATACTTCCCCGAAGGATATGTCGACGGCTCGGCCCGCGGCTTCTATGAGAGGGGGAGCTTTCATCTGCGGATAAAGGACCGGTTCGGCTTCCAAAAGATCGTGCTGGGCAATTATTCGCCGCTCTTCGGCCAGGGGCTCCTGTTCGGCGGTTCCTATCCCCTCGTGCTCTACAATCCCTACTACGATCTCGCCCGTTACCGAAACGGTATATACGCCTCCAAATCCGCCTCCAAATCGGTGCTCCTCGAGGGGATCGGCTGCGAGCTCGATCTTCACGGTATGACCGTGCGGCCTTTTCTGTCATGGAACCGGTATGACTGTACCGCGGGTGAGAGCGGCTACTACAAGTACCGGGACAACGACTGGGACGGAATACCCAACGACGAGGACGACGACGATTTTACCGGCAGGAGTGAGGGGTTTCCAAAAACCTACTCGTGCAAGAATCCGCTCCTGTCGTGTATTCGGGACGAGCCGGACTATTCGAACGACCGCGACCGGCTCAAGCGGAACAATCTCGCGGAGTACGTGGCCGGGATGAATCTCTCAAAGGATTTCGACGCGCTCAGGCTCGGGGGTACCGTGCATTACACGAGGTTCAACAGGCTCATCGATCCCTACTACAACTTCGACCCTGCCGCGGGCGATAAGACCGCCTTTTCCTTCAGGGGAAGGGATTACTTCGGCTCCTCGCTCTATTTCAAGGTGCGGACCTCGGTGGAGCTGTTCGGCGAGTCCGGTGCGACCCTGTACGAGCGGCGCTCCTACTACGATGAGTTCAACGGCACGGCGGTTCTTTCGGCCGGATTTACGGGCGGAATGAGGAAGAAATGGAATAACCTCGGGGTCATACTGTGGGGCGGGTACATACCCGCCGGGTTCGTGAATCCCCACGGACTCGAGCTCCCGGACGGGTTGAACAACATCGGCGCCGGCGTTATCGGCATAAACAGCGTACGGGGCGGGAGGAGGTACGCCCACTGGCTCTACGGCTACAGGGAGCTGGAAAACGACGATCTGTCGGACGATTACGAGACCGGCCTGTCGTACGAGCACAGAATTGAGCAGCCGCTCCCGTACGACCTGTTAATACTGACACGCCAGCGATTCGAGCTCGTGGACAACCACTACTATGCGCCCGGGCTGCTTTCGGCCCGCATCGCCTCCAAGGTGTCCCTCAGGTATGCGATGACGGGAGAAACCGCTCCGCAGCTTTCCTTCTACAACCGTTTCGGGTGTCCGCGCGGAGAGCACGTCAAAACCGGTACGGGCATAGGCGCGGAGCTGCTTTACAAGCGGTCGCGGAACCGGACCTCTGCGTCCGTGATATACTACGTGACGGACGACGACCGTTTCGCATACCTCTATCCCTACGAACGGCCCCTTTTACGATGGAGCTTTATCGCGCCCGCTGTGCACGGCAACGGGTTCGTCCTATCGGGCCTGGTCGTCCGGGAGCTGGAAAACGCGGTCTTCGGCCTGAAGGTACGGGGTGTGCTCGATTTCCACGACGAGGACCGACGAGGGGTCACGGTCTATGCAATGACCGAGGTTCCCTTTTAAACGTGTAAAATCCCCTATACCGGCCCGATGCGCTGAAAAGAGTGGCGGGTTCCCCTCACTGTGCCTATTTTATAGGGAGGATGCCCGGCCCGGAGTTTCGCGCCCGCGGATTCTCGCGCCCGCGGATTCTCGCGGCATAGTCGGGCTCCCTCGAAAAATTAATCCTGCTCTAGGGAGGCCGTTTATGCCGCTCGTTACGAGCCGTGAAATCCTGCTTGATGCCCGTGATAACCGATACGCGGTGGGGGCGTTCAACGCCCACAACATGGAGACGGTCGAGGCGATCGTTTCCGCGGCCGAGGAGGAGCGGTCGCCCGTCATCGTGCAGATCAGCCAGGGCACGGTCAGGTACGCGGGGCTCGGGGCAGGGGCCGATCTCGTGAAATCACGCGCCGCCCGCTCTCCCGTTCCCGTTGTTCTCAACCTCGACCACGGTATGGATATCGACCTGTGCAGGCGCTGCCTGGACGCAGGGTTCACCGCACTCATGTACGACGGGTCCGGCATAGAGCTCAAGCGCCACAGGGACGAGACCGGTGTGGCGGCTCCCGATTTCGATACGGTAGTGAAGCTCGTCCAGTCCGAAAGGGCGTTCGAGGAAAACGTGAAGTACACGAAACAGGTCGTGGATATGGCGCATGCGCGCTCGGTTCCGGTGGAAGGCGAGCTCGGACGCATACCGCGCGTGGGCGATTTCACCGGAATGGGGCTCACGCTCGACCGGAACTCCGGCCTGCCCGCCGAGGTAGGGGACATGACGCGCAGGCTGTACGCCGACCCGGAGCGCGCGCGGGAATTCGTCCGGCTGACGGGGTGCGATTCCCTGGCGGTCGCGTTCGGGAGCGTGCACGGCATGGAAACGAACGTTCAGCCCCTCGATATCGGCCATCTGCGTGAAATCGGGTCCAAAACCGGTGTACCCCTCGTGCTGCACGGCTCCTCCGGGGTGCTCGAATCGCGGGAGAAGGGACTGACGCTCGGTATCGATCTTCGGGACCATGAGGGGGGGATCGTTGACGCGATCGAGCACGGCGTCGCCAAGATCAACGTGTCCACGATTCTCCAGGCAACCTTTGTAAACGCGCTGCGGGCCTCCATAAGTGAAAATCCGGATACGAACGACATCCGGGTCCTGTTCCCGCCCGCGGTGCGGGCCCTCCGCGAGAAGGTCAGGTCCTTTATGCGGACCTTCCGCTCCTCCGGAAAGGCGGGATGAGCTTTGTCAGGAACAATAATCCGTCCCGGACCGGCAAATCGCCCGTTCCCCGTGAATTTTGCGTTAATAACGTTGACATTCGCCGAGAATAATTGTATCTACAGTACTAGATTTGTTAACAGGAGCTGTTCCGTGATAATGAAGAAAAAGACGACGAAGATGAAAAGGCCCCGGAAGGTGGGATAGCTCTCGCTCAGGACTTTCGAGCCCACCTTTAAAAGGTGGGCTTTTTTAGTATAGGTATATTCATCAAGAGAGGCGGAGGATAGAATGGCAAAGCTCAAGGCTGTTGTGCTCGGTGCAACGGGTATGGTCGGACAGCGCTTCATCGAGGCGCTCATCGATCATCCGAATTTCGAGGTGGGCGCGCTCGCCGCGTCTGCGGGACGAAGCGGCGTACGGTACGCGGACACGGGGAGGTGGAAGCTCGCGACCCACCTTCCCGAATCGATCGCCGACACCCGGATGATCACGATCGACGCGGACGAGGTAGCCGCGGCCGGCGTAAGGGTCGCGTTCTCGGCGCTCCCGTCCGACGTGGCGGTGGAGCTCGAGGCCGAGCTCGCGCGCAGGGGGATCGCGGTATTTTCGAACACGGCGAGCCACCGCATGGACCCGGACGTGCCCCTGCTCGTGCCCGAGGTCAATCACGAGACCATAGACATGATCGAGGACAGGGAGGGCTTTATCGTGACGAACGCGAACTGCTCAACCACGGGCCTCATCATGCCCCTCAAGGTCGTCGAGCCCCTCGGCATAAAGCGCGTGTTCGTGGCCACCTACCAGGCCGTTTCAGGCGCCGGGTACCCGGGCGTTCCCTCGCTCGATATCATGGGGAACATCATCCCCTATATCGGGAAGGAGGAGGAGAAAATACAGATCGAGGCGAAGAAGATACTCGGTGCGTACGACCCCTCCTCGAAAACCGTGAAGAACGCCGGTTTCGAGCTGCACGCGAGCTGCGTGCGCATACCCGCGATCGACGGCCACTTCGAGGCGATCGAGGTGGAGGTTGAGAAGAAGGTAAGCGAGAAGGACGTGATCGGCCTCTTCGAATCCTTTCAGTCGCCCGAGATCGTACGCGGGCTACCCACCGCACCCGAGAAGCCCATCATCTACCGGCACGAGCCGGACAGGCCGCAGCACCGCTACGACGTTGACGCGGGCGCTCCGCCCGAGCGCGCGTGGGGAATGGCCGTGAGCGTGGGCCGCGTGCGGGTCATCGACAACTACGTCCGTTTCGTCCTTATCTCCCACAACACGAGACGCGGGGCCGCGCCCGGCTCCATTCTGAACGCCGAGCTCGCCGTGCGCAAGGGCTATCTCTGAGGCTTCATCTTCAGGCCCTTGAAACCGCGTGCGGTGTCGTACACCGCCTTTTCGAGCGGGATGCGCTCGGTCGCCGACCCGGTCTGCAGGCCGTGGCCGTTCGTGTGGTCCAGTATGTACTGCCCGTCCTCCGGGGTTGAGAGCGCCGCGCCGTGGGTGAGCAGTATGATGTCGTCCTTGACCGACCGGGCTATGTCGTACATCTCCTGCGTTCTCCGTGCCGTGTCCTCGACCGTGTCGGGATGGTCGAAACCCACCGAGCCCCCGATCGTGGTACCCGCGTGGAAGATGAATACGTCCGGGGAGGCGCCCTTTACCACCCGCTCTGTCTCCTCGGCGTTGAACGCGTAGGCGATGGATACCATCCCGGCCTCCCGCGCTTTCTTAAGCATATCTATCTCTTTCTGGTACGTGATGCCCGTGTGCTCGAGCACGTTCCTGAAGTTTCCGTCCACCAGGCCCACGGTGGGGAAGTTGTTCACCCCCACGATCCCGATACGCTTCAGGTCTTCGAGGAAGAGGTCCAGGTCGCGGGTGGGGTCGTTCGCGTTCACCCCGGCGAAAATCGGCATCTCCCTGATGAGCGGCATGATCTCACGTGACGCGTACTCGAACATCAGCCCGTTCGCGTCCGACACGGGCCACATCCCCATCATGGAGCAGTTGCCGTAGGTCCTGAGCTTGACCGTGTTGTACACGCCCGCCATGTCGCACCCGGCCTTTTCCAGGAACTTGGCCACGAGCCCCGAGCCGCAGCTCGCCATGAACAGGGGCCTTCCCTCGTCTATCTGGCCCCTCAGCCGGGCCAGTACCTCGTCGCGCGTGTAACGGGGTGCCATATCCTCCTCCTTTTTATCTTTCTATCCGTTCGCGAGCCCCACGAGCCGGACCAGGTGCCCGGCCGCCTCGGTCACGAACTCCGGATCGTTTATGTCCAGGTCCCGTATGTGAACGGGTATGGACTGCCGCAGCTCCTCCTGCAGGGTGTCGACATAGGCGCGGTCGGCCTCGGGATCGTGCAGGGGCCCGCCCTCAACCGAGTAGGAGCAGAAGCCCCGCATGGGGATGAACCACTCGATCGGCCCCGTGCCGGGATTCACCCGCTTTGCCTGCTCCCGCGCAAGGGCCTTCAGCTCTTCCGCGTTCGTGCGCACGTTCGTGTAGAGCGCGCTGTGGCGCACCTGCTTCCTTCCCCTGAACCGCTCGGGTATGGTCTCGGGCGTGCCGAAGGTGTTGCACGTCACCGCTCCGGGGCAGATGACCTGCGGGATGCCCAGGTTCGTGGCAACGGTCATGCGCTCCGGCGTGGCCGCCAGGATCCCGCCGAGCATCTCCTGTATCACCTCGATGGTGGCCAGGTCGAGCACGCCGCTGATGTGCCCCTCCTTCATGAGCGACTCCATGGCCCTGCCGCCCGTTCCCACCGCGTGGAAAACGATGGTGTCGAACCCCGCCTCGCCGAGCACCTCACGGGCCTTCATGGCCCCCACGGTCGTGATCCCCACCGTGGTGATGGCGAGCAGGGGCCGCTCCTCCTCCTGCTTCTCCGCCTCCATGCCGGCCATGCCGCACACCGCTCCGGCAGCGTTCGAGAGTATGGCTCGTGTCACCCGGTTGAGCCCCATGATGTCCGCAACCGAGAAGATCATGGTTACGTCCTTGATGCCCAC
>CAYWUT010000120.1:0-4301 GCA_964460545.1 uncultured Spirochaetota bacterium
CCCATGTCGAGCACCTCGTATATGATCGCGCTCATGGCGGTCCTGCGCATGGCTGCGAACATCTCGTCTGCCGCCGCCTGCAAAGAGCTCTGTATGATTTCAGTCGTTATGGGATCGTAGTTTTCTTTCATTTCGTCTGTGCTCCCGTGTTTATGTGAATGTTGCCGTAGCCGTCAACGCTGCATTCCATACCGGGCATGACGACGATGGTGTCACCCGGGTCCTCAACCACGGCCGGTCCGGTAAACCTCATCCCCGGCTCGAGCAGGCCGCCGTCGTAGATCGCGGCCTCGTGCTCCCCGGCCTC
Source organism: uncultured Spirochaetota bacterium (assembly GCA_964460545.1). Lineage (GTDB taxonomy): Bacteria > Spirochaetota > B62-G9 > B62-G9 > DRHN01 > CAYWUT01. The sequence continues at coordinate 308 of CAYWUT010000120.1, forward strand.
GGTGTAGTCGACCTTTCTTCGTTCCTTGAGCGCTTCCTCGAGCTTTCGCCCGGAGGAGGGCATGGTTTTCAGGTCCAGCTTTCCCACGCTCGCGGAGGCAACCACATGGAATCCCACGAGCTCCACCGGCGCGTCGAGCCGGTAGGTGTACTCCCGCTCGTAGGTCTCGTGGAAGCTGTCGGCTATGGACTTTATGAGCGTGTCCCCGACATCGCCCTCAGGAAGCGCAACCTCGACCGAATGGGCCTGGTTCTGATATCTGAACCGGCCGTAGCGAAGGAACCGCATCTGAGAGGGATCGACCGACTCTTTTGTAAAGGCCTCGAGGGCCTGTTTCTCCAGGTCCTTCAGGCTCTCGTTCAGCTTCCGGCCTGCCGTATCGTCGTCCAACTCGATGATGCGGGTCAGTATGTAATCCCTGCGCAGGTCGGACATGAGCATGCCCCATGCAGAGAACACGGACGACTGCTTGGGAATGATGACCTTCCCCACGCCCAGCTCCACGGCCAGGGCGCAGGCGTGCATGCCGCCGCCGCCGCCGAACCCGATCATGGTAAAGTCGCGCGGGTCGTGACCGCGGTTGACGGACACGAGCTTCAGGGCGTTTACCATGTTGTTGTTCGCGATCCGGATGATCCCCCGGGCCGCCTCCTTCCTGCTCGTGCCGAGCTTTTCGGCAAGCGCGTCCAGGGCCTTTCCCACTGCCTCCATGTCCGCGGTTACCTCACCGCCGCAGAAGTAGCCCGGGTTGATCCGTCCCAGCTCCAGGTTGGCGTCGGTGGTGGTCGCCTCGGTCCCGCCCTTGCCGTAGGAAACCGGGCCGGGTACCGCTCCCGCGCTCTGAGGTCCCACGTGCAGCTTTTTAAACTCGTCGACCCAGGCGATCGACCCCCCGCCGTTGCCGATCTCCACCAGGTCCACGACCGGGACCATGACCGGGTACCCGGCTGAGGCCCGTGTATTTTCGATCATGTAATCGGTATTGATCTTGATCTGCCCGTCGGCGATGAGGCCGCACTTGGCCGTGGTGCCCCCTATGTCGAGCGCGATGATGTTCGGTTCGTCTATGATTTGTCCCAGGGCCGCGGCCCCCCACACACCGCTCGCAGGACCCGATTCTATCATGGTGATGGGGATCTCACGGGCGCCGGCCACGGTGTCCACGCCGCAGTTGGACTGCATGACGTAGAGACTCCCCTTCATCTTTCTCTTGTTCAGGGACTCGAGCAGCCGGTCCAGGTAGTGCCGGGCCACCGGCTGCACGTATGCAGAGAGCACCGCGGTGGACGTGCGCTCGTACTCACGCCACTCGCGCGTGATCTGCGAGGAGGTCACAACCGCGATCCCGGGCCACAGCTCCCCGATCTTTTTCAGCACGGTTTCCTCGTGGGCCGGGTTCGCGTAGGAATTGAGAAAACAGACCGCAACAGCCTCCACGCCCTCCTTTTTGAAATCCTCCAAAATTGCGGGAAGCCCGGTGAGGTCCAGGGGTTTCAGCTCCTCCCCCTTGTAGGAGATCCGTCCGGGCAGCTCGCGGCGCAGGTACCGTGGAACGAAGGGCTTCGGCTTTTTGTACTCCAGGTTGAAAAAATCGGGACGGTTCCCGCGCGCGATCTCAAGCACGTCCCGAAAGCCCTCTGACGTAATCAGTGCTGTTCTAGCACCGGTCCGCTCGGTGAGGGCGTTGATGATGACCGTGGTTCCGTGGGCGAAGAAGTCGAAGGCCGCGGGGTCGAGGTCCGCCAGCTCGATAACCTTCATCACCGCCCGCTCGTAATCGGGGGGTGTGGTGTCGGACTTGGCCGTTCCTATACGCTGCTCCCCTTCCGGGGAAATGTGCAGGTATACCAGGTCGGTGAAGGTCCCTCCCACGTCTGTCGCTATTCTCAGCACATCGTCGCCGTGCATATATAAAACTCCTTGCGGTAAATTGTTAACGGGGTTTCAGAAAAGCAATAACAGCATGATAAGGGCCCGCGCCTTTAAGGTCAAGTATGACGGTTATTTCGGGCATTGGCCTATCGCTTTTCTTACCTTTCACACGGTAAAGATATAAATTATAGCCGTATCGATAGAACATCCATCGAATTGTGCTTCCGGGGGGCTCTTTCGATGTACGGACTCATAGCCTTTCTTCCCATCATCCTGGTACTGTTTTTAATGACCGGATTGAACTGGGGCTCCAAGCTCGCGCTCGCCGCGGGGTGGGCCGCCACCGCCATCATCTGCGTGTTCGCCTGGAAGGTCGACCCGCTCCGCGTTCTGGGGTACTCGGTATTCGGACTGCTGAGGGCGCTTGACATTATATTCATCATCTTCGGGGCCATCGTAATCCTGAACACGCTCATACAATCAGGGGCCATGTCGGCGATAAAACGGGGGTTCAGCAGCATCTCCGAGGACCGGCGTGTGCAGGCCGTCATCATAGCGTGGATGTTCGGGGCGTTCATTGAGGGAGCCGCGGGTTTCGGCACCCCTGCGGCCCTGGCGGCCCCGCTTTTGGTGGGGCTGGGGTTTCCTCCCCTGGCCGCCGCGATCGTGGCCCTGATCATGAACTCGACCCCGGTCGCGTTCGGCGCCGTGGGCACGCCCGTATACGGCGCGCTGGGAACGCTGGGCCCGGTGCTGAGCGCGCGCGGGATAAGCGAGTCTGCGTTCGCGTCCGCGCTTATAAAATACACGGCGCTCACGCACCTGGTCATCGGCATCTTCGTGCCCCTGCTCGCGGTGGCGATCATGATCAGGGTGTTCGGCAGGGGAAACCGGCTCAGGCCGGTGCTCGAAATAGCGCCCTTTGCCCTGCTCGCCGGAATCACCTTTACCGTACCCTACTATTTCTCGGCGCTCTTCCTCGGCCCGGAGCTGCCCTCCATTATCGGGGGCATCACGGGGCTGCTGGTTCTCGTGTTCGCGGCGAAAAAACGATTCCTCGTGCCGAAGACCCCGTGGACGTTTCCGGACCGGGAGGAATGGGAGCCGCAGTGGCGGGGCGCGGAGGAAACCGCATCGGATTCGGATAGGCGCATGGGCCTTGCGCTGGCGTGGGCGCCCTACGTCATCATAGCCTTCCTGCTCGTTCTGACCCGCGTACCCGCGCTGGGGCTGAAATCCCTGCTCGCGGCACGGGGGATCGACATCCCGGTGGGACTCGGCGTCGACGAGACCTACACCTTCAGGTGGGCGTACCTACCGGGTATATTTCCCTTCATGTTCGTCGGGCTCCTGACGCACCTGATCCACAGGCAGAGCCCGGCGCAGATCACGAAGGCCTGGTGCGATTCGCTCCGGCAGATATCGGGAGCTGCGCTCGCGCTCTTCGCGGGCTTCGCCATGGTCCAGCTCATGCTTCACTCCGGTACGAACAATGCCGGGCTCCCCTCCATGATAACGGTCATGGCCCAGTCGCTGGTCCGTGTATCGGGGAGGATGTACGTGTTCGTGGCGCCCTTCATCGGCGTTCTGGGCGCGTTTATATCCGGATCGAATACGGTGTCCAACATCCTGTTCTCGTCCCTCCAGTTCGAGACGGCCTCGCTTCTCGGTTATCCACCGGTGCTCATCACCGCGCTGCAGGTCGTGGGCGGAGGCATCGGGAACATGATATGCATCAACAACATCGTGGCAGTGTCCGCAACGGTCGGGGTCGTTGGCATGGGGGGCATGATCGTGCGCAAGAACATCGTGCCCGCCGCCGTGTACGCGGTTGCCGCCGGGGTATTCGTGTGGATACTCATCCTGGCGGGCGCAGGCGCTGTCTAAAGACTGGATACCCCGGATAAACCGGGGTATGACTCTAGTCGTCATCACCCGGCCCTGACAGGGTGATACATATATATAAGACTGGATACCCCGGTTAAACCGGGGTATGACCCGATTTGTCATCACCCGGCTTGTCCGGGTGATCCACGCTTATAAGACTAAATACCCCGGTTTTTCATCACCCCGGGCCTTTCGCTCCCGCAGGCTCGAGCGTTTCCCTGTGCTTCGTGTTGAG
>CAYWUT010000120.1:4401-10066 GCA_964460545.1 uncultured Spirochaetota bacterium
ACCCCGGGCCTTTCGCTCCCGCAGGCTCGAGCGTTTCCCTGTGCTTCGTGTTGAGGTGGCGCATCTCGAATCCGAGCGCGGCCATGGTGATGACCGTGGACAGCAGATCCGCGGCCGGGAAGGACGCCCATACGCCGTTAATTCCGTAGACATGGGAAAAAATGAGGACAATGGGCAGCAGAACGATGAACTGCCGGGAAAGCCCGAGCAGGAGCGCGGGCATGCCCTTTCCCACCGCCTGGAAGTAAATCGACGACACGATCTGGAAGCCGATGATGGGTATCACGAGCGACATGGTGCGCAGGGCGGGCGTACCGAACGCGATGAGCGCTGTATCGGTGGTGAACATCGACACCAGCATTTCGGGAAACGCCATGATAAACGCGTAGCAGAACAGGGCGATGACTGTGGCCGAAAGCGATGCGAGCAGGAGCACCTTCTTTACACGGTCGAACCTGCGGGCCCCGTAGTTGTAGCCCGCTATGGGCTGGAACCCCTGGGCAAGCCCCGTGATCGGCATGAATATAAATGAAAGCAGACGGTTCGCGATTCCGTACGAGGAAATGGCGATCGCGCCCCCCTGTGTGCCGAGCATGTTGTTGATGATCGTGGTGATGATGCTCAGTCCCGCCATCTGCACGAAGTTGGGGAGGCCGAGCACCGTCATCTCCCCGAGCCGTGCGTTGCATATGCGTAAATGCCCGCCCCGCAGGGCAACGGCGCTCTTTCCCTTGAGGTAGTAAAGTAAAATCCAGGCAAATGAACAGGCCTGGCTGACAACCGTGGCGAGGGCCGCCCCCCTGATACCCATGCCGAGGCCGAAAATGAAAACGGGGTCGAGAATAATGTTCAGGCCCATGCCGAGGAGCATGGTGTTCATGGCCATACGTGCGTTCCCCTCGGCCCGGATCATGTTGTTGCCGCTCATGCCGAGAGCCAGGAACGGAAATCCCCAGACCACGGTATTTACGTATTCCAGCGCGTAGGGCATAACCTCGTCGGTAGCACCGAACAGAACGAGGATCTCACGGGAAAAGATGCCTACAACCGCGGCCAGTACGAGGCTTATTACGGCAATAGAGGCGAAGGCGGTACCCAGGGCGGCCTCGGCGTCTCCCATCCTTTTCTCGCCGAGCCTCCTGGATATGATGGATGCGGCTCCCACGCCGATCATCTGTCCGACCGCCCCGACAATCATCTGAAGGGGAAACGCGATGGTGAGACCCGCGATGGCGAGCGAGCTCGCTCCCCTTCCCACGAAGATCGTGTCCACCACGTTGTACAGCGCCATGACCAGCATCCCCACGATTGCGGGAACGGACATACGCATGAGAAGGGGGAATAAGCGATCCTCCCCCAGAAAGGCCGATTTATCCTGCATCTTTTCTCTCCTCGATAAGCCGCGTCGTTTTTTCTATCGTCCTCAGGGCCTTCAGGAGGGCGTCGATCTCCTCTTCCTTCAGGACCGTGAATGTCTCTCTTACGCATTCGCCGAAAAATGCATCAAACTCGTTTATCTTGTTTCTTCCCCGGTCGGTAATCGATACGAGCACCACGCGCCGGTCCTCCGGTTTCCGGGTTCTTTCGGCAAGGCCCATGCGCACCAGTTTGTCCACCACCTGGGTGAACGAACCCTTGGGCATGCCCACCAGGTCGCTGAGACCATGCATGGAAAGGGGCCCGTGATGTCTCAGCATGGCGAGGGTGCGGGCGTGCGTCTTGTTCAAATTGCCGTCGGGGTCCGGATTTTTCCCGTGCATGATCACGTGTATGAGCCGGTACGGAACCTGTATGAGCAGGCTGACTTCGTCTTTGCTGAGCCGTTTCATGGCCTCTCCCCGTATTAGTTTGTTTTTAAACAGTCTTAATTAATACTAATTTACATGTATCGAGACCAAACGTCAAACCCGAACGTGCCGAGCGCCTTGCATTTTTTCACGAGTGGGGGCACAGAGACATCGACGGTTTACGTGCAACAGGGCAGCGATATTTTCAATGGTGTTTGCGGATTCAAATTGGTGAAAAAGCGAGGCGAATAAAATAATCACCGGCAGATGATACACCGGGTGTATAATCATATTCTCACACTATTTTACTTATAGCGAAAAGGAGCCGCGTCTTTAGTAACCAATGCATAAAAACAGGGTGCTGGACGGACTGTTCGGTGTGTGCGCGGGCGACGCGCTCGGGGTCGTCATGATTGTACGCAAAAACATCGTCCCTTCCGCGATCTACGCAGTCGTGACCTGGATATTCGTGTGGATACTCATCCTTACCGGCGCGGGCACGATTTAAAGGCTGTATGCCACGGACGAGCTTGCCCCTGTTTTATCCTAGGAGCCGGGGCATGAGAATCATCACACGTTCCCACAATTGTCATCACCCGACTTGATCGGGTGATCCAGTAATTACAGAACTGGATACCCCGGATGAACGTGCCTTCCGACTTGATCAGAGGGCACGATTAGCCGTAAGGCTCAACGTTGATTGAGAGGACCTGAACACTTCGTTAAATGCCTATAAATCGGGAATGAAGAACTTCTGGATTCTGTGGTTTGTGGAATCCGCGACATAGACCCAGCCGTTGAATACCGCGGCAATGCCCTGCGGCGAGGCGAACTCCCCTTCTCCCGTTCCGTTAGATCCCCAGGCGCTCATGAAATTCCCGCTTGAATCGAATTTCTGGAACCGGTGGTTGTCCCTGTCGGCCACATAGACGTTTCCGGCAGAATCGACCGCTACATCGGTGGGATAGGTGAACTGCCCCTCATCCGTTCCCTCGGTCCCCCACTGGGCGAGGTAGGTCCCGCTTGAATCGAACTTCTGTACCCGGTTGTTCCAGAATTCTGCGACATAGACACGATCATCCGAATCCACAGCAACACCCCAGGGGTTGCTGAAATAGCCCTCGTCCGTCCCGTATTCTCCCCATGTTGATAACCAGGTTCCGTTCGAATCGAACTTCTGTACCCGGTGAGATGAAAAGCAGGAAACATATACATTTCCGTTCGAATCCACCGCTATCCCCTGAGGCTGATAAAGCTGCCCGTCATCCCATCCGTACTCTCCCCACTCGGTCAGGAAGGTCCCGCTCGAATCGAACTTCTGCACCCGATGGTTGTAGGAATCCGCAACGTAGACATTCCCGTTCGAATCCACGGCAAGCGCGTAAGGATGGTCGAATTGCTCCGGATCCTGGCCGTATTCTCCCCACTGCGTGACATACACGCCCTCGGAATCGAACTTCTGTATTCTGCTGTTCCACGTATCCGCGACATAGATGTACCCGTCCGGACCGACGGCGATTCCCCGGGGATCGTTGAACTCGCCGTTGAACACGCCTTCGCTTCCCCACTGCGTAATATACCCGAAAAGCGAAAACTTCTGTATCCGGTGGTTCAACGATTCGGCGATATAGATGTTTCCGTTGGAATCGATGGTAATGCCGTACGGCAGGTAAAACTCTCCGTCACCCGTGCCGAAGCTCCCCCATTTCGTGAGAAAGTTCCCGTCCGAATCGAACACCTGAATCCTGTTATTGTTGTAACCGCACACATAGACGTTGTCGTCAGCATCAACCGCGACCCCGTTCAGATAATCGAACTGCCCGTCGCCCGATCCCTCGCTCCCCCACTGCGTAATATAGGTCCCGTTCGAATCGAACTTCTGCACCCTGTTGTTCCCTAAATCCGCGACATAGATGTTGTCGTTCGAATCAGCGGCAATCCCCCGGGGCTTATCGAACTCCCCGTCTCCTGTTCCGGATGAGCCCCACTGCGTAATATAGATCCCGCTTGAATCGAACTTCTTCACCCGGTGGTACGTTTCGTCAGTAACATAGACATTATCATTCGAATCGACCGCGATACCGCGCGGACTGCCGAATTGCCCGTCTCCCGGTTCGGATGAACCCCACTGCGTAACATAGGTCCCGCTCGAATCGAACTTCTGCACTCTATGGTTCCACTGGTCGGTGACATAGACATTGTCGCCCGAATCGACCGCGACAAAATACGGCTGATCGAACTGCCCGTTCCCTGTTCCGTTTGAACCCCACTGCGTGATATAGGTTCCGGCAGAATCGAACTTCTGCACACGGTCGTTATTGCTGTCCACGACATAGATGTTCCTGCTCGAATCGACCGCGATTCCCCAGGGATTGGCAAACTGCCCGTCGCCCGTCCCGTTGCTTCCCCACTTTGTAAGGAACAGGGTGCTCCACGTGTAACCGGAATCGATATCGCTGAAAACACTCGATCCATAGACCGGCAGATTCGCGGTTACTTTATAGTAATAGGTCGTTCCTCCGGCAGCCGTGGTGTCATCATAACTCTCCGAAGAAGTTCCGCCCAGCAGCTCGTACGGACCCGTTTCGGAATCCGACCTGTACACGTTATAGCTCTCCGCGTCTCCGACCGCGTCCCAGCTAATCGCTATTTTCTCGAAATACGATCCGTCCGTGGCGGATACGCTTAAAGGTGCCTGGAGCTCTTTTCGACTGCCGGAATCAGCGCCTCCCAGCGCGGATTCTCCGTAAACGGTCGAGGACGCCTTCACCCGGTAGTAATAGGTCGTTTCTATCAGCGCGGTGGTGTCCTCGTAATTCAGGGAGATCGTTTCGCCGATCTCTTCAAAATCGTCCGCCTCGGATTCGGATCTGAAGACGAGGTAGTTTTCGGCCGAAACCGCGCCGCTCCAGCTCACCTCTATTTTTTCGTAGAACTCCCCGTCACTCGCGGAAACACCGGCCGGCGCGGACAGGCCGTCACGATAACCGGTGTCATGACCGCTGAACAGGCTTTCGCCGAGTACCGAGGATATCGCTCTTACTTTGTAGTAATACGTAACCCCCCTGTCTGCACCGGTATCGTCGTAGGAAGTCGTTGTAACGGTATCAAGTCTGGTGTACGGACCTGATTCCTGCTCCGACCTGTATACGCCGTACTCCTCGGCAACGGACACCGCGCTCCAGGTAACGGCCACCTTGTCAGCGTAGGTCCCGTTCGAGGCGATTACGCCTTCAGGAACCGGGATCTGAAACGCGCCTTCAACTACGAGCGCCCCTTCGGTGGCGGTCACGATAGTGCCTGAGCTCAGCTTTATCTGCATTTCCTGGACACCGGTCGTGGAATTAGTGAACTTGACCGAGACAATAACGGTACCGTTCAATAAATCCGCCGTGCCGGGATTGACCTCGATGTTCGGATTCGTGCAGCTTATGGTAACGGAACCGCTCCAGCTGAAAAGTGCGCCGTTCTGATCGAGCGCGTTGATGGTAACGGCTATCTCTTCCCCGGGCGTAATGACGGAATCGAATCCCGCGGGCCACACAAGGCCGAAGGAGGTAAGAACCCTGTCCGCCTCCCCCACATCGACCCCTGACGTGCAGGACGGCAGGCATAAGATTGACAGGATACAGAGCACCACCACGGGAAAACCCGCAAAAATAACTCCGGTATGGATAAATCTTTTTTTGGTCTTCACAGCGGTCCTCCCCTTCGGTATACGCATGCAGAACGATGAATCAGTATTCTACCATTTATTGTTGAGTTAACAACAATTTTCTGATTAATAATAATAATTAATCATTCGTATTCATTAATAAGCGATTATGTAAATAATAAATAATAATTATATAAGCCTTTTTTTTTATTTGATGGTATCA
>CAYWUT010000121.1:0-9891 GCA_964460545.1 uncultured Spirochaetota bacterium
GGAAATTTCATTTCTGTTTATTCTTAGCTGTACAGAGTTATTATGATTTTTATATTTTTATTTCGTTTCTTATAAAATAAGAATGTAAATTGGAGCTATGCCTAAATAAATAATGATTACATAGAGGAGGGTAAAAAGAATGCTCATGAACGAAAAGCTTATCGGGGAGATAAATGCCTATATCGATTCGGAGAAGGACAACCTCCTGGGAATGCTCAAGCGGTACATCAACTTCAAGTCTATCAATACTGAAAGCCTGAGCGAAGGCGAGAAAACGGAGATGGTCGAGTGCCAGAAATGGATCGCGGGTGAGATGGAGAAGACGGGGTTCTACGACACGGTCGATTACTACGAGCTGGAGAAGGGGAGGCCGAACATTGCCGCGGTTAAAAAGGGAACGGGCGGCGGCCCCTCGCTCATGTTCAACGCGCATACAGACGTGGTGACGGTGAGCGAGGCGCAGAAAAGGGAGTGGACCGAGCTTTCGCCCTTTGACGGGGGCGTAAAGGACGGAAAGGTATATGGCAGAGGCTCGACCGACATGAAGAGCGGCGGGACCGCCATGTTCTATGGAGCGAAGGCGATACAGGCACTCGGGCTGAAGCTGAAGGGCGATCTCATGCTTACCTATGTGGACGGAGAGGAATCGGGAAGGGCGGAGATCGGGATATGGTCACTTCTCGATAAGGGGTACAAGGCGGATTTCGCCGTGATGTGCGAGCCCACCTCTCTGAAAGTCTTCAACAAATCCAAGGGCGAGATCTACTATGATATAAAGGTGGTGGGATCATCCACCCATATCTGCAACCGTTACCTGACCCTGTGGCCGCAGGCCGACGGTCAGGTGGGAGTAAACGCAATAGAAAAGATGGTGAAGATCATCAACGCTTTTTCGGAGCTGGAGCGGTCATGGGGCCTTGATTTCAGGGACAAGGACCTGGGTCCCGGCAATACCACGCTGGCCATTTCGCTGATCAAGGGCGGGGAGAGTTTTTCCGCGCAGGCGGGGGAGTGCGAGCTTTCCATAGCGTCTATGTTCGACCCGAACCTCACGGTCCAGTTCATGAAGGACCAGATCGAGGGTACCATTAAGTTCGTCGCCGAGCACGACTACTGGATGAAGGACCATATGCCGACCTATTCAATACCCTTTCCTCCCAAGGTCCCCCTGAACGTTTCGGAGAACGATCCGGGAGTCCAGGCGGTGAAATCCTCGGTGGAGCAGATTTCCGGTGAGGATGCCTGTATAACGCCCTCTCCCTTTGTGGGCGACGCGAACTACATGTTCGAGAAGGGTGGAAAGAGCATATACTGGGGTCCGGGAGTTATAGACATCGCCCACAGCGCGAACGAGTACGTTGAGGTGGACGAATTCATTCAGGCCGCCAAGATGTACGCGGCCACGATCGTCAATTACTGCGGGATCGCCGGCTGAATCCCGGGAGAGACCGGTCCCGCGCGGTAAGAGGTTAACCTTTTCCACGTGGCCATGATCCTTGTATTTGATCATGACTATGGCGATGTATTATTTTAGTAGGACGGTATTAGTTTTTCAGTATTATGCAGGGGCGAAATAATGAGAGTATCGAATCGATCACGTGCCACACAGGCTTCTCCCATTAGAAAGCTCATTCCGTTTGCGGATGCGGCCAAGAGCCGGGGTGTAAGGGTGCTGCATCTGAATATCGGACAGCCGGACATACCAACTCCCCCGGAAGCGATGTCGTCGGTAAGGAATTTTGAGGACAAGGTGCTCGCGTACAGTCCTTCAAACGGGTACCTGTCCCTCCGCGAGAGCTATGCGGATTATCTTGGACACTACGAGATAGCCCTTGGTCCCGAACACATCAATGTAACCACCGGGGGCAGCGAGGCCCTCGTCTTCGCGCTGGCCGCAACGTGCGACCCCGGAGACAACGTCGTAATCCCGGAACCTTTCTACGCGAATTACAAGAGTTTCGCGGCAATGCTCGGGATAGAGATCAGGCCGGTGACCACGAGCATCAATCAGAGCTTTCATCTGGAAGATCCCGGGATGATACGCACTGCGATAGACGACAGAACCCGGGCGATCCTGCTCTGCAGCCCGGGGAATCCTACGGGCACGGTGTATACCGCTGAAGAGATAGCGATGGTGGGAGAGATCGCCCTGGAGCGGGACCTGTTTATCATATCCGACGAAGTTTACAGGGAGTTCGTGTTCGTGGAAAGGGGGCATGTTTCCCCGATGCATATACCGGATCTGGAGGATCGGGTCATCATGACGGACAGCGTATCCAAGCGCTACTCGTCATGCGGGGCCCGTATCGGTTTTCTCGCGTCGAAAAACGAAGAGGTCATGCAGGCGGTGCTGAAATATGCAATGGCGCGCCTCTCTCCCCCGTCCATCGAACAGGTACTCGCTGAAAGGGAGTTTCGCCTGGATTTCTCCTATTTTAACGAGGTCGTCGAAGAGTACAGGGGAAGGAGAGACGCGCTGGCTTCGGGGCTCTCGGATACGCCCGGTGTTACACTCTCGAGACCAGAGGGGGCTTTTTACGCGATAGCCCGCCTCCCGGTCGACGACAGCGAAGTATTCTGCAGGTGGCTCCTCTCCGATTTCGAGGTGGACGGCGAGACGGTCATGGTCGCGCCTGCTGCCGGGTTTTACGCGACTGAGGGGCTTGGTAAAAACGAGGTGCGTATAGCGTACGTGCTGAACAGCGAGAGAATCAAGCGCGCGGTATACATTCTGAATGAGGGATTGAACGCGTACGCCGCGGTTGATAAGAACCCGTCAGCGGCGCAAACGAGTTCTTGAGCGCGTTCACATCTTGACTTGGAGAACTTTTCGGGTCATCTTGATACAGGTACGGTTTTTTGACAGACGAGGTTTCGGTTAGGGAATGCGGTTTGAGCCGCAGCGGTCCCGCCACTGTAACCGGGGATGAAAGCAGCGGAAAGCCATTACACCGCTCCGGATTTTAATATGTTCGGAGAGGGTGTGAGAAGGGGCTGTGAGTAAGGAGATCCGGAAGCCAGGATACCGATCGGAACCGGTAACAACCTGCGAGGGTGAGGCTCTGTTACGTTATACTGAAGGAATAAAACCCTTGTCTTCCCGTCCGGGAAGGTCGGGGTTTGTTTTTTTTAGTCGTCATACTACAGAAGGCGAATTTTACATGTTAATGAATCATAACCGGATTTCCCATAAAAGGGCCCTGCTCCCGCTTGTCGTATCGCTCTTTTTCGTTATTTTGCTCTCAGGGCCCATGCCGAGCAGGCTGAGCGCCGGTACCGGGATCGATTCGAGGGGAAGCAGGGTCACGGTACCCGACGATGATGTTCGGGTCGTGTCGCTTTCCCCGGGAGCAACCGAGATCCTCTACGCCATGGGACTTCGGGAACAGATTGCAGGCGTCTCGGTAACTTCCGATTATCCGCCTGATTTTGTGAAAACCAGGCCCAAAGTCGGAGGATTCTCCACGCCGAGTCTTGAGAAAATCCACTCGCTCTCACCGGATGTATTGATACTGACGACGGTCGTTCCCCTGAATATCAAGCAGCAGCTCGACAGCCTCGGCATACAAATATTTGTTTCCGAACCCAACAGTTTCAAGGAACTCCTCGGGTCGATTGATCAGTTCGGCAGGCTCTTCAACAGGGAAGAGGAATCGGCCGCCCTCATACACGACCTCAGGAACACGGCCGGAGAAGTGATGGAGGCGGTGCGTTCCGGGAGTATCGCTCCGGTCAAGACCTTCATCGAGGTATATGACAATCCCCTCTATGCGGCCGGAAGAAGAACGCTTCCGGGCGACCTCGTTGCCATGGCCGGAGGCAGGGTCGTACCGGATACCGACAAACGATATCCGAGGATTTCCGAGGAGAAGCTGCTGCTCATCGATCCGGAGGCCGTTATACTGGGACATAACACCGATATGGAACTGTTTCTATCATCGCACAGGCACCTCTCCTCGATTACGGCCATAAGTAACAGGAAGGTGTTCGTTCCGAATCCGGATGAGTTCCTGCGTCCCGGTCCGAGGGTCGTGTTCGCGCTTCGCGATATTGCGCGATTCCTCCATCCGGAGGCATTTGAGTGAAGAGATCCATCCAGTTTTTTCTCCTGTTTCTGCTGCTCGCGGTGAGCTTCATAGCGAGTACCGCGCTCGGTTCCGTTACCATTCCATTCGGCGATACGGTCAGGGTACTGCTGTCCGCGGTATCGGGAAAAGCAGTACCCGGCGTTTCAGCCATGCACCACGATATTATACTCAGGATTCGAATACCCAGGGTCCTGCTCGGCATGGTGGTGGGAGGGGGGCTCGCGGTATCGGGGCTCGTCTTCCAGGCCCTGCTGAAAAATCCTCTTGCCGACCCCTACACGCTGGGTGTATCCGCTGGGGCCTCTTTCGGAGCCGGTCTCGCCCTCTTTCTATCCTATGTTGCCGGTGTTCAGTTCAAGAGCTTCCTTCCGGCATTCGCCTTTATCGGGGCCGTGTCAACGGTTTTTCTCGTCTACTTTCTGGCGAGGACCGGTGGCAGGGTTCAGGTCCTGACGATCATACTGTCCGGCGTCATCGTGAGCTATCTCTTTTCGTCGGGGCTTGTGCTCATCATGTCGCTCATGGGCGACAAGTCCCATGAGATCGTGTTCTGGCTCATGGGCAGCCTCGCGGGCTTTCACTCTTTCCTGCTGCCTGCGGCCTGTATAACGGGCGCGCTCTCCCTTTTCATATTCTCGTTTTACCGCGATCTCGATCTCATATCGCTCGGGGACGAGCAGGCCCTCGCTTTGGGAGTAAACACGGAGGTCGTAAGGATTGTATTGTTTTCCATGACCTCCGTTCTGACCGCCGTGTCGGTTTCCATGACCGGTACCATCGGGTTCGTGGGGCTTATCATACCCCATTCGATGCGGATGGTTTTCGGACCGAAGCACAAGACGCTCATTCCGACAACGCTGGCCGCGGGAGCGCTCTTCCTCCCGCTCTCCGATATGATCGGACGCGTGCTTCCGTCCGTTCTCTTCGGAAGCGGTATGGAGGTTCCGGTCGGGGTGATTACATCGCTTTTCGGGTCTCCCTTTTTCATATTTCTCCTGATAAGGGGCAAGAAGAGGCTGTGGTTCTGAGGATGACGTTATGAAAACAGCTGTAAAGGCGCGTGGCCTGACGGTCTCTTACGACGACTGTCCCGTTGTACGCGGTGTGTCCCTCGATATCAGGGAGGGGGAGTTCCTGTCCATCCTGGGACCGAACGGCGCCGGAAAAACGACGCTCGTCAGGGCGTTGACCGGTATCATAAAGGATGTCGGGGGAGAGGTTCTCCTCAGCGGAAAAAAACTTCACGAGTACTCGAGGAGGGAATTCGCGCGGTCCGTTTCCTTCCTCCCCCAGATGCCGCCCGTTTCCCTCCCCTTCGTCGTGTCCGATATCGTTATGATGGGACGGTTCCCCTACCTGAGAAGATTCGAAATGGAAAAGCCGCGTGATGCCGAGATCGTTCGAAACGCGATGAGACTCATGGGTATAGAACAATACGCGAAACGTCATCTCATGGAGCTTTCGGGAGGGGAGGTCAAGCGCGTGTTCATCGCACAGGCCGTGGCGCAGGAATCGGATATTCTTTTTCTCGATGAGCCCACTGCGGGTCTCGACATAGCCTACCAGGCCGAGATCTTCAAGATGCTGCGGGATTTCAACGAAAACCTCGGCAAGACCATCGTACTCGTTACCCACGATATAAACCACGCGGCCCGTTTCGCGGGCCGTATCATACTGTTCAAGAACGGGTCCATTGCGGAAGAGGGAAAACCCGAGGACGTGGTGAATGAGGATACGGTTCGTTCGGTGTTCTCAACCGAGGTCCGCGTCGAGTACGATAACGGTGTGCCCTACGTACTGATGTAGCTCCGTGTAAAAACGGCAGGCTCATTTCATTCGTCGTCACCCGGCCTCCGTTTGTCATCACTCGGCCCCCCGGACAAGCCGGAGGGTAATTTTATCCGGGGGATCCACATATGAAAGACTGGATGCCCCGGTTGAACCGGGGCATGACAATGTTTTTATAACGGTTATATTTAAAGGAAAAAACGAGGGGTGGTCATGAATGATATAAGGATCGAGAAGATAGACGAGGGAGAGGTCGAGAAAAGGAATCTCAGAACCTGGCCCGTATGGGAGAAGGAGGTTTCCGAATTCGACTGGGTCTATACAGCGGAGGAGCACTGCTACATAATCGAGGGAAAAGCCGAGGTCACCACGGACACGGGTACGGTCAGGATCGGGGAGGGGGACTACGTCGTATTCCCGGCCGGCCTGTCCTGCAGATGGAAGGTGGAGCGCCCTGTCAGAAAGTACTACGATCTCCGCTGACTGAGCCGGCGGCCCGGGGCGGCTTGCGCCGATTTTAGCCCGGGTCCCTGTCCGGATGGGACAAAACATGACATTCATGAGGGATAGAGAGAAAAGGTACGAACTGCTGGATAAGCGCATCTCCTCTTATGAGAGCGCCCTCATCGCCCTTTCAGGGGGAACGGACAGCACCCTGCTGAGCTTCCTCGCACAGCGGTTGATCCCGAAATCCATATCCGCCACCGCCGTATCCCCATTCTTCCCGGAACGGGAACGAAGGGCGGTGGAGGATTTTACGGAGCGCTGCGGGATCGATCACAGGTTCGTACGCGCGGACCTGCCGGATGAAATAATGCTCGCAAACCGCCTCGACCGGTGTTACCTGTGCAAGAAACGGATGTTCGAGCGGCTTACCGGGGAAGCCCGAGGAATCGGGATTTCAAACGTACTGGACGGGACCACGGCAAGCGACCTGTCCGAGGACAGGCCCGGTCTCAGGGCATTGAAAGAGCTCGGTGTGATTTCCCCTTTTGCGGAAGCGGGGATCACGGGACGGGATGTCGTTATTTTGATGGAGCGCTCCGGCCTGAAGCGGTTCATCCGTCCTTCAAATACCTGCCTTGCAACGCGCATCCCCTCGGAAACAGCGATAACGACGGGAATACTGCGCATGATCGAGCGGGCCGAGGAAAAGCTCTACAGTCACGGTTTTCACATAGTGCGGGTGCGCTACAGAGAGCCCGGTCACGCGAGAATCGAGGTCGGGCGGGATGAGGTTCGGAAGCTGGAAGACGCGTCATTGAGAGCAGTTATCATTGCCGATCTCCGGACTATGGGATTCCGGGATGTGTCATTTGACGCCTACGGATATAAACCGGCCGGTTACCGTTAGAGTGGTGTTATATCGGAAATACGTCTATCCGGATTTCCTGAGGCCCGAAATACTACTTAGTAATTAGGATGAGCTTCGAGTTTTTACTTTATGCCCTATCGCAGTTAATAAACATGATCACTATTTGTAATTTGTTTCATTAATTACTGAAATTCACCGGAAATAGGGTGTCTCATGTATGTGAAAGCTCCTCATTGTGCATATTTCTTGAAACTCGAACCAGGCATTCGCTCTAATTATCCGAATAGATCTCGAAATGTGCCTGCGGGTAGAGGCAGGTGGGACACTTCTTCGGGGGTTCGGTCCCTTCAATGATCCTTCCGCAGTTGATGCATTTCCATAAGACGGGCCCTTCCTTTTTAAACACGCTCTTTCCCTTCACGTTTTTGATAAGCCTGTTGTATCGTTTCTCATGCCAGATTTCAACCTCCGCGACCTGCCGGAAAACCTCCGCGACCTGGGGAAATCCCTCCTCCTCGGCGACGTCCGCGAAGCCAGGGTAAATCGATGTGTGTTCCGCGTTCTCTCCGGCCGCTCCGGCGGATAAATTATCCAGTGTCGTGCCCACGACGCCCGCAGGGTAGCCCGCCGTTATCTCGACCTCGCCGCCTTCAAGAAACGAGAAGAACCGTTTGGCGTGTTCCAGTTCGTTTTCCGCGGTTTCGATGAAGATATTGGCTATCTGCTCATACCCCTCTTCACGGGCCCTGGCCGCGAACATCGTATACCTGTTGCGGGCCTGTGATTCTCCTGCGAATGCCGCCAGGAGGTTTTTTTCACTCCGTGATCCCTTGATACTTTTCACATCGGACCTCCTTCCGAATAGGTAAAATGATCGAGATCGCTCTGAGCCTGTAGAGGAGTAACATCTCCTGTTGAAGTGCGGGACTATTGTCCCGTCATCCCGTACATCTTCATGCACGCACTGCATATCCCCTTGAGGTAGAGGTGTCTCTCGGTGACCTTGTTTCCGTCCACGAACTTTTCCGCGAGATAGGGACAGTCGATGGGCATATCAATGATCGAACCGCACGAAGTACACTTGAAGTGTGCATGCGGTTTCGTGTTCGCCTCGTAGCGGACTTCATTTTCATCAATGGTCAGTCCGGTTACAATCCCCCTCTTCTGGAAGAGGTTGAGGGTGTTGTATACGGTAGTCTTGGAAAGCGTCGGTATCTCCCGGATGAGGGTGTTGTATATCAGGTCGGCCGTAGGATGGTTCTTTCCGCTCGACAGGAGCTCGAATATTCTCAGCCGCTGATAGGACGGGTTTATCCCCTTTTGGTTGAGATAGTTTTTTACCGCTTCAATACTGGTTTCCTGTCCCTGCATGCGAGCACCCGAAAGGGATTACGGCCGGTTTATGCGGGTGTTAAAATTTCTAGGAAACTTACTCCCTCTGTCCGAGGCGCGCGTCGAGCATGAATAGACCGTTCGGCGATTTCTGTATCATTTTCAGCTTTTCCGCTATCTCAGAGGCATGTGCCTCTTCTTCAACCTGTTCCTCAACGTACCATTGCAGAAAGTTTTCCGTTGCGTGATCGTTTTCTTTTCTTGCGAGATCGACGAGGTCATGAATAAGCCCCGATACTTTTTGTTCATGCGCATAGGCATCCTGGAAAGCCTTGAGGGGCGATTCCCATTCCGATTGGGGTTTATCTATTGCGTCAAGAATGACCCTTCCTCCCCGGTCGTTTATGTAGGAGAAAAATTTTGCCGCATGTTCCGTTTCTTCACGCGCCTGAACGCGCATCCAATGCGCGAATCCACCGAAATTCAGACTTTCAAAATAGGCCGACATTGCGTAGTACAGATAGGCTGAGTAGAGCTCCGCATTTATCTGGCCGTTCAACGCCTTTTCCATTGAGTCTTTCATCACAGCTTTCTCCTTTCTTCGAATAGGATAAAAGAGATGGGCAGTTTAAGGTCGTACCCGGGACGCTCCATACGGGCAGTTTTGCGTCATGCCCGGGACAGGAGAAAGCAGCCCTCTTTGCAGTGAGAGACGGGCCTCCTCCAGAATTTAATCGTAACTTCCATGCGGACCTCCCTTCGCACGTATTGTTTTCTCAATTTCCTGAGATATTTTTTTCAAGTCTTTTCTTATCCATTGCCCATAATGCAGCCATACACCGGTTTTTAATACGGCAGGCATGGGCTTCAGACGGATACCACTTCCACGACCTCGGGAATTTCCGACTTGAGTATTCGTTCTATTCCCATTTTCAACGTCATCTGGCTCATCGGACAGCTGCCGCAGGCACCCGTGAGTTTTACCTTGATTATACCGTCCTCTCCGACTTCAACGAGCTCCACATCGCCCCCGTCGGCCTGCAGGGATGGCTTTATTTTTTTCAGGACCTCCTCTACTTTTTCTCTCATTAAACTATTTTATCCTCCTCCAGTTGGGTATAGAGAAAAACATAGCATACCACCCAGGGGTTGTGTATACTTTTAATACCGTTATGAATTATTAATAAATGGAAAACTTACATAATTGTAATGGATACAATCTATTATAGCTACTATAGCATTCTGGGGGGAAAAGGCAAGACAAAAACACATTTTAGGGTCTCGTAAGCTTCGAGTTAATATTTTATACCATGAAACAGTTATTAAACATGATAATTATTTCTATTTTATTCGAAAAATTACTGAAGT
>CAYWUT010000122.1:0-9811 GCA_964460545.1 uncultured Spirochaetota bacterium
AAGCTTCCAAAGGCGAAAATCGGTTTTTTCCTGCACATCCCCTTTCCATCCTTCGAAGTTTTTCGGCTCCTCCCGTGGAGGCGGGAGATACTGGAGGGGATATGCGGGGCCGACCTGATCGGATTTCACACCTATGATTATGTGCGCCATTTCCTGAGCAGCGTACGGCGTCTCCTCGGATACGAACATACGATCGGCGAGATATACATGGAGAAGAGGGTCGCGCGCGCCGACATATTCCCCCTCGGAATCGACTTCGAACGGTATAATCATGCACCTGAAAACAAGCAGGTCAGCAGGGAAATGACCAGAATAGGCAGAAATCTCGAAGGCCGCAAGGTGATTCTTTCCGTTGACAGGCTGGACTACTCAAAGGGAATACTGCACCGACTGAAGGCGTTCGATATTTTTTTAAAAAACAATCCTGGTTACCAGAACAGGGTAACGCTGATAATTGTCGCCGTACCCTCACGAACGGGTGTGGATACCTATATCAAATTAAAGAAGGAAATCGACGAACTCATCGGCAGAATCAACGGCAGGTATGGAAAAATAGGCTGGGTTCCCGTATGGTATTTCTACCGCGTACTCCCGTTTCACACATTGACCGCTCTTTACGCGCTCTCGGACGTCGCGCTGATTACCCCCCTGCGCGACGGGATGAATCTCATTGCCAAGGAATACGTTGCGGCGAGGGGAGAAAAGGGGGGAGTCCTCGTACTGAGTGGAATGGCCGGTGCCTCGCATGAGCTGAGCGAGGCTCTCATCGTGAATCCCAACAATATCGACCAGGTTGCGGCCGCCATACGACAGGCGATCGAAATGCCCCTTGAGGAACAGGAGAAGCGCAATGCGCTGATGCAGGCGCGTCTCCGGCGGTACAGCGTCACTCGATGGGCCCATGATTTTATCGAGAGACTCGATGCGGTACATACGGATCAGCAGAGTCTCTATGAAAGGCGTCTCACGCCTTCTACGAGGGAAAACTTTCTGAATCAGTACAGGGGTTCAAAAAACCGCCTCCTGCTTCTCGACTATGACGGCACGCTTGTCTCCTTTGCATCGAAACCGGAAAGGGCGAGTCCGGACGATGAACTGCTTGGGCTCCTGCGGAGGCTCAGTAATAATGAAAATAACGAAGTCGTACTGGTGAGCGGAAGGGACCGGGAAACGTTGAGCAACTGGTTCGGTACGCTGCCAATCGGGATGATTGCGGAGCACGGTGTATGGATAAAGGAGATTGCAGAGCAGTGGCATGAAATCGAGCCGCTCCGTGATGATTGGAAAGCGGAAGTCCGTCCGATTCTCGAACTGTACATGGATCGGACTCCGGGAACATTCATTGAGGAGAAGCAATTCTCTCTTGTTTGGCACTATAGAATGGCGGACCCGGACCTTGCCGAGATGCGGGCGAACGAGCTCAAGGAAACTTTGATCAATATGACGGAAAACCTGAATATAGGAATACTGGAAGGCAACAAGGTAATCGAAATCAAGACATCAGGCATACACAAGGGGACCGCCGTACTCCACTGGCTCGGGAAAAAGGAGTGGGACTTCATTCTTGCCGTCGGGGACGATGTGACCGACGAGGATGTGTTCGATGCGCTCCCCGCCCATGCGAATTCAATAAAAGTAGGGCTCGGTATGACAAAGGCCCGGTATAACGTACTCGAGGTGGAGACCGTTCGGGAGCTGCTCGGGGACTTTTCGCGGATTGAGCATCCGTGAATTCACGGTTCCGGCGGTTCCCACCTGCATCCCCGTTTTGTTGCCATCCTGCTCAACGATCTTTTCGGAATAAAGTGCAGGGCGGGCTGTTCCTGTGGCGGATCCGCGTGAACTTCCACTTCCTGCCGCTCCCGGACCGTATGCCGCTTGCCGTAACGTTGCTTCCCTCAGTCGTTAATGAAGAATCCCGACAAACACTGATCCAGGTTGTCCCTACGGCGGGGATATGTGCAAGCGGCACTCTTGAATAAGAATGCCGCTGCATGGAATGGTTCTCCGGGTATTTTTAAGAATATCTACCTGTTTGCGCTCTTTGCGGCGATTGGTACGCGTCGGCGCGGGTAGGACCTTCCTCCGAAGTGGCGCGGCCTTCCGCTCCGTGAACGGGGCGAGACGGCTATTCGGGCCGTTGCATTCTTCGCCGCAGCCACTACCGCCGAATGAAAGGGGTGGTCCGTAAAAACCGGCAGGGGCTTTTTCAGGAGCTTTTCTATCTGGTGAAGCTGCTCCACTTCGGTCTGATCGCAGAAGGAGAGGGCCGTTCCCGTCTTCCCGGCGCGGGCCGTACGTCCTATCCGGTGAATGTAATTCTCGGGCTCGTTCGGGAGGTCGAAATTGATGACGTGGTCGATGTCGGTAACGTCGATACCACGTGCCGCGATGTCGGTCGCCACGAGTATTTTGACACTGCCGGAGTGGAAGCCCGTCAGGGCCTTCCGTCTCGCGGCTTGTGTTTTATCGCCGTGAAGCGAATCCGCTTTGAGGCGTTTTTGCGCCAGCTGTCTCGCCAGGCTGTGCGCCTTGTGCTTCGTCCGCGTGAACACGAGCGCCCTTGACACATCCGACCTGGACAGTATCTCCAGCAGAAGGGATTTCTTGTTTTCGCGCTCCACGAAGAGAAGATTCTCTTCGATCCTGGGATCGTTTTTCAGGTTCGAGACGATCTCTATGCGTTTCGGGTTCCTGAGCATGCTCCCCGCCAGCCCTACCACTTCCATGGGAAGGGTCGCCGAAAAGAACATCGACTGCCTGCGGTCTGGCAGTTTTCCGAGTATTTTTTTAATATCGGGTATGAAACCCATGTCAAGCATCCTGTCCGCCTCGTCGAGTACCATGACCTCCGTCCGGTGCAGAAGGACAGCGCCTTCATGCATGAGGTCGAGCAGTCTACCCGGCGTGGCCACCACTATGTCGACGCCCCCGGCGAGCCGGTGTATCTGCCTGCTCCTGCTGACACCGCCGTACACGAGGACCTGCTTAAGCCTGAGGTATTTTCCGAAGGTCTCGAAACATTCGGAGATCTGTACGGCGAGCTCCCTGGTGGGTGCAAGAACGAGAACGCGTGTTGTCCGTGCTTCCGGTTTTTTATGGTTCGCTGCGAGGTTCTGCAGTATCGGGATGGTGAATGCCGCTGTTTTTCCGCTTCCCGTCTGTGCGGATCCCATGAGGTCGTTTCCCTCGAGCAGGAGGGGGATCGCCTCCTCCTGAATGGGTGTCGGCGTGTGGAAGCCCTGATCACGCAGTGCGCGGTTTATGGGCTCGATTATGTTTGTTCCGTCGATGAAATTTTTCTTCATGTTTATCCTTGTTTTCCTGATAGTATTGTTGTACTGGCAGATTGGGAAAGGCCGGAATGAAAAAACGCACGGCCCGCGGGTCAAAAGTGAAGAAAAACGGACGGATTAATCTAAGCTTTCAAACCGCTTCCAAAAAGCGGAACGACCGGATTCACCCGGGTTTTCCTTGCACGCGACCATCGCATGCATGACCGGATGATATCCAATAATTCTTTTTGTATCAACAGTGTGAATATATAACCCCTGCCTCGTAAAGGCAAGGTATTGTCAACAGGGTTTTAGGGGGTCGGGACGGGTACCGGGTTCGATTTTCACCCGGTTCCGGATTTCCGTTTCTTCCGCCGCATCCCGTCAGGAGAGGTCCTTGAATTCCCGTTTTATCAGATTCTGCAGGGAATGGATCTGGTCGAGGAGTTGGTGGAGGGAATCCCGTTCCAGCTCCGACAGCTCTTCCAGAACAAGGGAGTTGTCCGGCGGGTAACCGTTTTCAATCTGCCGGTACTGATGACGGAGTCTCATCTGGCTCAAGTATTCAAATATCTGGGACGTGCTCCGGTGCCGGGTGGAATCCAGGATTCCTTTCTCGTAGAGGCGATGGAGCCGGGTAAGAGTACCGGTTTCTTTGATCCCGTGTGACAACGCCTGCAGACGGGCAAAATTCACCACCGGGCGCACACCAAGCTTTGCATCGAAAGTATCGCCCTCCGCGGCTGACCGGATCTTAAAGTTGACGCAGCTCTGTGCAAGGTTCCATAGGAAAACGGGTCTGGCGGGGGCTTCCTCCAAAATATCCTGACGCAGCTCGTCGGCAAGCCCCGTATCCCCGTAAACAGACCTGAAATCGAAAAATATCTGTATACGCATGATCTCCTCCACCTCGGGTGTCGACATCCAATTCCGGAAGAGGGATTTCCATTCCGCGAGCGGGTTGACCCATTGCGGATTCATTGCCATGGTATTGCCCTTGCAGAACTTATACCCGAGCTGATCGAGCAGCGTGCATACGCGTTTTCCGAGTTCCAGGAACCACTCTTTCGTGCCTGAACCTGCTTCCCTGTCGGCCCATATTATGGCGTTATCCTGATCCGTCAGGAATGTGGGCTCGTACCGCCCCCATGACCCCATCTGTATAAAACTGAAAGCGCAGGGCGCATCTCCCATCTCGTCCAGCACAAAGCGGATAATTTTTCTGGCAACGGCATCCGCGCCGCCGGACAGGAAGCGGGACACGGTCAGGGCACCGGCTCCGCCTGGAATCATGGCGCCGACCATTCGTTGATAATCCGCGAGGTGTTCTTCCAGCTCCGCCTTGTCTTCAGCCTCCTCGATTTGGCGGAGAAAGAACAAGTGGGAGTTCCGCTGGAGACGAAGCAGCTCTTCCGTTGAAAAAACATATACGGCGTCATTTTTTATGACTGGAAGATGGTGGATCTTCTTCTTCTGCATCAGCATGGCGGCTTCAAAAACATGTGACGAGGTTCCTATGCTAATGACGGGTGAGCTCATGATCTTGTAAACCGGTTCCGTGCTGCTCAAACCCGCCCCGAGCACCCTTTCCCGGAGATCCGTATCCGTCACTATTCCTATCATCTCACCTGTTTCGGATGTCACTATGAGTGTTTTCGAACCTGAGCGGGTCATTTTTACGGCACTATCGTAAATAGTCGTATCCATGGAAACAGTCGGGGCTTCCCTGGCAACGTCCCCGATAGGTTGATTCATCGAGTGTATCGCGGATTGAAATTCATCGAGGAGATCGTGTCTCTGCTGATCATGCTCTCTCCGCGTGGTGAGGTCCTCCATGATCGCATCATACCAGTGCGACCCGCTTTTTGACGGCATCATCGTAAGGGTTACGGTCCTCGAAGCCCCGTCATTGCGTCGAAGAAATACCAACCGGTTTTTTATAAACTCCCCCTTCCGCAGTGACTTCAGGAGGCGCTGTTTCTCGTCTTCGCTGATAAACAGTGACGTAAAAACTTGTTCATTGAGTTCATCGACGGATTTGAATCCGAGTATGGAGAGAAACGCCAAATTGGGATCGGTCACCGTTATTTCCGAACCCAGGTGGATGCGGAATACGCCGATGCCGATGTTCTCCGTGAGAATCCTTACTCGGTCTTCCGATATGTCAAGCTTTTGCAGGGTTTCATGGTGCTCGCTGATATCCCTGATGGTGAGAAGAAATCCCGTTTTATTCTCGATTTCGATGGAGGTTATCGAAACCCTTACCTGCAGAAGGTCTCCGCTTTTCTTTTTCAGCGTGGCTTCGATATTACGGATTGCGTGTGTGCCGGTCATGAGCTCTCTGAACCGTTCAACTCCGCTCAGTTTGTTGCCACCGATGGTGAATAGGAATTCGTGAAGCTTCAGGATCCCGAATTCCTCACTGGTGTACCCGAGGAGATCGGTTATTACCCTGTTTGAGTAAACCTGTCGCCCGTCGAGCACCATGATAAGCCCTTCCCCCGAGGATTCCACCAGGGCTTTGTACCTGAGCCGGGACTCTATAACCGTATCGACAGCCTTTCGTCTTTTCTGCTCCAACCGGTAACTCTGGGCGCCCATAAAGGTCATAATAACCGTTAAAAGCACAATAAGAGCGATGGAAACAAGTATTATCCTACGGGTTACGTCGCGTATCTCCTGCTCAACATCCTCGATGTAAACACCCGTACCGACGATAAGGTCCCACGGCTCGAACAGCCTGACATGCGAAAGCTTCGGCACCACCCTTTCGGCGTCGTCCTGCCATTGCCAGCGGTACTCGATATATCCGCTGCCGCTCTCGCGCACAACTGCAACGCTCTCCACGAACAGCAGTTTCCCGTCTTGATCGCGGTAATTCGACAGATCCTGCCCCTCCAGCTCGGGAAGGTAGGGATGCATTATCATGACGGGCTCAAGGTCGATTACCCAGAAATAATCCTTGTTGTCATCGCCGTACCTGATTCCACGCAGCTGCTCCATCGCACGGGCCACGGCTTCCTCCCTGCCGATTTCATACGATGAGGCTCGATTGTACCAGTATTCCAGGATCTGCCATGATTCAAGCGTAAGTTCCCGTATAGTTTCCTTCTTATGTTCAATCAGCTGATCGTGAAAAGAAGGAATCGCCACGACTGAAATCGTCACGGCCACGAAGAGGAGAACCAGCAGCGGCGGCAATATAAAACGCCAGAAAAACTGAATACGGTCCCGTCTGCGGTACCGAAGTTTTACGCGCTCATCCCGTCGGGTCTCATCGGTCGTAAAACGCTTATGATAACGTTCCAGAAAATCGGGGTCCGTAAAATCGGATTTATCAGGGATATATCCATCGTAATCGTCCCTGATGTGCTGTTCGAAAACCGCTTTAATTACTTCCGGCGGGTATTTCCCCTCGAATTCCTTGAGCGCCTCCGCTAGGGCCTGTTTGTGGTGCCTGGCCCTGCGATGATCGTACGGGTTGAACGCAACCACGTTGGAAGCGGAGAGCTTTTCGATTTTTTCCCTGTCGTAAAAAAAATCGATCCAGCGATGGATGTCTCTGCCGGAAACACCGAACAGTTTCTTTGTGTGCTCTGCGTGTTCTTCAAATGTCATCGTAGTAATTATAGAGGAAAAGATCCGTCAGGTCTAATCCATACCGTATTTTTCACGGCCCCCCTTCGTTCGAAAAAAGGGGGGCCTCGAATACATTATTCAGCCGTTAGTGTGTCGGCGCCTGATTGTGCACTTTTGTTGCCAGAAACTCCTTTATTTCAGCAGGAGTATCCCGACCGGTGATATAGGAAACAGCCACATTGGCAACAATGGCCAGAGGGGCTCCGATCCAGGCGAAGTACCACGGATTCAGCCACTTTTTGACGAAATCGGCGGCGGGCAGCAGGGTTCCGAAATTCCCGGCGATAAAATAGGTTATTGCAACCACCGAAATTCCCGCACCGACTATGACGCCGGCCCATGCGCCCTGCCTGTTTGAACCGGACCACCAGATTCCCAGTAAAAAGAGCGGGAAAATTGTGCAGGCAGCCAGTGAAAACGCTACAGCGACCAGGTTGGCTATGAGCCCGAGTTTGAGAAGAGCTATGCCGGTGACAATGATTGCCATGGCTATGGTTCCGATACGGGCCATGAGCATCTGGGTCTTCTCGGATGCCTTCGGATTAAGGGTATTGAAATAGAAGTCATGGGAGAAGGCGGAAGCACCGGCCATTAAGAGACCGGAAACCGTTGAAAAAGCCGCGCTTACCGCGCCGGCTGCAAGAAATGCGACAATGAGAGGAAAAATACCGGCAAGCTGGGCGGTGTAAACCACTATCGCGTCCTTTGCGAGAACCCCCATGTCCGGAGACGACGATAGTATTTTGGCGAACGCGCTGTATACCGGGGCGTTCCAGTAAAGGAGGCAGATGAAGAAGAGTCCCCACACTACGCTCCATCGCGCGTCCCGGGCTTTCGGGACCACGTAGAACCGTTGTATGACATGCGGAAGCCCGGCGGTGCCCAGCATAAGGGCAAAACAGAGGGCGATCCATTGGAAAGCGGTTGTTCCGTGGGCAGCATCCCAGGGCATTGCATATTCGGGCTGGGGCAGAATCGCGGCTCTCTGTCCTAAAACGTTCTCCGTGATTATGCCTTTTACTTCGAATATTCCATCCGAAAAGTTTGTAACCATTTCGCCGTATCCTATCTGGGGAACCCCCCAGAAAAAACCGAGTTTATAGGCGATTATAAACAGGGGCATGATAAAGGACACGATGATGATGATATACTGAATCTGCATGTTCTTGGTTACACCCAGCATTCCGGATATCAATGTGTAGGTCAGAACGACAGCTCCGCCGATCAGTACCGCCAAGTTGTAGTTTATTCCCAGAATCCATTTGAACATGAGCCCTATGCCGGCAAACTGGCCGACACAGTAGGTAATGGATATAAAGATGGTAAGAAGGGCACCGGCAGCCCGCAGCCCGCGTGAATAATACCGGTCACCGATAAAATCGGCGGCCGTGTACTTGCCGTACCGGCGAATCTGCCCGGCCATTAACACGAGGAGCAGTACATAACCGCCGGTCCATCCCACCACATAGGCAAGACCGTGATACCCGGACCCGTACATTATAGCGGCCATTCCCAGAAAGGAAGCCGCACTCATCCAGTTCGACGCGATTGCCATGCCTGATCCTACCGGAGAAACATTCCGTCCCGCCGCCCAGTAATCCTTCGTTCCCGAGGCCCGGTTAAGTATCCCTACAAGCACGAATGTCGAGAGAATGACAATAAGGATAATCGCCGGCACCAGCTTGAAATCACCCTCGAGTGTTGTCGCGGCGTTGGCGGTACCCGCGAACAGGCCCGGTGCACAGCATAGAATCAAGAACAGAATAATAAATGGTATAGTTTTCCGCATATAAGTTTTTCCTTATTCCTCAATCCCCAGACGGGTATGAATTTTATCAACTGCCTTTGCATAAACGATGCATAACACGATAAAGAGAATCAGCAGGAACTGTGCGGTGTAGAAGTAATGAAATGGAAATTTCAGAAAGGAAGTATCCGTAAGAAATGACCTGTTGTGTATCAAATACCTTTCCATAACCCCGGGCAGTTCCGACAGGTTGCTGTAATCAGAGCCGCCGGTGGTGTAATGAAAGGATAGCTGGTCTTTTAAAAGGGGGTCAAAGCCGCTGTCCCCGAGTCCGATTTTTTCCGCCGCCCCGTCCGCCGTTTCCGAGTCGGGATGAAGAAGAGATACGGTAACCGCGAGCGCTTTCCGAATAAGGTCCCGGTCGCTTTCTTTAATGGTCGAGTTTTTACCGAGTGTGGTGAGCAGTACCCGTGCAAGTGATTGCAGGTCGGCTTCTGCGGGAGAAGACTGGACCTTCGGCCAGAGAACTCTGAAATCCGTCAGCGTCTTTTCCTCCATCGGTTTTCCCACGCCAATCAGCAGAAACTGAAAACCGAAGACGGCAACGGCCCAGATGATAACCAGTATGGTAATCAGCCTGGTATTCGCCTTTTCAGCTTCAGACTTAGGTTTAAAAAAACTAACCTCGAAATTCCGTTTATCAGCCAAACCTGCCTCCTACAGTTGGATGTGACATGGTGGAACCTCCTCGTATATTTGATTTAAAGATTGTCGTCGTCCCTGAATACGCTGTATTTTTCCCCGGTTCCCATATATTTTGCGATTGATGTTTTATTCCTGTGAGGCGGTATACAGCAGCTGCATGAACTGTGTAAGCAGAGATGTGTATTTTTGCTCCACATGAGCTGGAGCGGGAAGACTCACGCCTCTTTACGAAGAGTACAGGTGATGTGGCTGCCTCCCTGTAAAGCCACGATCATGTTTCTCTCAATTTTTTCTAGTCTGACGTCTCCTGTACATTTTTGGAATGATAAATGATTTAGCTATTTAACATTCAGGAATTTTATCAAATAAAGAAGTTTTTAAAATTAAGGGATTCGGTTTATTAATGCAAGTAAAACTTTACCGTTATCAGTATTAAATGAGAAAT
>CAYWUT010000123.1:0-5323 GCA_964460545.1 uncultured Spirochaetota bacterium
GTATTTTCTTCGAATCACGCGGTTTGACCGAGGAAGAGTACACGACCTATTCGCAAATCCACCAGGATGAGCTCAACGCATACATGGAGGAGCATCCGGAGCTGCTTCCGCTCGTCATGCAGGAATAACAGACCCCATCATGCGGTTCGAATACCGTGTCACTCGACGGTATGGGTGAGACCTTCACGGGTGTAAAAGAGGTCCTTGAAACGCCTTTTGTACTTCGTCTGGTTCTTTTTCAGGATCGTATCCGAAGATGCGGGATCATGGTGGGTACAGGCCAGTGTCTTTACCCCGGCTTTTCTCGCAACTTCAATAGCCATTTCAGGTGTGCTGTGGCCGTAGCCCTGGCGCGGAGTCGGCAGGGACACGTACTGTTCTATCGAGTACTGGGAATCATGTATCAGCAGGTCCGCATTCCGCGCGAACTGTATGAGCTTTGTATTGCCGTACGCGTAACCCTCTATATCGGTAGCGAAAACCACGGATTTGCCGCCGTACTCGATCCGGTACACGAGAACGCCGTTTACGGGATGAGAATAATCGCTGTGGACCCTCACGACGACCTGCGATTCCGCCTTATGGGCATCAACCGTGTCCCTGAACCGGTTGATAACATGTGGCGTCGGGTCGGGCGGGTTAAAAACGATGATGTTGTTTTCCTTGATGGACGTAATTTCCTTGATTGAGTTCGAGTGGTAAAAATCGACCGGAAAATTGGGAGGTATCATCGATCTTTCCAGCACGACCGCCAGCTCGTCGCCGAAATTTCGAGGTCCGAAGAGATGAAGCACGGACTGCCCCAGATAGAGGGGCTGAAAGAAGGGAAGTCCCTGCGTATGATCATGGTGAAGATGTGTGAAAAAGACGGTGGCATCGAGACTGTTTTCCGAACCGCTCTCGAAATACTCCCCCACCAGCTTTTTACCGAGGTTAATTATTCCCGTACCCGCGTCGATGATAATGGTGAGGCCGCCCGCGGATACCTGGAGGCATGTGGTGTTGCCGCCGAATCCGACCGTCCGGCTGCCCGGAACAGGGTGGCTTCCGCGAACCCCCCAGAAAGTGACGCTCAGTGGTTTGTTCATGCTTTGTCCCGTCCCGTACGCAGTACTCCTGACTCCAATATTAGATAATCGACAGGAACATCGTGTTTCTTTACCGGTATGTCCTCCACGAGGCACCGTGCGTAGGTCATGGCACACACGATTTTGACGTTATGCAGGTGGAGAAAACGGTCGTAGTAACCGCCGCCGTATCCGAGACGAAATCCGCGCTTATTAAAAGCGAGTCCCGGCACGATTGCAAGGTCAAGACAGGAGCAATCCGCCTCGGGACAGGCTGCATTGGGCTCCGGAATGCCGTACGATCCGGGCTCGAGCGAAGATTCGATATCGCGGATGGTATGGGCCCTCATTATTCCCGCTTTCTTATCTACACAGGGAACACATACGGACTTGGAAACACTGAGTGCGGCCCTTATAACGGGCAGGGTGTCGATTTCGCTCCTGAAACTGACATAACAGAAAATGGAAGCCGAGCTTTTGAAAATATCCCACTCCAGAAGGTTCCGCTGGATTGAACGGTCGAGCCGTTTCTTTTCCTCCTGCCTGATGGAACCGCGAATCTTCTGCATCTCCCCGCGGAGCGTCTTTTTATCCACCTAGTCCTCCTCCTTCAATCCCCGCAGAAAATCGATCCTCTTCTTCAGCTCCTTTTCCTTCCCGAGGTCTCCGGGTTCGAAAAAGTGCACCTTTTTCCGCACGTATTCCTGTACAACGTAGTGCAGGGGGTAGTTATGGGGATACTTGTAATATTTTGCCGCGGGATGAGCGGAGCGGAGATAATCGGGAATTTCCACCTGTTGTGAGCGTGTATACTCCGCGGCCTTTGTTATGGCCGTATAGGCGGAGTTACTCTTGGGCTGGAGCGCGAGGTAAATCGTTACATGCGACAATACGATGCGGGCCTCGGGCATGCCGATGTTATTCACTCCGTCGAATGCTGAAACGGCAAGCACGAGGGAGAAAGAATCCGCAAGGCCGATATCCTCGCTTGCCAGGATGACGAGCCTTCTCGCGATGTAGAGGGGGTCCTCTCCGCTCTCCAGCATGTGTGCGAGGTAGTAGAGAGCGGAATCGGGGTCCGAACCTCGAATGGACTTTATGTATGCGGACATCACGTCGTAATGATAATCCTCGTCCCTGTCGTAGAGAAGCTGCTGCCTGCTGATAAGCCCCTTCAGAACCGCGAGGTCTATGGGCTGTTTTCCCGCAATGTTTCTGGCTGTCTCAAAAATATTGCACATCCTTCGCGCGTCGCCGTTTGCGAAACGGATCATATAATGCTCTGCATCCGGATGTACCCGTGCCCCGGTTTTAGTCTTTATCCTGCCCATGATTGAGGCAAGGTCGTCCTCCGAGAGACGTTCGAACTCGAAGAGGTGTATTCTCGACCGGAGCGGAGGTATGAGGGAGAAAAAGGGATTTTTTGTCGTGGTACCGATCATGATAACCTCTCCCTCTTCGAGCGCCGGGAGGAGGCCGTCCTGGACCATCTTGTTAAAACGATGTATTTCGTCGATGAAGAGCAGGGTTTTGGTTCCTGACAGCAGGTTATGGCGCGCCCTTTTAAGAGCGGTACGAAGGTCATCCACGCGTGCGGTCACCGCATTGAGACGTATGAACTCGCTGTGCGTTCGATGTGCAATAATGCGGGCAAGCGCCGTTTTACCGCATCCGGGCGGACCGTAAAAAACTGCGGAAACCATTTTATCCTGTTCGATAAGCTTCCTGAGGGGACCGCCCTGGCCCACGAGCGGTGCCTGACCACTGAATTCATCGAGGTCCTGAGGCGTGATCATTACTGAGAGGGGTTTTTCTCCAGTCCCGGAAAAGAGATTACCCATCGCCGCTCTCCTGTCCCACGAGCAGACGGGCCGTGCTCAACAGATCCTCGGTACGGGATGGGAAGGGAGACTCAGCCATTATTCTGATAATGGGCTCTGTATTTGAAAAACGAATGTGCACCCACTCTGATTTGTTATAATATTTTATACCATCTAACAAATCGCTTGAAAAGTTGGGAAAGAGTTTGTCCCCCCTTTCCAGTATACGATCAAATAATTCGCTTTTAGATATTTCCGGAATCCGTACCCTGTCCTTAAGCATATTATAGCGCGGCCAGGAACCTATGAGCTCGGAAACCGTCTTCCCTGAAAGCGCGAGGAGCTCGAGAATCAGGCCCATACCGACCAGACTGTCCCGACACGGGTTGATCTCGGGTACGATCACACCCCCGTTTCCCTCGCCGCCGAAAACGAGGTTATGGCTGATGAGCGTTTCAGTAACGTTGATCTCGCCTATTTTAGTCCTTTTTACGCCCACGCCGTAGCGGTACGCCAGATCGTCAACCATCATGGACGTGGACAGATTGCATGCGATATCGGTTTTTTTTCTCCTTAACCAGGCCTCACCTGAAAGAACGAGGGTATACTCCTCACCTGCAGGGACACCCCTTTCAGACACGACGGAGAGCCTGTCCGCGTCAGGGTCCTGGGCGAATCCGATACAGGCCCCGCATTTCTTTACGAGGGCCGAGAGATCAGAGAGATTTTCAGGAACCGGCTCCGGACTCCTGGGAAAGACGTCGCGCGGTGTATCGTGTACCCCGTGAACGGTGCATCCCAATGCTTCGAGAAAATCCCTGTCTACGGAACAGCCCGCCCCGCCGACAGGGTCGAACGCAACAACAAACCTATTCCTTCTAATTGCGTCAGTGTCGATCAAACTGAGTACTGACTCGAGATATTCCCCCTTCGCAGCAGGGTCGTATTTCATGGTACCGATACTCTTGAAATCCGTCCACGCTCGATTCTCCAGGGGTTTTTCAGCGTTTTTTTTCAATTCTTCCACCTGCATACTCGATAGAAAGAACCCCTTATCCGTGCAGAGCTTCAGCGCATTCCACTCCGCCGGGTTGTGCGATGCGGTGATCGCGATGCCGCCGTCGCATTTCCTTTTTCTCGTCAGAAAAAGCACCATGGGAGTAGGGGCCACGCCGACATCCAGTGTCCGGAAACCGAGCGCGTTTGCCGTGGCCTCGACGATTTTCTGAATCATGGGACCGGTTCTTCTCGTGTCCCGCCCGAGAAGAATCGTTCCTGATTTTTTTCCGAGCGTTTCAATAAATGATGAAACGTAGTTTACCACCGTACCGGGAGTCAGATCTTCGCCGACAATACCCCTAATTCCGGAAACACTCACCATTAAAGCCATATAAAAGTATCCCTCCGAACCGTATCTTATCAATACAGTGTGATAGTAAACCGGATATAACCCAAAGTAAACATCTTCCCGTATTAAAGGATATTTAACGAATTGGAATGGAACGTTCGGAAGATTAAAGCCATTTCTTGAGCTTGAAAACAGCGACCATGGCGGCGCCGATGGCTCCCATTGCCAATAAAACGATAGGGTAGCCGAGCCTGTAACCGAGCTCCGGCATATGGTTGAAATTCATTCCGTAAATTCCGGCTATAAAGGTGAGGGGAATGAATATGGTTGCGATTATTGTGAGCACCTTCATGACTGAATTCATTCGATTGCTCATATTCGACAGATGCGTATCGAGCAGCCCCGACACGAGGTCCCGGTACATCTCCACCCAATCGATTATCTGAAGAATATGGTCCTGAACGTCCTTCATAAACAGCAGGGTTTGCTTCCCGAAGACCGGTATCTCTTCCCGGAGAAACGTACCGATCACATCGCGCAGGGGCCATATTGATCGCCTTAAAACAAACAACTCCCGCTTCAGCCGGTGGATTTCATGGGCCGTATTCCTGTCTACGTCATTCAGAACGGCATCCTCCAGGTTTTCGATCCTGGCCCCCAATTTTTCCAGGATCAGGAAGTAGTTATCCACGATCGCATCGATGAGCGAGTAGGCAAGGTAGTCGGCCCCCATCTTTCTTATGCGGCCCCGGTTTTTCTCCAATCGCTCGCGTATACCGGAGAAAACGTCCCCCTCCTTTTCCTGAAACGATATAAGGGAGCGGTCCTTTACTATCAAGCTCACCTGTTCGGATTCCACCGTCTCCATTTCATTGTCATACGTAAGCATTTTTAAAACGATCATGACCAGAGATTCAGCTTCTTCCACCTTGGGCCGCTGTTCCGTATTGACGATATCCTCGAGAAGCAGGGGGTGTATGGAGAAGAGGTCGCCGATCTCCCTTATGGGACCCGTATCGTGCAGCCCGTCAACATTTATCCAGGATACGGTATCGGATGTAATAAAGGGGGCATACTCGCCCCCCGAT
>CAYWUT010000123.1:5333-9630 GCA_964460545.1 uncultured Spirochaetota bacterium
ATCTCCGCATCGGTGATCGTGGGTGTGACCCGCTCGATTTCTCGCTTTTCGAAAATATCCTCGTTGTAATTTATCAGCTGTATACGTATATGTTCCTGTTTCCTTTCGCCAACGAAACGCAGCGTTCCCGGAACATCCCCTACGGTCACGGCTCTCCGTTTATGCTTCATCCGTTCTCTCCTTTACCGTCATCATCATCCTTTTCAATCCGAATGGGAAAGGGATGGGTGGCCGAACCCGTATAAAGGCTGATATGCGGAAAGGGTATCTCGATGCCTTCACTTTCGAAACGCTCCTTTATTTCCTGCATTATCGAATTCTTGAAGGGCCAGTAATCGGTCTTGACGAACCAGACGCCGAGCATGAGCTCGATCCCGTGGTCACCGAATTCCTTGAACGCGAACAGCGGCTCGGGATTATCGAGGCAGTAGGGATTCTCACGCGCTATATCGAGCAGGAGAGCACGGACCTTGCCGATATCCTCCTTGTACGCGACACTGAGGTTTATATTGAGCCTTCTGATGGGAAATTTCGTAACATTGGTTACCTCTGTTTTTATCAGCTTCTCGTTGGGCACGCGTATGAACTGGTTGTCAAAGGTCCTGACCTTCACCGAAAGCAGGTCGATCGACATGATGACACCTACTATGTTATCGACCTGTATGATATCATTCACGGCAAAGGGCTTTTCCGAGATGAGAAAGAGTCCGCTGATGATGTTCGATACGCTCGTTTGTGAAGCGAAACCGACGGCGATACCCACTATTCCCGCCGCGCCGAGCAGCGCGGTCAATTTTACGCCGAGTTGTTTGAGAACGGCCAGGAGAACGATGAAAGCGCCTGCATAGAAGATCGCCTTGCGAATGAGCATCGTGGATTGAGCGGAAAAGCGTTTAGCCGTTGCCTTTGAGACTGCAAAGCTCAGGATCTTCAGTATAACGAAACCGCTGGCCACGATAATGAGTACACGCATGGCGGTTATGAGGACGTCAATATTGAAGATTTTTTCCGTTAGTTCTCCGAGCAGCTCCATAGAGAAAATATACCCCTTCTCATGATTCGAAGTGCGTAAAGTATTTCAATATGCCAAAGCTCCGCTTAAGGAGACCCGTATCGTACGGAACCCGTTCATCGCTCATTAATTCATAGGTGCCCGTGATCGGATAGAGTTCCTTCGTATAATCTATCTTGCTCATCAGGTCGATACCGTAGAAGGTAATGAGAACCTCGTTTGTCCAGAGCCGGTTTGTGCCGCCGTCTTCGGAATGGGATTCCCCCGGCTTCTCCCTGTATACCTTCAGGTGCTCCACATGTATGCAGAGTTTTTGCAGATCCAGCGGTTCAGTCGAAGAATTTCCTACTCGAACGGGACAGATCACCCTGTTCGGCAGGGAAGGAGCCTCCGCTGCCGTGCGCCTGGCCTGTGTCCGTGAAGAGTAGGCGAGCTCCCCGTTCAGGGGGTCACCGAACCATGTGTTGGAAAGCGGTGCGGACGGTATGTCCGTCAGCGTGATAGTGCCGTTTTTACCCGTGCAGAGACGGACCCAAAC
The DNA here is from genome assembly GCA_964460545.1 of uncultured Spirochaetota bacterium. Classification (GTDB taxonomy): domain Bacteria; phylum Spirochaetota; class B62-G9; order B62-G9; family DRHN01; genus CAYWUT01. The sequence continues at coordinate 6,884 of CAYWUT010000123.1, forward strand.
CGGTACGGTGACAAAAAAGAGGGCTGAGCTCCCGGGCATTATCATGATTGGATTTTCCGAGCTCACGACAACGGGCCTGTCCGGGAGTACGGGGATGAGTTTAATATCGGAAAAATGACCGTTTACAACGAACCTGCTCCATACCACGCTGTCGGATTTCTCTTTTTCCAGAAAATCCGGCTCCGTGCTCACGGTTTCCAGGTTATAATCATATGCCACGAGCCACTCGTCTTCAACGCGCCTGAGCCGGAGACACAGGGGGCCCAGGTAAACGGCGTATTCCCTGTCCTCTTCAAGTCCGCGTTCTTTCCAGATATCCATCCTCGCGTTGTCCTTCATTCGCTGAGATCGGTACTGGCCGCCGGCGGCACCGTCACCGGGCCCATAATCCTTATTATACACGCTGCGTTAGCTTTGCAACACTTCATTGTGCCGGTCACGTTAAAAGGGTATGGCATGCCGCCGGCTCCGGTCACTTTACATGCAAACCTTCCGTTTTTAATCCTCCTGTATTTTCGATCGTTCGTTCAGGATAATGATCTCCACGCGCCTGTTTCGTCTTCTTCCCTCTTCCGTGTCATTGTCCGCAATGGGGCTGCTCTCGCCCATTCCCATATAGGTTATTCGATCCCGGGAGGAGTGCATACGCGCGGCGAGCTCCTCCACTATACGCCGTGCCCTTCGAATGGACAGGGTAAGATTGTAATCCTCCGGCCCCCGGCTGTCGGTATGACCGATTACCCGAATGCGCCTTTCAGAAAAATCCTTTAACACGTCGACTATGTTGTCGAGCTCCGGCCCGGTATCGGACCCGAGCTCATCCGAATCAAACCTGAAAAGAATCTCGCCTATGTTGATGAGTATTCCCTCATCCACCAGCGATACTTCGACTCCGGGTATGGCGGTATTCAGCCTTCTTTCAATGCTTTCTATGACCGCTTCGGGTTTCTTCGTAATGGTAACAATTCCCCTGGATTCACCCGTATACTCGTAGATCTCACCGTTCGACATGATAAATATGTAGTCGAAATTTTCCTTGTAGGAATGGGGTGCCGACCTGTCAAGGTTCCAGTTGAAGAGCTGGTTGAAGTATCCCACCACACGATAGGGGAGGAGAACGCCGGCTGCCGTACCGTACTGAAGCGTATAATTGATCACGTAATTGATCGAAATCCGCGCGACCCGCTCTCCGTCAATCTCCGTATTGCCCAGGTACTGATAAGACGCCGCTGCCGGAAGTATGACGGGAGACTCAATACCGAATACGTCCCTGAAATCATGCGCCTCGTGCGCACCGGATTTCCACTGATCCCCGACGTTCACCTCTCCTTCGGGAAAGGTGGGGACGTTTCTGACCACGGGCATGAAAAAACCGTCATCGATCGTATAACGGCCGTAGATGTCCCTGAAGAAACGGGAGGGATACTCCCTTTCCAGCACATAGCTATCGGAAAGGTCCGGGCTTCTGAGATAGGAGAAGGTCCCCTCATGCAGCGCCTGATCTCCTCGAACCGAGGTGATTTGAATCTCACCAACATTCTTCAGCTTGACCCGCTGGGCGAGCACGTCGTTCCTGTATATCTCCTCATCCACCCATGCCTCTATACGGTAGTGAATGCCCGGCTCATAGTGAAAACGGAAGGTTTCACCGGCAAAACCCGCGAATGCCGCTGTCTGAAACAGGAGAGCGGCGATGAAAAGGTTGATGACCGTAATGTTATTTCTACGGTCACGCGATCCTTTGAATAAAAACACCCGCATACAATCCTCCTTATTATTCGCGCCGGTCTAATCCTTCAAGCCCGTCATGGTAATTCCCTCAATGAACTGTTTCTGTGCAAGGAAGAAAACGATGAGCACAGGGAGGGTGGCCATGGTCGTTCCGGCCATGAGCTGTCCCCAGTTTATGCCTCCCTCCTCCTTGAACATGGCGAGTCCGTACTGAAGGGTGCGTATCTCGATACGGTTCGTCACTATAAGGGGCCACAGGTAGTTGTTCCAGCTCCACATAAAGGTGAAAATGGCCAGTGTTGCGAGTATGGGGCGGGAGAGCGGTATAAGGATGCGAAAAAGAAACCGCATGTGTCCGCACCCGTCGAGAAAAGCGGCTTCCTCCAGTTCCTTCGGTACCGTTAAAAAAAACTGCCTGAGGAGAAAGGTCCCGAATGCTCCGGAAACAAAGGGTATGATCATGGCTCCGTACGTATCGATGAGCCGGAAAAAATTGAGGATTATATACACCGGCACCATAATGACCTGCTGCGGAATCATCATGGTACCGAGAAGTATGTAGAAGAGTCCGTTCCTGAAGGGGAAGCGGAGCCGCGCGAATGCATAGGCTGAGAGGGAACACGTAAAGAGCTGGCATATGGTAATACTTCCGGACACGATGATACTGTTGAGGAAGAAACGTACAATGGGTATGGACTTGATAACATTCGCATAGTTAACGAGGGTAACCCTGCGCGGAACAAGCCGAAAGGGACTGGAAAGAACCTCCTGCATGTCCTTGAACGAGGTGGTTATTCCCCAGACAAAAGGAAATATCATGATGACGGCGCCGCAGATAAGCACGGCATGCAGTAAACCATGCTTGATTATTCTTTGTACGCTTCGTTTTATCACTTTGTACTCGCTGAAAAGCCTATGGTCGTAAATAAACGCAGCCGTTATCGCCCCTTAATAGGGTGAACTTCAAACTCGGACCCGGCACTCGCTATAGTAGGGTGTTCTTCAAGTTATTCTTT
>CAYWUT010000124.1:0-9564 GCA_964460545.1 uncultured Spirochaetota bacterium
TCTGGATGCATAGACGGTCTAATAATGTCTTGTGCACAAAGCAACTGTCACAGAAGGAACTGTCACGAAAGGAACTGTCACCATTTTAAATGGGTTGACGGGAAACGGGGGTTTGTTTTATTCTTTGGATGATGTACGATACGTCCCGCCTCGAATTCGACCGTGTTCTCAACCTCCTGCGTGACCGCTGTATATCGGACTGCTCCAAAGAGATGGTCATGCACCTTCGGCCCGCTTCTGATCCGGAGTCGGCACGGGTAGGCTTTAATCTCCTGCAGGAGCTCGAAAAAGCCTCCGACATGGGGTATGAGCCCGGTATCGAACACATCCACGATACGCGTGGTCTCCTCAGAAAATCCCGGGCTTCGAACAGCTGGCTGACGGGGGAAGAACTAAAAAAGATCGAGAACAACATCTCCACGTTTCGTTCGGTTCGGAATCTGTTCCGGTCGATACGGGAAGAAGTGCCCGGGCTCGTTCGGTTCACGGACAGGACCGTTCCCGTCGATCTGCAGGACAGGATACGACACGCGATCGATGCGGGGGGCGCGGTGCGGGATAACGCGTCCGGCAGGCTCAGCGAGATCGCATCGGATCTGAAGGGACTGAGAAATGTCATAGAGGAGATCCTCGAGGGGTATTTTAACTCGCCGGAAATGAGCCGTTACCTGCAGGAGAGACACGTTACGCTCAAGGACGACCGGTATGTCATCCCGGTTAAGCATAACTACAGGGGCAGGATAAAGGGGATAGTACACGCGCAGTCGGGAAGTGAAAAAACGCTCTTCGTTGAGCCCTTTTCAATCGTCGACCGGAACAACGAAATAAGGCTGCTTGTAAAGGAGAGGGAGAGGGAAGTGCGTCGCCTGCTGGTCCTGCTCACGTCACATGTGAACGAAAACGGAAACGACCTGCTGGCCGTTCAGGATGCGCTCGTTCAGCTCGATATCCTCATCGCGAAGAAGAATTTCAAGGAGTCGTTCGGCTGTACCATACCCGAATTCAGCGAGGAACGTCTTATCCGTATAGAGGGGGGGAGACATCCGCTCTTGAGTGAACCGGTTCCGGTCGATTTCCGGATTACGGCGGAACGCTGCGGTGTCGTGATCACGGGGCCGAATACGGGAGGCAAAACCGTTACGCTGAAGATGATCGGCCTCTTTGTTGTCATGGCACTTTCATCCATTCCGGTACCGGCACGAATGATGAAAACCTATTTCTTCTCATCGGTTTACTGCGATATCGGCGATGAAGGCTCCATCGAGCAGTCACTCTCGACGTTCTCGGGGCATATAAAAAATATCAGGACCTTTACAGACAAGGCGGACGGCGACAGCCTCGTTCTCATAGACGAGCTCGGCGCGGGAACCGATCCGGTGGAGGGAGGCGCACTCGGAGCGGCCGTGCTCGATCACCTAATGGATAAAAAAATCATCACGGTCGTAACGACCCATTTCGGCTTTATAAAGATGTACGCACTGGGAAGCGACAGGTCCGAGGTGGCATCCGTCGAGTTCGATCCCGTCACCTGCAGGCCCACCTACCGTCTCATGATGGGGATCCCGGGAAGGAGCAATGCTCTGGAAATTGCCGAGTTCCTCGGCCTCGATCCCGCCATACTGTCGAAAACCAGGGAATACCTGAGTGACGAAGACCGGTCCGCGGATCTCATTTTCAAGAGCCTGGCGCTCATGGAAAAGGAGCTCGACACAAAGCGGCGGAGCGTGGAGGACACGCGCTACCGGCTGGAAAAGAGCACCGACGAATACGCCCGACGGATGGCCGACGTGGAGAGCAGGGAAAGGGCGGTACAATCCGAGTATCGCCGCCGCTTTTCGTCTCTTTTCGAAGAGTACAGGAAGTCGCTCGAATCGAGCATCAGGGAGATACGCGAGAGCGGGGCCTCGAAGGAGAGTGTGTCCCGTGCACGCGAAAAGGAACGAAAGATGGAGGAGGAAGCCGCCCGGATCGTGGAGGAAACGCCGTCCGCCGGGATCCATAACGGCCCGGCCCTGAAACCTCTTGAAATAGGCGACAGGGCGATCTATACCGGGGAGGACGGCAGGAGTATCGAGGGCCGGATCGCGGAAATTAACGGGGAGACCGTTACCCTTCAGGGGAAAAACGTCAGGATCGCCGTGGACCGGGGGGGGGTTCAGTCACTGGGGAAGAGGAAAAAGTCCAGGGGAGGAGACTGGGACTTCACAGCCGCATCGAATCAAAAAAGCATATACGAATGTGATATCAGGGGAATGCGGTACGATGAGGCTATGGATGAGGTGACTAGGTTCCTTGACGCCGCCGTTCTCAACGGTACGAAAACCTTCTCCATCATACACGGGCTCGGTACCGGCGTACTCAGAGAGGGCGTCCGAAAAATGCTCGAAAAGAACACCGATGTGGAGCGTTTTGAATACGCCCGTCCCGAGCAGGGCGGATACGGGTGTACGCTGGTAACCATGAAGGCGTAGCCTCTTTCGTTTCACCTCTGAGCCGCTGACGAAAAGATTATGCGGTTCAGAGGGCCGATGTTATTTTTTCAGGAACATGACGTCAGAACGGAGATTCCTATGGATGCAGTTTACTGGGACAGGGAGATAGAGACTCTCCCCCGAAAGGAGCTCGAGAAACTTCAGCTGGAAAGGGTTAACCGTACGCTCCAGAGGGTGTCCCTGTCCCGTTTCTACAAGGGACGGATACCGCAGGGGATCGATACGCTTGACCACATATGCGATATACCCCTGACTACGAAGCAGGACCTCCGCGACGGATTTCCCGACGGGTTTCTTACGGTTTCGCTCGATCGGGCCGTTCGGCTCCACTCCTCCTCAGGCACGACCGGGAGGGCCACCGTCATTTACCACACCGCCGGTGATATCAACGAATGGACGGAGATCGTGGCACGCTCCATGTATATGACCGGAGTGAGGAGCTCCGATGTTTTCCAGAATATGATGGGATACGGTCTCTTTACGGGCGGACTTGGACTGCACTACGGGTCCGAACGTCTCGGAGCCCTCACTATTCCCGCTTCGTCCGGCAATTCGAAACGGCAGATCCGTTTAATGATGGATTTCGGTACGACCGCGCTTCACATAACCCCGAGCTACGCGCTTCACCTCTACACCATATTCAGGGAGGAGGGAATCGATCCGAAAAAGGATATGAATCTGCGGATCGCCTTTCTCGGAGCCGAACCTTACAGCGAGGAAACGAGGAGAAAGATAGAATCGCTCTACGGAATGAACGCGTTCAACAGCTACGGTCTCTCTGAAATGAACGGTCCCGGAGTGGCGTTTGAGTGCACCGAAAAGAACGGGATGCATCTCTGGGAAGACAACTACCTGCTCGAAGTCATCGATCCGGATACCGGCGATCGGGTGGAGGACGGCGTTGAGGGGGAAATAGTCCTCACCACGCTGAAAAGGGAGGCAATGCCGCTCATCCGGTACAGGACGGGTGATATCGCCACCGTTTTTCCCGGGGAATGCGCCTGTTCCAGGACGCATCGAAGGATTTCCCGGATAAAGGGCAGGAGCGACGATATGCTCATCATCAAGGGGGTTAACCTTTACCCCATGCAGATCGAGAAGGTCCTGATGGACATCCCGGAGGTGGGGCATAATTATCTCATAGAGATCGAAAACATCGATTTTCTGGATACCATAATCGTCAAGGTCGAGGTGAGGCAGGAGATATTTCACGGCGACATTCATGAGCTGGAAAATCTTAAGAGGAGCGTAATTGAAGCCCTGAGGAGCGAAATACTCATCACTCCCAGGGTCGAGCTCGTGGAGCCCAATTCCCTTCCGAAATCGGAGGGGAAAGCGGTAAGGGTCGTGGACAGGAGAAAACAGTCCTGAAACCGGACCCGCAGGATTAAAAATTCGCCCCATACAATGAAAAGGGGGAAATAATGGCTTCCCAGGTAACGGTATTCGTACAGAATAAACCGGGCAGGATTTCGTCCATCGCCCGTGTGCTCGGGAACAGTGATGTCAATATAAGGGCAATCACCATATCGGATCGGGGGGAATACGGCCTCATCAATATCATAACGAACGATCCGGACAAGGCGTCAGACGTGCTCTCGGAAGAGGGTTTCAGCGTTTCGAGAAAGCACGTCATAGCCATCGTCGTCGAGGATAAACCGGGCGCCCTTGCCGATGTAACCGAGTATCTTAACGAGCAGTCCGTCAATGTCTCCAACGCGTACGGGTTCATACTCAACAGCGGTGAGCGGGCCGTGCTCATAATCGAGGTCGACGATTTCAACAAGGCGGAAGAGATCATCACGAGCGGCGGTTTCCACACACTGACGAAAGAGGAGCTGCACAACCTCTGAACGGGTGAAAGGATGAAGAAGAGGCTCCCTCCTCAAACCTTTAATATCCCCGCAGAGCGTTTAAAAAACGGATTCTATTCGGACAAGTACTTTTCCCGGACACGCGACATACTCCGTATGGACGGTAATAACAGCCGGGTCGTGATGCAGGTGTTTGTTCGAGGAGAAGGCGTTCTATGCGGGATGGATGAGGCCATCGCCGTTATCAGGCTCGGTACCGAGAATCCCCGTGACCTGGAGCTCTTCGCCCTGTATGACGGCGACACCGTGTCGGGGAACGAGACCGTCCTTCTGATCGTGGGGCCTTACTCCGCGTTCGCCCACCTCGAAACGGTTTATCTCGGTGTGCTCGCCCGCGGGACTTCCATTGCCACCGCGGTTCGCCGAACCGTCGAAGCGGCCCCGGGCAAGGACGTGCTCTTCTTCGCGTCCCGTTTCGATCATTATACGAACCAGCCCGGTGACGGGTATGCGGCCCTTATCGGAGGAGCACACGGCGTATCCACGGATGCCAACGGTCTCTACAGTGATATACCCGGTTCAGGGACCATACCTCACGCCCTTATTGCCGCTTACGGAGGTTCCACGGTAGAGGCCTGCAGAGTATTCAGGAGACACATTTCGGCCGGCGTACCCCTCATCGCACTCGTTGATTTTGAAAACGATTGTATTAAAACGAGCCTCGAGGTCGCGCGAAGTTTCGGCGATGAACTCTGGGGCGTACGGCTCGATACCGCGGCAGATTTGCGCGATGTCTCGGTGAGCTCCTCCGGACCCAATTCATACGGTGTGTGCGCCGAACTCGTCTTCAGGCTCAGAGCGGCCCTGGACCGGGAAGGTTTCGGCAGGGTTAAGATCATCATAAGCGGCGGTTTCAACGAGGTCAGGCTCCGGAAGTTCATGGACCTCCGCGTTCCCTTTGACGCGGTCGGGGTGGGTTCCGCCTACTACAGGCAGAGGATAGACTTCACAGCGGATATTGTTGAAGTGAACGGAAAGCCCCTGGCAAAGACGGGAAGGACACTCAGACCCAATCCCCGGCTTCGTAAAGCCTGAGCCTGTTTATGAACCGAATAAATGGATTTTGACTTTTTCCTTCCTCCGGTTCCTGCTAATGTATATCGCATATAACAGGTTCCCTGTCCCGCCGGGTCCCACCTTTTCTATGCCCTTCCCGCGGCGCCGGTTCGGGTAATCCACTTCCGGACCACTTCGGCGAGAGCGGAGCAGGCGGGCGCATGGGCGAGGGGGATCCATAAATTTTTCCCTTCTCTCCACTGTTCCATAAGTGAATTCCGTACCGCGTTGACCAGTTCGCTCGCGACATTCACCTTCGCGATGCCGAGCGCGATCGCCCGTTTCAAATCCTCATCCGGAGTCCCCGATCCTCCGTGCAGTACGAGCGGAACATCCACCGCGTCTCTGAGGCGGGCCAGGAGCTCGAAATCCAGACTGGGAAGACTCCTGTAGACCCCGTGCGCGTTCCCGATTGAAACGGCCAGCAGATCGATACCCGTTTCCCGCACAAAGATACGCGCACTGTCAGGGTCTGTGAGAGAGGATCCCTCTCCCTCCCGAGTAACCTCGTCAACCCTCCCGACCGCCCCAAGCTCGCCCTCCACGGTAATGCCCCTGGGCCTGGAGAGGCCTACGACTTCCCGCATGCCGCGCACGTTTTCCTCGAAGGGTTTGGTCGAAAAGTCGAGCATGACCGATGTATAACCCGCCTCTATTCCGGAGCGTACCTCTTCGATCGAACGGCCGTGGTCGAGGTGAAGGGCCGCCGGGATGGTGTAACGCTCGAGGAGCGCCTGCGTCATGGGTACGATGAGCCGGGGGCCGAGTATGGGGAACTCCGCCCATCCGTTCATGACCATGACAGGCGCACGAAGCTCCTCCGCCGTATCCAGTATTGTCTTCATCGCCTCGAAGCACCAGGCACAGAACGAAGGTACCGCATATCCCCTTTGAAGTGCGTCATTGATGAGCTCGGATGAGGGCAGCAGTTTCATAATTTCCTCTGTATTGAAGATCTTACCGGTAAAAACGTAAGATAATACCGTGTGTGGAACAGGTACAAAAGAATTGACCGGGCGGGTTTTCGAGGTTTACAATGGTGGAGAGCCCGGTGCCCCTTTGATCCGGGACATGAAAGGGCTCATAAAGAATGCGAGGAGCTTCGACATGCCGGATAACACCGTCTATAAACGGGGTGAAAAGGGAAGGAAAATTGCGAAGGAGCTCAAGACCACGGTTGCGAAACTCCGTTTCAGGGACCGATCCATTAACATCAACAGGTTGATAAGTATAGGCAGGGGCGAGCAGAACGACATCGTTATCAGCGAAGACCCGCTTGTCTCGAGGCAGCATGCGCTCATCGAAAAGGAAGGACAGGAATACTACGTTATGGACAAGGGGAGTACCAACGGTACCTACGTGAACAATAATCCCATTCCGCGGATGGAGCGTGTCAAGATTAAGATCGGCGATGTCGTTATGGTTGGAAAAACAAAGCTCGAGATACTGTGAACCCCCCGGCTCCCTCACCGGGAGAGGGTTCGTTTGGGATAATTCCGGCAAACTATCGGGTTATTCCGGCCTCGTTCTTTTTTTACCACCCCGGCAGCGAGTATCACTTCCTGTTTTCCACGGGCCGGCATTACGTATGTCTTCACGAACGGTGCCGGACAGTGACGCACCGGAATTTTACCCGGTTATTTCTTCGGAGCCGGACGCATCCGTTAAGGCGGGAAGAGGAGAGAAAAGATGCCGCGACCGAAGGATAAGGTCGGGAAGTACGAAATCGTTGAGCGGATCGCCCGCGGGGGAATGGGCGTGGTATATAAGGCAAAACACCCCACGCTTAAAAGATTCGTAATCCTCAAACAGCTTACCCTGAGAACCGGTACCGGTATCATCGGCCGTTTTAAAAGAGAGGCTTCGCTCATGATCGACTTCCGGGACGAACGTATCGTCCCGGTATACGACCATTTCCGCCACGGCTCCTCCTATTATATAGTCATGGAATACGTTGACGGGACCAGTCTCGACCGTCTTATCAGGGAGCGGAACCGTCTCTCCTGCGAAGCGGCCCTTCTTATCTTCTCCGAGATCTGCCGGGGCCTGAAGTACGCGCATGACAAGGGCGTTGTACACAGGGACATCAAGCCCGGAAACGTACTGATTTCCAGGGAAGGAGAGGTAAAGCTCACCGATTTCGGGATTGCCACGACAATGGGTGAGGAGGATGACGGCCTCACGCAGGCCGGCATGACGCTCGGGACACCTGCGTATATGTCGCCCGAGCAGATATCCGATACGAAGAACGTAGACAAACGCGCGGATATTTATTCCATGGGCGTCATGCTCTATGAGATGCTTACCGGGAAAAAGCCCTTTCCCACCTCCTTCACACCCGCCACGATAGATCTGATTAACAGGGGCATTTATGTGAATCCGGGGAAGATCAACCCCGACATACCCCTCGTGTTCAGACGGCTGATCAGGAGGATGATGAACCGAAGGGTAAAGAAGCGGTGCCGGGATCTGGACGAGGTTACACATATTCTGTCGAGGTACTCGTCCAGGTTTGGAAGCGAAACCGAGAGGCGGGGCGGGATACGGAAATATCTGGAAGGGAAAGACATTGCAGCTCCCCAGTGTTTCGGGTTACGTACGATAGGATCGAGATTTCCTCTTATTCCCGCGGTCGTACTCGCATCACTCATTGTGCTCGCCGGAGGCGGGTTCTACTGGTACTACAGCGGGCTCTATTTCGATTTGTTTAAAAGCAGGACCTACGGTAAGGTCGCCGTTTCCGTCCGTGTGGAAGGTCATGGCGGAAAGCGGAGGTACTTGTATGCGCGGGCCCGGTTTATTTCTCAGCGGGAGCTCCCCATGCGGAATAACGTGGAAAACAAGATAACGTACGACTATGTTCTTCGTCCCGGGACCCGGTTTTTCCCGTTATCCCGGTCGGAGGAGGACGGTCCCGTCCTTCTATCACTGAGGCCGCGCTTTTTACCCGCAGGTGATTATCACCTCGAGCTGACGGCGGCCGACCGTATCCATTACCGGGTCTTTCATCTCAACGCCCGCGAACAGCAGAGGAGTAGTGCGGAGGAGGAGAAGGGACTGGTGCTGGAGTTCAACCTGCCGGCGCCGGAGCCGCGCACCATACAGCTGACCCATACCGTTACGGATAGTGCAACGGGAAAAGATATCCTCGATACCGCGAGCATAACCTTTTACGAGGACGATACGGATCAGTGGCTGGATTGGAAGTACTACAGCACCCGGGAAAGGCTTCGCCCCTATTTCAGGAGTCTTACGAAATCGGGCAGGGAGTATTTTTTCAAGTACAAGGCTCCCGGGTATTACGAGGAGACGGTTCGTTTTTATGTTCCCGCCGAACTCGATACCGTCGAGACCGCGGTCGCTCTCATAAAGAAGCCGGGAGTACTCGTATTATCCTCCAATCATCCGGGCCTCGATATTCTGATAGACGGATCAGAAGGGACCTGTTCGGGTGACAAGGGGAATCCCTTTATCGAGTTCGGGAAGACCGGTGAAGAACCGAAAACATTCTCACTGAAAGAGGGAACGCATGTTCTGACGATTGCGAAGAGCGCACGGTTGAAGCAGGAGCATGAGTTCGAGATCCTTTCCCGGGAAAAGCTCGTGGTCGCTGTGACGTATGATGCCGAGAACCGGAATATCGACATAACGGAACGCTGAATATCTCTCCACCCATCCTCCGGGCGGTTTATATACACCGCCCGTATTTCCAACCCGAAACCGGGAGAAATTCGCCTGTTCCCACATTTCTTTCAATCATATTTGAATATCACTCGGGTTCTGTTCTATAATTATAGGGAACGGTATCTCACACCGGTCAGGAGTGATGATGTGATGGTTAGAGACAAAAGCCGAAAAGTGGAAGTACTTATTGTCGAGGACAGTATAACTCAGCTTCGGCAGACCGAGCATATACTGCGGAAATCGGGATACACGGTGCGAACGGCCGCATGCGCGGATGAAGCGATAGGTATGCTCGAAAAGGGAAAACCGGACCTCATCATAAGCGACATCGTCATGCCCGGTATGAACGGTTATGAGCTCTGCCGAAAGATGAAATCGAACCCGGCTCTCCGTTCGGTTCCCTTTATTCTACTGACGACATTATCGGATGTCGAGGACATTATTCACAGTCTGGCATG
>CAYWUT010000125.1:0-9522 GCA_964460545.1 uncultured Spirochaetota bacterium
GGACGGAGGGACATATGCCTGAAAAAGAGTACAGAATGGAAAACGATTCAATGGGGCGGATGGAAGTTCCGGCCGGGGCCCTGTGGGGAGCGCAGACTCAGCGTGCGGTCCTCAATTTTCCCGTGAGCGGTGTGCGCTTTCCCCGGTGCTTTATACGGGCGCTCGGATTGCTGAAAAAGGCCTGTGCAGCGGCGAACGTGGAGCTGGGACTCCTCGACCGGAAACGGGGCGGAGCGGTGGAACAGGCGGCCGGGGAGGTTATCGAGGGCGTCCTGGACGAGCATTTCGTTATCGATATCTATCAAACCGGTTCCGGTACTTCAACGAACATGAACGCCAACGAAGTCATCGCAAACAGAGCAAACGTTCTGTTAGGCGGCAGGGTCGGGACCAGGAGCCCCGTACATCCGAACGACCACGTCAACATGGGGCAGTCGAGCAACGATATCATACCGAGTACGATGCATATAGCAGCGGCTGAGTCCGTTTCGAATGAATTGAAACCCGCTCTTGAGGAGCTTGCGCGGTCGTTCAGGGAAAAGGAGCGTGTATTTCATGGTGTGGTCAAGATAGGGAGAACGCACTTCCAGGACGCGGTTCCGGTAAGGCTCGGACAGGAGTTCGGCGGTTACGGAAGTATAACGGAACACGCCCTCCTGCGTGTGGGCAGGACGGAACCCGCGCTCCTGGATCTCGCACTGGGAGGAACCGCCGTCGGAACGGGCATCAACACCCACCCCCGTTTCGCCGGGCTCGCCATCTCCCGGATTAATACCATGACGGGCCTGGAATTCAGGGAGGCCGGGAACCACTTCGAAGCCCAGTCCGCGAAAGACGCGCTCGTGGATCTGAGTGGAGTGCTCAAGGGTATCGCCGTCAGTATGATCAAGATAACGAACGACATCCGTTTTCTCTCTTCAGGCCCCAGATGCGGAATCGGGGAGATCATCCTGCCCGAAGTGCAACCCGGTTCATCAATCATGCCTGGAAAGGTGAATCCCGTTATGGCGGAATCACTCTGTCAGGCCGCGGCCAGGGTCATGGGCAACGATACTGCGATCTCGCTCTGTGGGATTCTCGGTCACCTCGAGCTCAATGTCATGATGCCGCTTCTCGCGCACGCCCTGCTTGAATCAATTCAGATACTTGCGGCCGGAGTCAGAAACTTCAGTGAACGGTGCGTAAAAGGGCTGAAGGCGGATGAGAATAAAATACGGGACATGGTAGGTAAGAGCCTCGCGCTTTGTACCGCCTTGAGCCCGGTTATAGGTTACGACGAGGCCGCATCCATAGCGAAGGAGGCATACAAAACCGGCAAGTCGGTGCGTGAGGTGGCCGGTGAAAGGAACCTATTAGATCCGGAGGAACTCGACCGGCTGCTCGATCCGGAATCGATGACCTAGCCGTAAATCCGGTTTTTTTATCGGGTTAAAAAAACTAAAAGAAAAAAAAGAAGACCCGATACTTTTAGTGGATGCGCTATGGTTAATGACCATGCAGCGGAAAAAGGGGACAGTTCGTATTACGACTGTCCCTTTTTCTGTCTTTGAATCCTCCTCAGCCGAAATTCTCTCCTCTCAACCCCTATCTCCTTGGTCTCATTTCGGGTCTTCTTTTTAGCCCCTTGTGCGGAAAGAGCGTTTATGATATTATTAATGAAGGAAAGCGCGTTGCATAATTAAATGAATGGAACCGGATAATCGTCATGGATCTCTACCTCGTACAGCACGGAGAAGCCGTTTCAAAGGAAAGCAACCCAAACCGTCCCCTTACGTCCGCCGGAAGGGAGAAAGTCGGGAAAACCGCGGCCTTCATTGCGGCACATGCGGGTATCGAGATTAAACGAATCATTCACAGCGGCAAGGAACGGGCACTGGAAACAGCTCGAATTTTTGCAGATCATTTGCATATCGCGGAGGTGGAAGAAGGCAAGGAGCTCAACCCCCAGTCCGCGCCCTGGTCGTGGGTGGAGAGACTTTCAGCGACCGGGGAGAACCTTATGATCGTCGGCCACCTGCCTTTTCTCAAGAGGCTTGCCGCACTCCTCATCTGCCAGGATGAAACGAAGCCGTGCGTCGAGTTCCATATGGGGGGAGTGGTAGGTCTCCGGAGAAATGAATCGGGGCTGTGGTCCGTAATCTGGATCGTCACGCCTGAGGTTCTTCCCTGATCGAAGTTAATACCTGTATTAATGCCTGTATTAATGCCTGTATTAGTGCCCGATCATTCTGTTGTATGAATCCCTTTCCTTTACCGTTGCCCGCCTTCGCTGATCCGTATATTGTGTAATAAAGGCCATATCCCCGGGTTTCCGATGCGAATCATCACCAGAGCCATTTTAAAGAACGCAATCCGTTTAGAAGAAGAGTCCTGCAGGTTCTACGAGGAAGCCCTGAAGAATGCGACCATGCACGAATCCTTCAATCTCATTAAGTTTCTCTACTCCCAGGAGCTCGAGCACAGGATGAAACTCCTGGACGCTCTTAATATGAAAAGAATCGATGGGGTCGGCACCGGTGAAGAAGACGAAATCTCAACGGACACTTCACCAGCCGAACATTCGAACGGCGGGTTCGCCGATATCTGCTCCGAGTGGCCGGACCCGGGAACACTGACAACGCGTGCCGATATACTGGAAACGGCGCTTCGAAAGGAACGCTGCGCACTATCGTTCTACACGAAAATGCGGGACCGCATGCGGTCGAAGGAGATTCGCGACGTTTTCGACAGGCTGGCAAATGAGGAATCGGCGCATGTAAGGATACTGCTGGAGGAGCTGGAAAGGGCGGGAGACTGATGCCGAAAAGACTCGCCAAGTGTTTCGACGACGTGCTGGATAAAGGCGGTTCATACAGTATACTGGACGGGGGAATACGGGTTATCGAGCTGAAGCGGGTAACGGGTACCGTTGACAAGTGCGGCGAGCTCGATACCCGTTTCATGTATTATAAACGCCGGGACCGCGGCGAGCTGTCCAGATGGGGCCGACTGGAGGAAGTCCTCAGGCGGAACGTACTGACGCCGCCTATCGAGGTTTACCTCTACAGGGGGGAGTACTACGTCATCGACGGAAACAGGAGGGTGGGGACTCATCTCGCGCTCGGTATGGAGTATATCGACGCGCATGTACTCGAGTATGTCGATAAAAACGACTTCGAAGCCCGAAACGGAGCGTTCTACAGAAGGAGGTTCGAAACCGAGACCGGGATACGGGGAATAGACCTCGTTTATGAGAGCGGTTATCGTGTTCTCCTTGAAGAGATCAGTCGGCACGGAGGCGGCGGGGGTGCGGCGGCCTGGTATTCAGGGGAGTATCTGCCGGCCTGCAGGATCATCGAGAGAACGAATCTCCCCTCTGCGTATGAGGAGCTCAATCCCGGAGATATATACGTGCTCGTTGCCGATTTCTTCCGCAAATATGCCGGGTCCAGGCCGGAGCACGGGTTCGACAGCGTTCTCTCCACTTTCCTCTTTGCTCACCATGCGCGGAAAAGTCGCCGGACATATTTTTCGAGGCTCTGTTTTGGGCTTCTGAGGTTGTTCGCGGGCGGGGAAATAAAAATATTCCATAAACGGGGAAAAAAGGCGAAATGAAGGTACTTGCCGTTTCGGACAAGCCCCACCGCGCGTTGTACGATTATTTCGATCGTGAAAGATGGAGGGATATCGACCTCGTTCTTTCATGCGGGGATATTGACAGCGAGTACCTCTCTTTTCTCGTGACCATGATTCCGGTTCCGCTTCTCTTTGTTCCGGGCAATCATGATCAGGGATACGAGAAGAAACCTCCCGAGGGCTGCGATTCAATAGACGGCACGGTAATTCAAAAAAAGGGGGCCGTGATTGCGGGTCTCGGAGGGAGCTACTGGTACAATGGCAAGGACCTGCAGTACACGGAGAAGCAGATGGCCGCACGCGTTCGGCGGGTCGGCAGGCGTATCCGGAAGTATCCGCGCCTCGATATTTTCGTTACACATGCGCCTCCAGAGGGTATACATGATGCTGAAGACCAATGCCATCGCGGATTCAGGGCCTTTCGTGCGTTCATGAGTGAATTTCGTCCGCGTGTTCTGGTACATGGTCATAATCACGAGGTATTTCGAAAAGAGGACCGCGATCTCATGGTGGACGGTGTGCGTGTAATCAACGCATATGAGTACTACCGTTTTGAAATCGATTTGTAGGGCGGGGTTTTTACCTTGCAATCGGGTGCGATTCCTGTACGCTTTTATAGATACGGCGCGGTGTATCTGAGGTGCTCCCAGGGCGTATTTATATTTCTTGCATGTCAGGGGGGGACAGGGCAGTCGCCTCCACGTGAAACAGGGGTACATGAGGAGCTTGCGATGAAAAGGATCATCATTCTCTTCGTTGTCTGCTGTATATTCGGAACCGTTTTCATGGCGCAAAGAAGGAAAAAGGCCGGTGAGTATCCCCCCTTATCAAAGGAACAGATCAGTGTGGAGGCGCTCTGGAGGAGGATAACCGAAGAGGAAGACTATGAAGACTATCCCTTTTGGCCCGGTCATGAGGGGATCTGCGACGGCCAGTCTCCCCATGGAGTATACCACCAGGTCTATATACATCCCGTGCTCATGAACGCCCTTCCCATCAAGGACGGGAAAGTTCCGAACGGGTCGATCATTGTCAAGGAGAACATGAACAGCCGAAAGAAAATCGATTCATACACCATCATGGTCAAGGTGGACGGCTATAACCCGGAGGCGGGCGACTGGTTCTGGATGAAGCTCGATAAAAAGGGAAATACAATTGTAGAAGGAAAGCCCGGGCCGTGCATAGCGTGCCACGAACCCTTGAAATCCAACGATTATATCATCCTGTACCGGCTCGACAGGGATTTGTAGAGCACGGTCATGATTTTTCCGATCCGGAGGGGCAGGTGAAGAATATGTCGATCAGGTTCAAGATCACCTTTTTTATCAGCCTGTCGATACTCCTCACCATACTCGTCATCCTCTTTATCTCCGCGCGGAACCAGAGACAAAACCTCATGGAGGCGAGCGACAAGACACTTACCACGAACACCCAGATGCTGAACTCCACCATCAGGAACCTCATGCTCAACGGCGAGGCTCCGATAGTGGTAAGAACGCTGGAGGATATGCAGAAGATTCCGGATATAGAGGAGCTCGAGCTCTACAGAACAGACGGGACGAGGGCTTTTCATGATTATAAAACCCTGAACCAGGTAAACGGGAACCTGGGGAAGAAGATGTTCATGGAAACCCCCAGGATCGAGTACAAGTCGATCGACAACGACAATTTTCAAAAGGTCCTGGATTCCAACGCTCCCAGGAGGATGGAGCTTAAAAATCCGCGGGCGATCGAGTACTACTTTCCGGTGCTCAATGTGCCGGAATGCAGGGAGTGCCACGGATCGGACCATTTTATCCGCGGTGTCAGCTATTTCAGGCTGTCGACGGGAGATGTGTATGATCAGATACGGCAGGCCAATTTCATACTCGTGGCAATCTTCGTAATCGCGGGCCTCATAATCGGTTTTATTCTCCTCACCTTCCTGAAGCGGGTGATCATCACGCCGCTGCTCTCCATGAGAAGGGTCGTGAGCGAAGTGGCTGAGGGGGATTTTTCGCCGAGGGTGGAGGTGAAGCGCGGGGACGAGATCGGGGAGCTCGGTGACGAGGTGAACAGGATGATCGTGGGTCTGGAGGAGCGTTTCAAACTCTCGAAATACGTTTCCCGGTCAACGGATGACGTTGTCAGGGGCCGGGGGGAAGTACGGGAAGAGGGAAAGCGACAGATTCTCACCGTGCTCTTTTCGGATATACGGAGTTTCACGAGCTATTCGGAAAAGCACGGGCCCCGGGAAGTAATCAAGAACCTCAACCGGATACTGCAGGTGCAGGCCCTTGAGATCGAGCGTTTCAACGGTGACGTGGACAAGTTTATCGGCGACGCCGTTATGGCCATCTTTCAGGACGAGTATTCCGCTGTTAGAAGCGCCTACGAGATGATAAAATGCGTGAACAATGTAAACAGGGATTATGATACGGGACTGCACATCGGCATAGGCGTGAACTCGGGTGAGGTCATACTCGGAAACATCGGTACTGAAAACCGCATGGAATATGCCGTGATCGGCGATACCGTGAACCTTGCGGCACGGCTGAGCGGGCAGGCGCGTCCCGACATGCTGCTCGTATCCGAGTCCGTTATGGCGGCCCTCGAGGGAAAGGTCACGGGGAAGCTTATTCCGAACCAGTCCATAAAGGGAAAGACCTCAAAGATTAATTTTTATATCATTACATCCGTACTCGACCATGAAACGATGCGGTGGTTGAGCTGAGCCGTATCGAATGAAGAGCGGAGGAAGGGCCACTGCGGAGCACCGTGATTTATGTACTGCAAAATGGAGCCGACGGATGAGGAAAGCGCTCTTCTTTTTCCCCGCGTTTTTTATTTTCCTCTTTTCTTTTCCCGCGATCGAGGATCCCCTTTCCATGCAAAGCGGAAACGCCTACCCCGCACACTCCGAGGAGATGAGAGTCGTGTACGCGATCATGAAGGCATACGGCGGCCGTATAGACGGCGTGGACATGTTCGACGGGGAGATCGTCTTCACTATCAACGGGCGCAGCATCTTCTACTCCGGCGGCAGGATGCTGGCGGAGAGCCATAGAAACGAATGGCACGAGTGGGATTCGATATTCTATCCCTACCAGACCGGAAAGATGGAAAAACAGCCCGAAAGTTCCGATGTTCCGAGGAGAAGGGCCGATTTCCTCGACGCCCTTGTCGGGTCCGACGAGGAAACGGTCAGGGCGTCGTGCAGATGGGAGGGTTTTTTGGGTCGCCGCGTTTTCGTCCATACGATGTGCATAGAGCCTCTGAGACGAACCGAGTCGATCATAATGGAGGAGGCGTCCGGCTCAGAGGAGGTCCGGCGATTCATATCCGACATACGTCTCATGTACTCTCTGGACAGGCGGTCCGTGCATGGAACGGAAAACATAAGCTATCACGCCTACGGCCTCGCCATTGACATCATACCCCGCTCCTACCGTGGAAAGCACGTATACTGGAAGTGGAGCGCAGTTTTCGATCCCCGGTGGTTCGATGTTCCCATTGAAAAACGGTGGTCTCCCCCCGAACAGGTCGTCTCGGCTTTTGAGCGAAACGGCTTTATATGGGGCGGAAAGTGGTATCACTTCGATGGGGTTCATTTCGAGTACAGGCCTGAGATCATCGAACTCGTTTCCCTTGAATCGTCGGAAGCTTCACTGATTGCCGGTGAATTTGGAGAGGGCGATCGCACCGAACGCCGCTATAAGAGGAAAGAACGAGAGCACCAACAGGCCGGATGCGAGCCCTGAAAACCACAGGGCGTCCCGGCTGAAGGCGCACAGGACCGGTCCGAAACTGGCGGAGGCCCATGCGAAGCCCATCAGAATTCCGCTGATGGTCGAGGTCATTTCAGGTGCCACCCTGTGCCCCATAACGATGTTGCTCACATAGCTTCCCTGTATGAAAAAACCGCACAAACCGAGGAAGATGAACGCGAGCGTAAGATTTCCCGCACGCCCCGCCGTGAGGAATCCGAGAAAGAAGGGAAAGAAGGACGTCAGTGAGAAAAAGAGGAGCTTCCACGGCCGTATCCGGTGGGCGATATGTCCTGAGAGCAGTATTCCTCCGGCGCCTGACAGCATGAATACCGGGGAGGCTATCGAATAGATGCTTCGGGGGAAACCCCATTCCTCGAAAGTCTTTGCGAGGAACGTGTCAAGTGCAACTATGAAGGACATCCGAAAAACCATGATAAAAAAGAGGAGGAGCAGGGGAACGAGCCTCTGACGGAGAATGGAACCCACGTCCTTCAGCCGCATCACCTGCTCGGGACCGTGTATCCGGGTCTTGCTCAGGGAGAACAGAATAACGGCCAGGACGATGGTATGGAACATGAGCAGCCATGACCGGGAGGTACCGAACGCTCCCGTGAATGCGGAGAAAAGAGGCTGGGACAGAGCGTAGCCGATCGTTCCGATCGTGGAGAAAACGGACATGCTCCTGTCCTTCCTCGCGATTCCGGCCGCGCTCGCGATGTTCGCGCCCGCCGGGTGAAAAAAAGAAGACCCGATATGTCCGAAAAAAACGAGGAAAAAGAGCGGGACATATTTATCCGTAATCCCCAGCATAGACATGGACAGGGGGGTCAGTATAAGACCCAAGAAGAGCGGGAACTTGCCCCGCACCCTGTCGGCGGCGTATCCCATGAACGGCTGCAGGACATTGCCCACGAACGCGGATATGGAGGCTATAAGCGCGGCCTTCATCGGATCGAGCTTTGCGATGACGATGTAGATGGCGAAGAAACCCATATAGGAATCGAGGAGAAAATGAAGGCTGGAAACCAGAAAAACCTTTTCCTTCTGCATGGTGTGCCCGCCGTTTTCAGAATCTAATCAGATGGGAAAGATACGCCCGGTACGGATAATGTGTCAACAGCGGGGGATTTCGGATTTCAAACCCGCCCTTGAAATCATTCCCCTTATTTCCTCGCCGCGCTGGAAGTATTGATTAAATTATTAGGAAACGATATGGCGCGGGGCGGTTTCCGGGCCCTGCTGTCGAAGAGCACGGCCGCGATGTCCGGTGTGCTGAAAAGTGAAATAGTCGGGACTGTATATGGAGAGCGAAAAACAAACGGGAAGAGCAATCCGCTTTATGCTGTCGTATGTGCAAAGGCAAATTCCACGTGTTGTATCGGGTATTGTAATTCTTATGGCTGTGGATCTCATGCAGCTGATCATCCCCAGGGTGGTTCAACGGACGATCGATCATCTGGGGGCTTCGGTTTTTCAGCAGGATTTCATTCTGCGTAACACCCTCTTCATACTCGCGCTCGCGTTCGGTATGGTTATACTGCGTTTTTTCTGGCGTATCTTTATCATGGGTACTTCACGCAGGATCGAACGCGACGTGCGGGAAGACATGTTCTCTCATCTTCAGGGACTCGGATTCTCCTTCTTCAACCGTACACAGACCGGAGATCTCATGGCCCTCATGGTGAACGATGTCAATGCTATTCGCATGGCCACGGGTCTCTCCTTTCTCGCACTTACCGACGCCCTGTTTATGGGAAGCCTCTCGCTCGTATTCATTCTTTCCATGAACTGGCGGATAGGGCTGCTGACCATAACACCCCTGCCCCTCATTATCTTCATGATAACGCGGTACGGGCCGATGATACAGTCGCGTTTCAAAGCCGTGCAGGAGTCCTTTGCCTCCATCTCATCCCATACCCAGGAGGCGTTTTCAGGAATCCGTGTGATCAAGGGGTATGTACAGGAAGAAGACCAGGTCGAGAAACTCGACAGCGTCTGCAGCGATTATGTAGCAAGAAACATGGACCTCATTAAAATATGGGGCTTCTTCTTTCCGGCGGTTACCCTCTTCGCGAGTATGTCCATGACGATTCTCTACCTCGCCGGGGGAAGGGCCGTTATTCTGCAGAACATGTCCTTCGGCGGTTTCGTGTCATTC
>CAYWUT010000126.1:0-9513 GCA_964460545.1 uncultured Spirochaetota bacterium
ACAGTTATAGACAAGTAATAACAATCCCCCCGGCTCAGGAAGGGCCGGGGGGTTTTTTCGGCATCAGTCGATGGCCGTGACCTCGCAGCGCAGGAGCCCGCTCAGGAACAATTCGACAACGTTCACGTCGTTTCCATCACGTGATGCGGCGGCCGCTGTTGCGGCGTAGTCGGGCAGGAGCCAGAACGCGCCGTACTGTTCCGGGCTCTCACCGCAGTAGCCGGCTACGACCACGTCGTCCCCGTATACCTTGAGATCTGATGCGTATGATTCGTCCGTGGAAAGGTACGTACGCGTGCCGTTCTTCCAGACACAGGCCCGCCTGTTTTCCGGCAGGACCCTCTGGTTCATCTGCATGGCTTCGGAGCTCCATTCAGCCGTCCAGCCCGCCACGAATATGTCGCCGTTATTGACCGCGATCGCGTTCAGGCGAACGACCTCTCCGGTCTCGATGTCCGTTCTCTCTCCGTTCTTCCAGTAGCACGCGGTCTGCTCTTCCCCGACCTGGTAGAACCCGCACACGTAAACGTCGCTTCCGTCCAGAAACAGACCTCCCACATCCCCGTAGGTGACACCCTCCGGTACAGGGAGGTCGGAGCGGATGTCCCCGTCCTCGATCTTCCAGGTGTGAAGGGTTTTATTTCCATAATCGTAATCGGTACAGCTGCCCGCGAGAATGAGGTTCGTTCCGTCGTACGCCACGTCGTTTACGCTCGAATACGTGGTCCCTTCCGGAAAATCCTCCAGCAGGTTCAAGGTTCCGTCCGACCACCCGCACGCGTTGATGTAGCCCTCCTCGTTCGTCACCCTTCCTCCCACGTATACGCTTCCCGCGGCCACGCACGTGGCGTATCCCGATCCCGGAGGGTCCCTGTCCGGGACGGGCAGGTCGGTTTTCACGCCGTCCTCCCAGATGCAGGGTACGAACTTGTTGGTTTCCGTGTTCAGGTACAGGCCCGTCGCTATGATGGAGTCCTCCGTCTCCACGATTCCATATACGAAGGAATCCACGTCATCCTCCAGTACCACGGGTTCGGGTGCTGCTCTGTCGCTTATTGAGCCGTCCTCGCGGAGCAGGACCTCGAGGTAGAAACCGTCGGGTAAATCATCGTCATCAAAGTAGAAACCCCCTGCAACCACTTCCACGCCGGTACCCGAGATGACATAAACGGCCGTGACCACGTTGGACCAGGTATCGCTCCCGTCAGACGTCGTTTTTGCCGCCGCCTTTACCGTGGTCGTCTCCGTCACCTGCAGGCTGCTTCCCTGCACCGCCGTACCGCTCGTGGTGGGGTCGGTCTCGTCCGTTGTGTAGTAGATGAGCGCGCCCTCCGTGGCACAGGATATGGTTACGTCCACCCCCTGGTCATAGGTGCCCGCCGCCGGATCAAATACCGGATCAGCGGGAGCGGTCGCGCCATCTCCGGAACCGTCTCCTGAATCCGAGGTCGTATCACATCCCAGTATCAGAAGAAATGAAAGTAGTACTCCAATGAATAGACCTGCCGAATATTTCGCCATGGTCCGCCTCCTTTTTGGATTACTTTATCTTTGCCAATACGTTTATCCACCTTACACGAGGCTTTTAAGGGATGTCAAGGATTTATCGACTGTGAGGTTACTATCATGAATGAAATTAAATAATTGTATTATTTTAAAAATAATAGATTAAGAAAATATTAAACAATGGATTTCAAATACTGTGGCGAATAGGGAATATTATTTATTCGTGTAAATCTGATTAAATACAATATTTTTACTATCCTATATTCAAGAAAAATTTAGAAAATCCAATAAAAAGACAGTCCTCATGCACAGAGATTATTCATACTTATGGCTTCATGCGGCCGTGGGGGTTATCTTGGACTGAAACAGTTGAAGCGGGAAGGAGACGAATTCATGAAAGACGCGCATTATGAAAACGCGAAAACCAAAATCAAGCTCGCCGTATACTTTGCCAAACAGATGATCGAGGAGCTGGGCAGGGGAAGGGCCCTGGACATCATCGGGCGGGCCTATCAGAACTTTTCAAACGATCATTTCTCAGAGCCCTTTCTCGATGTTCCCATGGAGGAAAGATTTCCGAAGTTTTTGGAGTCGGTCAGGGCGGACGCCGCGAAAAGAGATTACATGGACGTGGTGGAGGAGTCGGACCGCCACATCAAGGTCAGGTTCGACCGCTGCCCGTATTACGAGGTATACAGGGACTACGGCATTCCGGAGGTGTGCCAGAAGTACTGCGACGCCGATTTCGAGGCCTTTCGAAAGGTGCACCCTAAACTGCGGGTCACCCGGGAGCACGAGATCGCCTACGGGGACGGCTTCTGCGATCACTGCTGGACCCTGGAGGACTGACCCGTGGATGCGCCGGGTCCGGCAAGGCCGGGTACTACGATCCGCATCATTACTGCCGCTGCTCTGTAATTAAGATAAATCCATGATGGAGGCGGGCATAACAACATGAAAAAACATGACTATCATCCGGAGGTGTTTACCGATGTCTTCGGGAGTGCGGCTTCCGTTCTGACGATAAGTCCGGGAGACCACGTGATGACGAGCACGGTCGACGCTCACGGTTTTGATGCGAACATGAACAGGTTGATGGATAGTATTAATGCGCTTACAGGCCCTTTTTATATCGAGAGCGCGGAGCCGGGAGACACGCTGGTCGTCGATATACATTCCCTTACCCCCAACCGCAACACGGGCTGGACTACATCGGTCGTATCGCATGGCGTGGTTGACTCCGCCTATGTAAAGAATCTCCCGCAGAAGGAGTATGTGGAATGGGACATCGACCTGGAGAAAGAGACGGCGACTCCCGCATCCGGGAACAGTGCCGTGCATTCTCTCCAGTTTCCCATTCGCCCAATGCTCGGCTGTATCGGCGTCGCGCCCCGGGACGGACAAAAGATCTCGACGTGGACCTCGGCGGAGCACGGCGGGAACATGGACTATTTCGGTGTGGTGAAAGGAACGCGGATGTACTTTCCCGTTTTCGTCAAGGGGGCGCTCTTGGGCTTAGGAGACGGTCACGCTCTTCAGGGCCACGGGGAGCTGGGCGGTTCGGGGGTGGAAACCTCTCTTGACGTGCACTTCAGCGTGAATGTGGAAAAGAAGAGCATACACTGGCCCCGGGGCGAGAACGACGAGTATATCTTCAGCATCGGGAACGCACGGCCGCTCATGCAGTCACTGCAGCATGCCGTTACCGAGATGATGCGGTGGCTGAAAGACGAGTACGGACTGGATGACACCTCGGCTAGTATCCTGATCAGTCAGGTTACGGAAATCGACATAGGCAATGTGTTCGATCCCGCGTATACCGCGGTTTGCAAGCTTCCAAAGTCCTTTCTACCGAGATAAAAACCCCTTGTCCGGCGGATGTTGAATAACCCATGGTTTTACAGCGCCGTTATATAAGGCGACGGGAGGATGATCATGGATAAGCTGAGCAGGAGGGCATTTTTGCGCATGGGCGCGGGGCTCGCGGGAGCGGCCGCGTTATCGCGGACGGTCTTTCCGTTGTTTGCTGAAAAGGAAACTGAGGAATGGACGCCCCCGGAATCGGCCCGGGTCAGCTTTCTCAGGGGCGAGCTCCTGGTAAACGGCGCGAGCGCGGACTTGGGCGACGTGCTGAAACAGGGCGACCGGCTTGAAACACTGGCCCGGTCCGAGGCTGAGATCGAGGTGCGGGATTACGCGTTGTTCCAAATTAAGGCGAATACCGTGGTCGATCTCGACGATATTCTGGGTACACCCGATATCAAGGTGCGGAAGGGGTGGTTCCTCATAATTGTAAAGAAAATGAAGGTAATGAACGTTTCAACGCCCATGGTGCTCGCCGGGGTGCGGGGAACGGTGCTGTTCTTCAACGTGCTGGATGACCGGAAGATGTATATGTGCGACTGCAACGGGACCGTCGACCTGAGCGATGCCTCGACCGGCCAGAAGCTGAAGACGGTCACCAGCTACTATCATAAGCCTTTCAACTTCCGACTCGGGAAGGACGGGCTCAAAATGACGCCCGCCGGCATGCTCTATCACGATAACCGGGACATTCTTGAGATGTCGGACCGGTTCCCGGTTGAAACGAAGATGTTCGAAGGGAAATACTGAGGCGGTCATTATCAGCAGCTCAAAGAGCCCTATTACACGTTATGGATAAACGTCCCTCATTATCGGATACCCTGATCGGCAAGAACGCTTCACGCCGAATCGGTATTACACCTCTTGCCGAAAGAATCCCTCTATTCGATCGAATGCCTTGTTTATGGCGTCTTCCGGAACGCAGAACGACATGCGGAGGTGGCTCTCGCCCGTGGGCCCGAAAGCGATACCGGGGGTGGTTGACACCCGCGCCTCGCGCAGGAGCCGCTTACAGAAAGCAGTGGAGTCTTTTCCCTCAGGCACAAGAATTTTCGGAAACATAAGATACGAGCCGCCGGGTTTCACGTAACTTAAATAACGCCCAAGGCCGTCGAGCCGCTCGCACATGAGGTTGCGGGCCGACAGGTAGTGATGCCTGAATTCGGCCACGCAGTCCTGGGAACCCTGCAGGGCGGCCAGTCCGGCGTACTGGGATACGACGGGCGCGCAGATGGCAAAGGGGATGTGCGCCTTTTTTATCTGCGGGATCCATTCCTCATGCGCGTGCAGGTACCCGATCCTCCAGCCCGTCATTGCGTAGGTTTTAGTGAAGGTGAAGCAGCTTATGGCGTTTTTCTTCATATCCGGCATGGAACCGATGCTGAAGTGCCGGTGATCGTCGAATACGAAGTACTCGTACGCCTCGTCGGTTATAACCGTGAGATCGTTCTCGAGCGCAATGTCGGCGATCATTCGAAGCTCTTTTTCCGAGAAGACCGTGCCCGTGGGATTGCTCGGGCTGCAGAACATGATCGCCCTGGTTTTCGGGCCGATCGCATTTTTAACGGCCTCGATATCCAGGGCGTAGCCCCGCTCCTCGATCAAGGGCACGAGCACGGGTATGCCCGACGCGATCCTGACCTGGCGTATGTGCGTCGAGTACGTGGGCGTGGGCATGATCACCTCGTCCCCGGGATCGATCGCCGCCATTACGGCCGCGGACAGCCCTTCCACCGCGCCGACCGTTACCAGCAGTTCGGATATACCGGCTTCGATCCCGTTGTCCCGCTTCAGCTTTTCCACGATCTCTTCCCGAAGCTCTACGATCCCGTCGTTGGGTGAATATCCGCCCGTCAGGCCCTTTTCTATGGCATCGACCGCCGCCCTGTTGATGTGTTCGGGCGTTCCGGAAGTGGGTTTCGCCCAGGAGAGAAACGCCACGTCCTCGATCTCCTTTGACAGCCGCGTCATCTCGTGTATCGCCGATTTGCTTATGCCCCCTACCCGCTTCGAATAAAGTTCATCCATGGCAGCCGGTATCTCCTTTACGGGCCCTCGAATTTCGGGAAGTTATGGTTACCTACTCTCTCTTTATTATAATGAGGGAAAATAGATATCATGTAAGGATTTCTTTGGGAAAAACTGAAAAAGATGCGACGGATGAATTACACGCGGTTATGCAGAATTTCTTCTGTCCTTTTTCGTTCTCCTCTCGCGGTTCCTTCTGTGATCGGTCCCTTTGAAATTCGGGTCCCTGTGTCTCCTGCGGTCAATCCCCGATCTTCGGTCGCTTGCGGACCGGCGTTCACTCTCTTCCATTAAAAATCCCTCCCATTTTATTCCTCTGTCCATTAATGCATATCCCCGGGAAAACGTCAACTCAAATTTTCCATATCTTTGTCTTTATCCATACGGCGGAGTGGTTTCAATCCATGGGAAGACGGGCGTGTGGGGAGAAAAGCTGATGGGTGCAATGAAATGTGGTACTATGAAGGTGAAGAACCGCATGATTAAAGAGAAGAGGAAGGAACGGGGGGTGGTGCATGAAAAAGGAGTTTCGATTATAAAGGCGGTTAGAACACATGAATCGCGGTCGCCTTGAACGCTATCCATATACCGGCTTCCTTTCGTAGCTCCAGATCGAGGAGGGCGCTCTTGGTGATGAGCGAGACGAAGACGGCGCCCCTGACCGCTACCGATACTTCGAAGAAGAATCCCCTGTCCTGGACAGAGGTTATTTTTCCCTGGAAGACGTTTCGCATGCTCGACTGAAGAGGTTTCCTGCTGAGCACCACGTCTTCGGGACGAATGGCGATATACCCCTCCCGGTTTTCACGCTTCCGGCCGGTTTCTATATCGAGACCGTCAACCACCGCTTTCGTTCCCCTGAATTCAGCGCGGCTGCAGTTCTTCATTCCCACGAAACCGGCGACGAAACGGGATTGCGGCCGCCTGAAAATGTCCTCTATTTCCCCCTGCTGCTCGATAACGCCGTTATTTATGACGGCGCCGCTGCGGCCGAGGGAGAGCGCCTCCGCGAAGTTATGGGTGACCATGATGAAAGTCACGTCCGAATGACGGTGGAGCGTCCGGAGGCTGTCCCGGATTTCCTCCCTGAAACCGGGATCCAGCGCCGAGAGCGGCTCGTCAAGGAGCAGAACATCGGGGTGAATAATGAGCGCCCGGGCGAGGGCGACGCGCTGGAGCTCACCTCCGCTGAGCGTACCGGGGTAGCGGTGAAGGAGACGGTCGAGGTTGAGCTGACGAACGAGCTCCTTTTTACGGGCCTCCTTCTCCTCCCTGGAGACATGGTGGAAATGCAGTCCGTAGAGTACGTTGTCCAGTACCGTAAGGTGGGGGAAGAGGGCGTAATCCTGGTACACGATCGAGATGCCCCTCTTTTCCGGAGGGAGGCGGGTCACATCCCTGTCCCTGATGAAGATCCTCCCGCTCTTTACCGGAACGAGTCCCGCAACAGCCTCAATAAGCACGGTCTTCCCGGCTCCGGTGGGACCGATGAGGACAAAAAAATCGTTCTCCTCCACGGACAGGCGGATGTCCCTGAGATTGAACTCCCCTAAATCCACGTTAAGGTTTTCTATACGTATCATCGGCCCCGCTTCCTGTAGAGGGTGAGCATCCTGAGTACGAGGAAGAGTACGAGGCACAGCAGAACGAGCCAGAAGGCGACGGGCTGGGAGTACTTCAGCCCGTACGCCTCGAACCGTTCGTAGATCATGACCGGGGCGATCATGGGGTGATACGCGATGATGACCACCGCGCCGAACTCGGAGACGGCCCGCGCAAGGCACATAACGCCGCCCGCGAGTATGCTGCGCCCGGCCAGGGGAAAGGTGATCCTGAAAAAGGTCGAGATCATGGACGCGCCGAGCGAACGCGAAACGCGCTCGAGTCGGGGCGGGACGGACTCGAATCCCTCGCGGGCGGCATTGATGTAGAAGGGGAGCCCCACAAAGGTGAGTACCGTCACGATACCGGTCACGCTCCCCATGATCCGTATTCCGAGCTCGGCCAGGACCCTGCCGACCCAGTGGTTCCGGCCCGCGATGGAGAGTATGGCGATGCCGACGACGGGATGGGGGATCACGATGGGGAGGTCTATAACGCTCTCGATGATTCCCTTGCCCCGGAACTTTGCACGGGACAGGAGATAGGCAAGCGGTGTTCCCAGTACGAATGCGATAAGGGCCGCGAGACCCGAGGTGTAGACGGAGAGCCATATCGCGCGGAGCACGTCAGCGTCTTTGATGGTCTTTCCGAGCATGGAGAACGAGGGGGCCGTCATGAGCTGTATCATGGGCAGCAGTATGAAGGCCATGATGACGATCCCGCTCGATATCATGACCCAGAAGAAGAGCTCCCTCGTTCTCACAGTGTCTCCTACTGCCTGACCTCGATCAGGGATTTAAGGGTATCGGGAAGCATGTTCGCCATGTCGCCCGATGGGACCCGGGCGGGTACAAACGGCGGCTGTCCCATGGATTCGAGGACCGCGAGGCCCCCGTCAGGATCGAGCATGTAATTCAGAAAGAGTACGGCGTCATCCGGGTTGGGGGCGTCATTGATGAGCGTGATTCCGTAGGTAACCGACTTGCCCCGTATCTCCATGAAGGTGTCCGGCTCTTTGCCCGCCACCTTCACGACCGCGGTATCGTAGAGATCGTCGAAGCGGTAGGAGCCCAGGTTGATCTCGTCCGGCAGGGTAACGAATCGCAGACCGTGCTGTACCCCCACGGAACGGTATTCCCACGCATAATCCATGTTCCCGGTCTGGAGCAGGGAGATGAGGTCCACGGACTTGGGCCGGACGTTTTCGGAGGGGCGGTTCGCGATGAGTTCGTCGTACAGTCCCGGAATCCCATAGTACTTCTCGGCGAGCTGCAGAACCATGAGCGACCGGTAGCCGCACGGGTCCAGGTTCGGGTCGGAGTGGCCCCACACTATACCGGGCTCACGGAGTATTTCATGCCAGTTTTGCGTGTTCAGATCCTCAGCGTGCCTGCTCGTGTCCGTGAAGCAGAGCACGAGCTGGTTCGTGGCGAACCGTATGTTCCAGTCAGCGTAATCCGGGATCAGCAGCTTGTCGATAACCTTGTAATCCGCGGACGCCATGATGTCGCACGGCTTGCCCAGATCCGCAATCTTCCGCGCGCACTTGGTGGAACCCCCAGCCTCGCGCTGTATGTCGATTCCCGGATGGTTCTCTTCGAACCGCTTCTCCATCTCCTCGAAGGGAACGGAGAGCGATCCGGCGTGAAAGATGATGACGGTTTTCCGGACGGTTTTCCGTTCGATCTCCTGTTTTTCCGCGAACCCGAACTGGAAGAAGAGAAATACCATTGTAATGACGAAGAGCGTTACGATTCCCATTCGTTTCATGTAAAACCTCCTGTTGTTGTTGGGACTCTCCTTGAATTTTCAGTACTGTGTTATTGCTTGTTTACTATCGTGTTTCAGACCCCGTGAGCTCACTGAACCGTTTCTCCGCGAACCTGCCGATCTCCTCGTTCAGTTTCTCGTACAGGGTTACGAGCTCGCGCGCATCTTCCGTGAGTACGGAATTTCCGCCTCCCGCTCCTCCCTTGTGCTTCTCGAGAAGCGGAATACCGAAGTTATGCTCGGAATCGTCGAGATGGCTCCAGGCCCTTCTGAAGGATATGTTCATGCGTTTGGATGCCTTCGAGATCGAGCCTTCGCTGGATACGGCCCTGAGGAGACGGGCCCTTCCCTTTCCGAATACGGGTTTCCCGTTTTTCTCCAGCCATATCTTCGTATGTACCGTCAAGCCGTTCAGATGAGAGATCATAATCATTTCTCATTTCGTTATGCTCGATTTGCATAACGCTTTTAAAATTGGTTCATTCTACCGGATTTTTATTTTCCGGTCAATCCCTTTTCTAAAAAATGTGGCGATAAACCCTTGGATTTTTATAGTTATGAACGGCCGGGGTCGATATAATTTAATATGAAGAAAATACTGAGCAGACTGTTCAAGACGCGCCAGAGCGAGCTGAACCTCGTCCTTCTCAGCCTTCTTCACTCCTTCTTCATCGGTATGAGCCAGATATTCACCGGAACCACGGCGAATACGCTCTTCCTCGCGATCTTCGACGCGAAACTCCT
>CAYWUT010000127.1:0-9391 GCA_964460545.1 uncultured Spirochaetota bacterium
CCAATTTCCGAACATTAAACCATTAATACTCATAATTTTCAAATAAATTTTATATATTTAATTATTAATCCATTAATTATACGAATAGTAGTATATCCGCGCTCATTATTCCGATTTTCTTGACAAAATACCATTTCTTTGTAAGTTAGTGACGAGCAGGGGAAATATGATTCGTGAGGTGCGCTGAACCTCGACGCGATTTGTTTTCCGGGCTCAATCATGAATGAATGTAAAAAGGAGACGTCGCCGTTATGCAGGTAAAGATAGTGCTTATAGGCGCGGGCAGCGCCATGTTCGGGCTCGGTTCTTTAGGCAACATTTTGAAATCCAGGCCCCTGGAAGGGAGCACGGTCGTGCTTCACGATCGAAACCCCGATGCGCTCGCAAAGGTCGAGAAAACGGGCAGGCGGTACATCGAGGAGAAGGGACTCGACTATACGCTGATCGCCACGACCTCACGCAGGGAAGCGCTCAAGGATGCCGATTTCTGCATCATCGCCATCGAGGTCGGCAACCGCTACGAGTTGTGGGAGCAGGACTGGAAGATCCCGCTCCAGTACGGCATACACCAGGTATACGGTGAAAACGGCGGCCCCGGAGGAATGTTCCATGCGCTCAGAATCATTCCGCCCATTCTCGAGATCTGCCGCGACATCGGCGAGCTCTGTCCGGAAGCGTGGGTATTCAACCTCAGCAACCCGATGACCCGCATCTGCCTTGCGATACACAGAAAATATCCGAACCTTAATACGGTCGGGTTCTGCCACGAGGTCGTATCCCTCAAGGAGCACCTGCCCAGAATCCTCGACACGTCCTTTGAAAACCTCGCTATCAAGGCCGGCGGGCTCAACCACTTCAGCGTCCTTCTCGAGGCGCACTACCGGGATACGGGTAAAGATGCGTATCCCGATATCAGAAAGAACGCGCCTGACTATTTCGAGAAGCTGCCCGAGCAGTCCTACGAGAACCTCGGCGCGACAAAACAGATGCTGGACGATGCACGCGGTACGGGTGGAAAATCCCCGGGCAGGGAGAAGGTCTGGGCCGAACGCGAGCTTTTTCGCGTCATTCTTGAGAAGTTCGGCTACCTCCCGATTACGACGGACAGCCACCTGGGCGAATACGTGCAGTGGGCCCATTCGACCGCGGATCACAAGGGTATTCTCGATTTCTATAATTTCTACAAAAAATGGTGTCTGGAACAGGTTCCGGAGCAGAGGATTGGTGGAACGCTGGAAATAGAGTTCTGGCGCGAGATCCCGATGATAGAGGGGATCGTGACCGATTCGCATCACGAAGAGCTCGCGGTCAACCTTCCCAACAGGGGCCTCATTGAAAACCTTCCCGAGGACATGGTCGTCGAGGTGCCGGGTGTCGTGGATAAAAAAGGCGTTCACGGTGTGAAGCTCGGTACGCTTCCAAAGGGATTTGCCGGGCTGCTGCTGAACCAGGTTGCGGTGAACGACCTGACCGTGGAGGCCTGTTTGACGGGGTCCCGCGACACAGCGCTCCAGGCCCTGCTGGTGGATCCGGTGGTGGACAGTGTCGGGGCTGCGGAAAAGACCCTTGATGCGATGCTCGAATACCAGAAGCCGTATCTCGACTATTTAGAGTAGTATTGTTAATCAGGTGTAGTTTCCTCTATTTTCAGATACCTATACCGGGTTGAAGATGGATATCGAGATCCTGGGAGCCGAATCTCTGGGAGCACGAGGTCTCTGCTGCTTCGTAAAAACGGCCGATCGACGGATCCTCATCGACCCCGGCATAGCGCTCGGTTATAAACGATTCGGCCTGCTTCCCCACCCGGTACAGGTAGCGGTTGATGAGCGGATACAGAAAACGATCATGGAAAAATGGTCTCTGGCAACCGATATCGTGATAAGCCATTTTCATGGAGACCACTCCCCGCTGGTAAACGCCAATCCCTATCAGCTCGCCATGAGCAGGGTTATCGGCCTGAATGAAAAAGTGCGAATACTGGTTAAAGACCCGTCGCATTTCTCCGCGGTCGAGAAAAAACGAGTGGAGTCCCTGCCCGACAGCATAAGGGAAAATTTATTTTCAGTAGAAGAGAAAAAAGACGGCCCTATGACCTTTTCCGGAGCGGTACCGCATGGAGATAAAAGCAGCCCGGATACGGTCATGATGACGAGAATAGAGGAAGGCGGCGATGTATTCGTGCACGCCTCGGACATACAGCTCCTCAATGAAGAGTCGATCGGCAGGATTTTATCCTGGAAACCCTCTGTCGTATTGGCTGATGGTCCCCCGCTTTATTTATCCAGATTAACGAATGATCAAATCAAGAAAGCCTGGATGATGGCTGAAAGGCTCGCTCGCAGCGTTCATACGCTTATTCTAGACCACCATTTAATGAGGAATCACGAGGGCCCGGAATGGTTGGAACGGCTGTCCCGTGAAACAGGCACGATCGTAATGCCCGCGGCTGATTTCATGAAAAGTCCCCGGTTATTGCTTGAAGCGAAACGTGAGCAGTTATACGAAGATATACCTGTTCCTGAAAACTGGCATGAAACTTATGCAAAACACAAAGCCGGCACTGAAATATTTATGAAGAAGTATAATAAAATATACAATAAGCCACTCTAGTCGAACACGCCGTTTCATTATCCGCCCAGCGTTAGCCCGAACCGACAACCTGAAGCCTCCCCCGTGAGCGTGGTTTCCGATTTTCCTACTGAAGCGCCCCACGGTTTAAGACAACACCTACACAATCACAGACGGCGAGCTCCGGTTTTTCGCTGACGGCAATTTCATCGGAATGGAAATGACCGTATTCAGGGTTGAATCAGAGCCGTATGCAGACGATACGTAGAGGAATCAGCCTATCAAGCCGGACATCTTTATTTCCTGAACAAGCTTTCTCTGCATAAAGGAAAATATCCCGTATGCATGGATATCGGCTTCTAATCAGGTTTTTCGGAGATAGGCATGAAGTGCGGGCACCAGTAATGCTTATGTCTTTCTTTATCCCCTCGACTTAATGGGATTTGTATTTATCCTTGACAGGATGTTTTATTACAGGTAGTCTATTTTTTATTCAATATTGCCTTTAATCGGATGTTCGCATTCGATATTATATTAAAAATAAGGAGGGTCACATGAAAAAATTATTTGGCATCGTGCTATTCTTGATTTTGATTGGAGCCATGGCGGGTTTTGCCGCAGAACGCGAAGCGGAACCGGAAGCAATCACCTTTGCGTACATGTCCGGAATCGCCGATCCGTTCATGTTCATGATCGAAAAGGGTGCTCAAGCCAAGGCGGATGAGCTCGGCGTAAAGCTTATGACAGCCGAGTATCCAAAAGCCTGGGGTCCTGAGCATCAGGTGCCGATCCTGGAAGCCATGGCGGCCCGTGGTGGATTCGACTTTCTCATCGTCGTGCCCACTTCAACAGAGGCTTTGATTGCGCCCTTGAAAAAGATTCATGACAAGGGTATCCCCATGATCACCACCGATACCTTTCTCGGTGACGGGGACTACTCCAAGCAGAGCAACTACTCGTTCCCTCTGGCTTACATAGGGACGGACAACGAGCTTGGTGGCTACGAGGTTGGGAAACGCCTCGCAGGTATGATCGGCAAGAAAGGCAAGGTCTACATCAACACCACCAATCCGGACGTGTCGAGCGTCAACGGCAGGCGCGACGGGTTCCTGAGGGCCATGAAGGAATTCCCCGATATCAAGGTAGTGGGAATCGACTACAACCTGGACAATCAGGAGACGGCTCAATCGCAGACGGCCGCTGTACTGCAGGCTCACCCGGATCTCAAGGGCGTCTTTGGCACGAATCTGTTCAGCGCCCAGGGCGCCTACAGGGCGGTGGTAAACGCCGGGCTGACCGGAGCGGTCAAAGTTGCCTCGTGGGATGCCGGCATGGATCAGATCAACGCTCTCAAAGAGGGCCAGATCGACTTCACCCTGGCTCAGAAACCCTATGAGATCGGCTACCTGGCGGTGGAATGGGGCTATAAGTATCTCACCGAAGGGACGGAGCCTCCGAAAAAGGTGATTCCCGGGTTCTTCTTCTTTACGCAGGACAATGTTGATGACCCGGACGCTCAGCAGTATATCTACAAGTAAACACAGGTCCTATAGTAATTCCCGGTGCAGGTAGCCTGCGCGCTGCCTGCACCCTTTTTAACAGCTTCGCAGGCGATATACTGCGTGGAAGGAGTAGAGCGTTTGTTCGGGCGAGGATTGACGAAGTATAATAAAAGGACACAGAGAATCGTTCTCTTTATCGGGGATCGGTGGTCGACATTCTTTCTGCTGCTCATGCTGATCGTGTTCAGCGTGTGGGCTCCGAACTTTTTCGCATTCAGGAACTTTACCAATATACTCTACTTCTCCACTACCTATGCCCTCCTGGCTGCGGGAGAGACCTTCGTCATCATTACAGGCGGCATCGATCTGTCAGTCGGTTTCGTAATGGGTTTTGTCAATGTGTCCTCGGCGATAATCATGCGCAACCTTCACGCCGCAGGCCATCCCGAAGCGGTCAGCATGATTATCGGGGCTGCCGTGGGTCTGGTCCTGGGGGTTATCCCGGGACTCATCAACGGCTTGCTGGTCGCCCGCCTGCGTGTGCCCCCATTCATCGCTACGTTGGGTATGTACGGTATAGCCAACGGTATAGCATTGAATCTGTGTGAGGGATTCCCGATATATTTTCTACCACCACGGGCGAGGGAGATCGGTAATGGTTTTTTAGCCTACCTGATTCCGGGGCAAAGCTTTTCCTTTTTTCACAGACCGCAGAACCTGAATCCCGACGAACTGCGGGCACTGACCGGTATCCTGCCGACAACCGTCATTGTAACCGTGGTCATCCTGATCGTATTCGCCTTTATTCTGGAACGATCCAAGTTCGGACGGCACACCTATGCGATCGGCGGGAGTATGGATGCAGCCATTCGGGCCGGGATCAATGTGCCGGGTCACCTGGTGCGTGTATATATCATCTCGTCGATGTTTGCGGCCGTGGCCGGAGTTCTCTACGTGTTCCGGGCCGGGATCGGTAATTTCACAACGATGAGCTCATCTTATGAGCTGTTTGCCATAGCCTCTGTTGTGATCGGCGGTGCCAGTCTCATGGGCGGTAAAGGTACGATCGGCGGAACGGTGATCGGCATTCTCATCCTGATAACCCTGCAAACAGGATTGAATATAACCGGCATCCCTTCTTTTTACCGCTACATCGCCACGGGACTGATTCTGATCACTGCCGTAGTGATTGATCAACTCACTCCTGAGAGGAGGACCATCAGTGCCTGACGCACCGTTTGCAAAGAATTCGAAGAACAGCGGTCGGGCCGTACTTTGGATGGGCCGTAATTGGGTTCTGCTGTTCCTGCTGCTGGAATTTATCGCTTTCACCGTGCTGGGCACCCGGTTCCTGACCCTCGAGAACATACAGAATATATTTGTTGCCTGCACCGTGGTCCTGCTCCTCGGAATGGGTGAAACCTTCGTCATCATTACAGGCGGGATCGATCTTTCCGTGGGATTTGTCATGGGTTTCGGAGCGGTGATCTGTGCAAAATTCATGGTCATACTCCAGGCAGCGGGATTGCCCCAGGCCGCCTCCATTCCGCTCGCGGCTTTGATCTGCCTCATAATCGGGCTTATACCCGGGTGGGTCAACGGCACACTGGTCGCCCGTCTGAAGGTGCCTCCCTTTCTCGCTACTTTCGGCATGTATGGTATTGCCTACGGCTTCTCGGAGATCATTTCAAATAATACACCGATCTCAGGCCTGCCGCCGGCTGCCGGAGTAATAGGCAACGAATACCTTTTGTACATAGTACCGCGGAAGATGGTGTCTTTCCTCGTTCGGCCGCAAAACATAACTCGTCTGGAGATGCGCTCCATGCTTGCAATCATCCCCATCATCGTGGTGATTGCCTTCATTGTTGTTGCTGTATTCTCTTTTGTTTTGCGGCGTACGCGCTTCGGCCGGCACACCTACGCCATAGGCGGCAGTAAAGACGCAGCCTTACGCTCCGGCATCAATGTTACCAGACATCTGACACTCATCTACATGATTTCCTCTTTCTTCGCCTCCCTGTCGGGGGTGCTCTATGTTTTGAAATATGTGACCGGCAGGGCCGATGCAGGCAGCGCCCGGATGCTGGATGCAGTAGTGGCCGTGGTAATTGGCGGAGCCAGCCTGTACGGCGGAACCGGGACGGTGAAAGGCACCATTATAGGGGCACTGATTATCGCCACGCTTGAAACCGGAATGGTGAACCTGAGCATCCCGTTCCACAATCGCTACATCGTCATCGGCGGGATACTGGTCTTTGCCGTGGTGATCGATCAGTTCTTCCCTGAGCTGATCGGAAGGAGTAATTAGATGGAGAATCCAATGCTCGAAGTGCGTGGCCTGACCAAGCGTTTCGGAGGTCTCGTGGCAGTGGACCGTGTGGACATGGAGGTGTATCCAGGCGAAGTTGTCGGCCTGCTTGGAGACAACGGAGCCGGGAAATCTACGCTGATTAAAATGATCTCCGGAGTCTACCACCCCGAAGAAGGCCAGATCTTCTTCCAGGGCAAAGAGGTGAAGATGATCAGCCCTATGTACGCCCTGGAGCTCGGGATTGAGACCTTGTATCAGGATCTGGCCCTGGCGGAAAACCTCGACGCCTACTCCAATATCTTTCTGGGTCGCGAGAAAACCAAACCCTTTCTCGGCTTAATCAGGGTCCTGGACCATGATTTCATGCAGGAGGAATCGAAAAAGGTCCTCAAACGCCTTGAGATCGAAATCCCCTCATTGCACAACCAGATAAAAACCCTGTCCGGAGGGCAGAGACAGGCCGTTGCCATATGCCGCTCCATCTACTGGAACGCCAAGCTGCTGATAATGGACGAGCCCACGGCCGCACTCGGAGTCCATGAGCAGAGCAAGGTGCTGGACCTCGTGCGGCTGCTGCGTTCGCATAACATCCCGATCATCATCATCAGTCACCAGCTCTACGACATTTTTTCCGTGACGGACCGCCTTGTGATTATGCGGAGAGGTAAAAAGGTGGCGGAGCGTATAACAAAGGATACCACGCCTGAGGAGGTCGTCGGTCTGATTACAGGCTCGGAAGAAGTGGAGCGCAATAATCAGCGGGGATGACGAACAGGGATGACGAACAAGGATGTTCTAATACCGTACCGCACATGGATGTGCACTAGGTACGGTATGTTCTAATGCAGCGCCGTACAGGGATGACGAACAGGGATGTTCTAATACCGCACCGCACATGGATGTGTATAAGGTGCGGTAGGACATAAGGCGCTGTATGTCGCACTATATCCCCTTCATACCGGGAGGACGGCCGCCGTCCTGACCGGGGCCCCGGGTCTTCCCTCCGGAGGCCGTGCAGCACTCTTTATCTGGGCTGGTCTAACCTGCATTATGATCAGCCTCGTCCACCCCTACGATTACAAAAGCTATGTTGATGGTAAGTTTTATAATTCTCGATTTAAAGGAATCTATAGTGACCGTGTCTACGATGTTTCAAGCGCAAGAATTGTACACACAATATTTTCACCATTAGCAATGTCTGTAAGTTTCCCAACCCAGATATTTCTCAAAAGCCTCCTTAAGAACCAGTGAAGATTTAGACCTGTTCATAGAAATATGGTGCTCGAACCCATTTTCACAAATGTAATGCATCAATTCTTGAAGATTGTTAATTTTACAGACGGCGACACCACCCTTCGTATCAACAGGATCATTCGTAAATTTTCCTTCTCCAACATAGCACTTCATTCGACCGTTTTTATCATCTGTGGATATTTTACAAAATGTCATAAACCCCGGTGCTATAGTGGCTTTGCAGGCGCCGAAGCATTTGTCTTTCCCCAGGGTTTCTCCCAAAAGGTCTAAATGCGATATTTCAAAATCTTTGCCTATAAAACTTTTGGGGAAATTCGAACAATGCAGGCATACACATTTATCCGGTTCTTCCATGTAATTGTTATTCCAGTCCAAATATCCAGCCGGCTCTCCGGAAGCCAGATAAAGAGCATACATGGACAGAGCTCCGAGAACGTCGGTCTCGCATGCACTCGGCATTCCCTTTTCCGTCATCATGCTCATTGCCAGACAGGTAGCTGTTCCATAATTATTTTGTATGGAGTTCCAGCACTGTACTGCACTTGCATCACATTTATGTTCGACAAGCCAATTCTCTATCACTAATGAGAGCTTGGCTTCTTTAATTATATTTTCTTCGTCAACGTCCTTCGGAACATCTCCATATCTTTTGATCTCATCGACTCTTCGTTTAACATCATCCGTAACACTCATTTTCAATGCACTGAAGATTATCTCGGACAGATCTACCGTGCAGGTGGTAATGCCGTGAGCCTGTAATAATTTTTCCGAGAATCTGACTGTATGAAACGGATCGGGTCTTGTACCTATTGCAGCTACTCGAGCATGCGACAATCCCTTCACTACCGAGCAAACCCTGCTAAAGTACTTTAGATCGTCCTCAAAAAGCTTTGAATCAATAGTACAAACATGTTTGGATGTATTCGTATATTTAATGTTTCTTTGGTATAAATTGTTACATAATGATATCTTACCGCAAAAAGCGTCTCTTCTGTTTTCGATGTCCATCTTCTCCAAATCATCTTCGAATGCGTGTATTAAGACCGGTACATTTAATCCTGATAAATCAATAGCTGTGGCTACCGCCACCTCGTTACCGAAATTCGGAAGACTTACGATTATTCCATCAATCTCGTTTCTATGTGAACGAAATAATTCCGCACATTTTTCAGCATCAGCAAAGGTTTCAACCGCACCATTTGGTGTTTCATTTTCTTTTAAAATAACGTATCTGAAATTCATACCGTCCAATTTGTTCAACAGCTTTTTTCTTCCAAGCAAGGCCAAATCCGGATTAAAGAAGTCTCGGGAAGTAATTATTACTCCGAAAGTAGTTTCTTTGATTGGCATACGATATCCTTTATTTGAATTAGATAACAAACGGCAGCCCGCCACCTGCTATAAGATGCGAGCCGGTAATTTGATTTGCAAGAGGCGAACACAAAAACAGGACGACCTTGGAGATATCAGACGGTTTCTCAAATCTCCTCAATATAAGCCTGCTCCTGTATTCTTCTTTCACTTTTTCTTTTGGAACATTCAATCTATCAGCAGCTTCCTGCCATTCCTTCTCCATCATTTCAGTCTCTACATCTCCCGGGCCGACGGCATTAACAAGGATATCAGGAGCCCATTCCTGAGCTGCGACCTGGGTTAAAGCAATAACAGCTGCTTTTGCCGCACAATACGGCCCGTACCACTTTGAGTACACATTGAATTGAGCTAAATACGATCCAATATTGATAATTCG
>CAYWUT010000128.1:0-9381 GCA_964460545.1 uncultured Spirochaetota bacterium
CATCTTGTTGATTTTGAGCTCACTGATAAGCCGTGAGAGGTATGTTCTCTGTATCTTCAGTATATCCGAAGCCTTTGTCTGTTTCCACCCCGCGTACTCAAGAACGCGCGTTATGTAGTTTTTTTTGAATTCCGTCACCGCTTTCTTCAGCGG
This sequence comes from uncultured Spirochaetota bacterium, assembly GCA_964460545.1. GTDB lineage: Bacteria > Spirochaetota > B62-G9 > B62-G9 > DRHN01 > CAYWUT01. The sequence goes on from CAYWUT010000128.1 coordinate 154, forward strand.
GAAAACGGGTTCAACATCCATGCCCCTGGACGCCATATCTTCGTTGCCCAGATAGAGGTCCTTATGCGTTATGTGATCGTTCCTGCAGAGTACAACGGACCTTTCTATGACATTTTGAAGCTCCCGTACGTTACCCGGCCAGTAATGTCCCATAAGGATGTCGAGACTTTCCTTCGAGAAGCCGGTTAAATTCTTCTTCAAGTCACTGTTGAACTTCTTGAGAAAATAATCGGCGAGACCCGGTATATCGCCCTTCCGCTCTCTCAGCGGCGGTATGTATATGGGAAACACGTTCAACCTGAAAAAAAGGTCCTCCCTGAATCCGCCCTGTTTAACCTCTTCATAGAGGTTCTTGTTTGTTGCCGCCATGAGCCGAATATCGACCTTCTTCGACGTGTTGCCGCCGACACGCTGTACTATCCTGTCCTGAAGCACCCTGAGGAGCTTGGACTGTACCGATACGGAAAGCTCGCCGACTTCGTCGAGGAAGATGGACCCCCCGTTCGCGAGCTCGAACTTGCCCATCTTGTCCCTCACAGCGTCGGTAAAAGCTCCCCTTACATGGCCGAAGAGCTCGGTTTCAATGAGGCTCTCGGGGATGGCCGCGCAATTTACCTTGATAAGGGGCTTATTGGCCCTGTCGCTCTTGTAGTGAATGTACTCCGCGAAAAGTTCCTTCCCGGTACCGCTTTCTCCGAGAAGAAGGACGGTGGTTCCGGTCGGAGCGACCTGGTCCGCCATCTCGAGCTTTTCCAGCATGATACTCGAGCTGGTTATAAGGTGCGGCGGCTTGTTTCCGTTCAGGAGCTCCTTTCGGAGGGTAATGTTTTCGGATTTTATATCCTGATAAAGATGGGCATTCTCAATAGCCACACCCGCAAGATTCGAAAAAGTTTCAAGAAGCTCCTGGTCTCCAAGGGTAAAGGAACCCCCTCCGATCTTGTTGATGACCTCCAGAGCCCCGATCGTCTTCTGCTTCAGCTTGAGGGGTACGCACAAGATGGATTTGGTCTTATATTCCACCTTCTCGCTCACCTCCGCAAAGAACCGCTTGTCCATGTGAACATCAGGCACGATGAGGGGTTTCGAGTTCTGTGCGACCCAGCCCGCTATCCCCTCCCCCATCTTCAGTGTGAACTTCTTCACCTGCTCACCCTTGTCTCCGAGCGCAACGTGGAAATAGAGCTCGTTTGTCGCTTCGTCTAGGAGGAGGAGGGAACTTGCCTCGGCATTCACCACACGATTCGCCGAGTTCATAATTCGGTTGAGGACTTCGTTTATCTCAAGCGTTGAGTTTATGAGTGTGCTGATTTTTATTATTTCTTTGAAGTGGTTGGCCTCTGCAGAAGGCTCCATTTATTTTCCCAGTTTCTCCATATCGATGAGATCGCCAAGCGTAACGGATTTGTTGGAATCGCCTTTTTCGAGATACTTGGTTATCTCTTTCTGTTCGAGATGAGTAAGGTGCTCTTTCACGCTCAGTGTGACCTTTTTCTTCTTCTCATCAATATCAAGAACAACGGCCTTTAATTCATCTCCGACCTTGCAGAAATCGTGGGGATCCTCCACCCGCTCGGTCGACAGTTGGGATATGTGTATCAGGCCCTCGATGTCCTCATCCACTTGAACGAAAACACCGAAATCCACAATGCTCGTAACCGTACCGCTTACCACGCTTCCTCTGGGATGTTTTTCCTTCAAGCTCTTCCAGGGATTCTCCTGCAGCTGCTTCAATCCGAGACTGATTCTTCTGTTTTCCTTGTCTATGGAGAGGACCGATATTTCGAGCGAATCGCCCTTCTTGTACTTGTCCCCCATGCTTTTTCCCTGCTTCGTCCATGAAATATCATCGAAGTGCAGAAGTCCGTCGATACCCTCCTCAATCTCGAGGAACAGCCCGAATTTCGTCACCCTGGCAACCTTCGTTTTCACCCTGGAACCGACCGGATAGCGCGTATCGATATCATCCCACGGGTTGGCCAATACCTGCTTCAGGCCGAGCGACACGGTTTTCTTCTCGAGATTATAATCGAGTATCATCACCTCGACCGATTCTCCCTCCTTGAGCACCTCTTTCGGATGGTTGATACGTTTTGTCCATGAGAGCTCCGAAACATGGAGGAGTCCCTCAATACCCTCTTCCAGCTCTACGAAAGCTCCGAAATTCGTCAGCTTGGTGACCGTTCCGCGATTTCGCCCTCCCTTTTCATACCTGTCCTCAAAAGATTCCCAGGGGTCCGGAACGAGCTGTTTCAAGCCGAGTGAAACCTTCCTGCTTTCGTCATCCATGGACAAAATCTTGCACTGGATTTCCTCGCCCTTGTCGAGATGCTTGCGCGGGTCCTGCACCCTTCCCCATGATATATCATTGGTATGCAGGAGGCCGTCGATACTCCCGAGGTCCACGAATGCGCCGTAGCTGACAATATCCTTGACCACACCATCTATCGTATCTCCGACCTTTCTGGTCGAAAAGAACTCGTTTATCTTCCGTTCCCGCAGTTCCTCCAGATACTTCCTGTGCGAGAGTACGATATTGCTCTTTCCCTCTATCTTGTCGATCTTGAAAAGCATGGTCTTGCCGACAAAATCCTTCGGCTCCATCACCCTTCTCATCGCGGCCTGGGAACCGGGAAGGAACGCCGGGAAGCTTCCTTCGACCATTACCCGGTAACCGCCCTTGACGGTCTCCACGATACGCCCCTCGACCGGGATATTATCGGTAAAGGACTGTCTTACCTCGCCCCACTTGAGAATATCGTCAGCCTTCTGCTTGGAAAGAACGAGCCGGCCCTCCCGGTTCTCCATCCTCATTATCATGACATGGATTTTTTCTCCCTGAACCGGTTCCTGCTTAAACTCCGCTTTGGGTATTTCACCCTCCGATTTGTACCCGATATCCACAAAAACGGAATCAGGAGTAGAGGCGACAATCATACCCTCGATGATCTTCCCCTCTTCAAAGGAAGAAAGATCCTGAATCTGTTCCATGTTGAACTGTTCTTCTACCGTTTCTCCGGCAGGTATTTCCGTTTTTACAGCGTCTCGGGTTTCAAGCGTGTCATTCTCCATTACTGACCACTCCTCTTTCCTCTTCTTTGACCTTTTTAATTATGATATCGACCACCCGGTCGACCGTTAATCCCGTGGAATCGATGTAGTGCGCGTCGGAAGCCTTCTTCAAAGGAGACAGTTCCCTTGTACTGTCGAAGCGGTCCCGCCGTTCTATCCTGCTGATTATGGATTCAATGTCAAGCCCTGAAGACACATTCTTCTCATCATTGTATCTTCGCCGCGCCCGCTCCTCGATAGCGGCATCCAGATAAAACTTATAGGGTGTCTCTGGAAAAACAACAGTGCCGATATCCCTGCCCTCGGCAACAACATCCCTATTTTTACCCATGATTCTTTGAAGTTCAACCATTTTTTTCCTTACAAAGGGCAGGCTCGATATATAGCTCACCCGGTCGGTTACCTCTGTGTTTCTTATCTCGCTTGATACATCCCGTCCGTTCAGATAGACGGTATGCCCGTTCATGGAAATATCGCACTCCGCAAGTGCTTTTTCAAGGGCTTTATGATTATGAAGGTCCACGACCCGCTCGATTGCATAGAGCGTAAACGCCCTGTACATGGCCCCCGTATCCAGATAGAGTATGCCGAGCTTTTTCCCTACACGTTTTGCGACCGTACTCTTTCCTGCGCCCGAGGGGCCGTCAATTGCTATTATCACTATCGAGATATTCTCCCGGTTGTACGATTACGATTATCCAAAGATTCTTTTATGGGGGGGATATGTTTTCGAGACTCGCGTATGACGGCATCTTTCTCCTCCCGGGTAAGTGACCTGTACGTTCCAGGAGCGAGTTTTCCCAGCTTCAGCGGTCCCAGACCGACCCGCGTGAGCCGTTTTACTTCGAGATTTATGGATTCAAAGAGCCTCCTGATTTCACGATTTTTTCCTTCAGCGAGAACCAGCAGGACCTTCTTTGAAGAGATACGCTTAAAACGATGAATCGCGTACCGTACCCCCTTAATATATACACCGCTTTTCCATTCAGCAATTGTTTTATACGGTATGTCTCTGTAGGTTGAAACCAGGTATTGTTTTAAGATACCGCTGGAAGGGTGAATAACGGCGTTTGCAAATACGCCGTTGTTCGTAAAAAGCAGCAGTCCCTCGGACAAATAGTCGAGGCGCCCGACGCTGAAAACGCCCGCATCCCTGTGCACGGTATCGAGCAGATCATACACAAGGGGTCTCCCTTCGGGATCGTGTTTCGAGCACAGGTATCCGATCGGTTTATTGAGCATGATGTATACGGGCGGTACTTTCCCCACCCGTTTACCGTCGATTTCGATCTCGGCATTCCAGGGGAATTGAGTTCCCGGCTGATCAACTACCGTGCCGTCGACTCGAACACGACCCTCCAGTATGAGCCGTTCAGCTTTTCGCCTCGAGGTATAACCCCTGCCCGCGATTATTCTCTGTAGCCTTATTCCCATGGAGTATATTACGCCCGCTCGAATGCATTGAGATCAGGAAGATCACGCAGACTAAGCAGTCCGAAATACTTGAGAAACTTTTCGGTGGTTCCATAGAGTGAAGGTTTTCCCGGTACGGACTTTTTTCCAACCACCTTTACAAACTCCCATTCGAGGAGTATGCGAAGTACATAATCCACACCGACTCCGCGTATTTTTTCTATCTCGCTCTTTGTAACGGGCTGTTTGTAAGCGACTATGGAGAGCGTTTCAAGGGCTTGTGGCGACAGTTTTATTTTTTTGCTTGCATCGTAATACTTGCCGAGCTTTGCATAGAGGTCCTTTTCTATGGTTAGATAATAATCATCCCGCTCGTTTCTGATAACCCTCAGGGCCGATTTCTGTGTGTTCAGCTTCTGTTCAAGTTTTTTGAGGGCGTCCCTTACCTTTTCCCTGCTCCTGCCCGTTATCTTCGCAACAGCTCCCACATGCACCGGCCTGTTCTCCAGGAAGAGGACGGCCTCCGTGAGCTTGACGAGCAGTTCGTCATCGTTTTGTGACATTACGCGCTCTCTCTCCTGACCAGTTTGATATTTCCGAAGAGCCTGTGCTGTAATATAAATATTTTTTTCATCTTTACAAGCTCTAGGAGGGCAAGAAACGTAATGATGAGCTCGTACCTCGAACATGCCGCCGGGAAGAGCGATTTGAACATCACGTCCTGCTCGTCGATCAAATGATTGAGAATGTCGTCTATCTTGTCCTCGATGGTAATCTCCTCGATCCCGATCTTGAGGAGAGGAGTATCGACCTCTTGAACCACCCTGGAGAAAGCCATGATGAGGTCCATGACCGAGACCTCCACCCAGTTCTCCACATCGTCAAAATCCATGACATACTGAGGGTCCCTCCGCATGAGGATCCTGCCGGAATCCATATTCTTTTTAATAAGCATCGTAGCATTTTTATATTTCTGGTATTCAATAAGATTTTCGATATACTCTTCCCTGTCATCCTCCGATTCATCCTCGATCTCCGTCTCAATGGGTATGAGCGTCCTCGATTTTAGATAGAGAAGCTCCGCAGCCGTAAAAATAAAATCCGCGGTGGATTCCAGGTCATTTTGACCGATCACATCGATAAACTGGCCGGTTATTCCCGATAACGAGAGGTCGAATATATTGATTTTTGCATTCTTTACAAGATAGAGCAAAAGGTCGAAGGGACCCTCGAAATTATCGAGCCTTATAATCGCGGAGTTGGTATCTCCCAGCGAAGGTTGCCCCTCAGTGCTCTTATACGCCTGCATGGAGATTCAGTTCCTTTCCGGGTCTGTAGAGTAAGACTTTGTCATCCTCCCCTTCCGCTTCCAACGAATCCCCTGTGGCCCGTATGGGTTTATCATATCCGGGAAGAGTCCGAGTTATTTCACTGAGCGGTATGAGGACGAATCGTCGATTGAACATCTCCCTGTGCGGAATTTGAAGCGTATCCGATACAACGGTTTTTCCTGACATGAAAAGGATATCGATATCTATGATTCGCGGTCCCCATCGACGGGTTTTCTTTCTTCCCATCTCCCGCTCTATTCCCTTGACGAAATCGAGGAGCCGATAGGGGTCAATCCCGTGCGAATCGACCTCGACAACCATGTTGAGAAAATCCGGCTGATCGGTATACCCGACAGGAGACGTCATGTAAATAGAAGAGTGCCGGAGAAGCGTGCACGACCCACCTATCTTCCGTACCGCGAGAAGCAGGTTCTTTTCTCTGTCACCCAGATTGGACCCGAGACCGAGGTAGGTAAGACACTCCCCTTCCTTACTCTTCACGCGAGTATTCATACCCGTTATTCGTAATCCGCCTATTCGAGCCCGAGTACATCCGCCATGCTGAACAATCCTTTTTCCTTCCCGTAAATGAAACGGGCTGCTCTGAGTGCGCCTGCGGCGTATGTCTTTCTGCTGGTGTTCCTGTGTGCGAATTCAATACGCTCACCCGGACCCCCAAAGAGTATCGTATGCTCCCCGATTACATCGGCAAGCCTTAAGGACATCACACCTATCTCCTCATGCCGCCTGGCCCCGATTAAACCGTTCCTCTGCATCACGCCGATATCATCGAGGTTTTTTCCCCTGGCCTGTGATATGGTGCGCGCGAACTGGAGCGCGGTGCCGGAAGGGGCATCCTTTTTCTTGTTGTGATGGATCTCCAGTATTTCGGCTTCGTAGTCCTCACCGAGAAGCTCGGCGGCCCTCCTGACGAGGTAGAGAAGCGTATTGACGCCGAGGCTCATGTTCGGAGAGAGAAGCACGGGTATTTCACCGGCAATCTTTTTGATCTCCCTGTACTGCTCATCGGTGAAACCCGTTGTTCCTATAACAACGCCCTTCTTGTGCGAGCGCGCGATCTCAAGTATTTTGTATGATGTTTCACAGGTAGTGAAATCAACGATGATGTCCGCACCGTCGATGATTTCTTCCAGACCCACGGTTATTTGAACGCCGATCGGGTCCACGCCGGCCACACTTCCGGCGTCAAGTCCGATGTAGGCCGAGTTTTCGGATTCCAGGGCGCCCGTAACGGTAACTTCGCTGCTGCTGCTGAATACGGCGACATTCGCTCGCCCCATTCTCCCTGCAGCACCGTTGATGATCACCTTCAGCATGGTTTCTCCTCATTCTCTGGACGGAATAATATACCGGGGAGCTTTCGCATAGAGGTATTCCGAGGTTTAAGGTTTTACCTGAGACCCTTCCACCGGTTTTTTTTCGGAATCGGAAAAAACCTGCTTTCTGACCTTTTTTTCTATTTCATCTGCAATGGAAGGATTGTCAATGAGGAATTTTTTTGCAATTTCTCGACCCTGCCCTATCCTGTCTTCTCCGTACGAATACCACGTACCGCTTTTCTGAATAGCCCCGAGGTTCGTTCCGAGATCGAGGAGCTCACCCGACTTCGATATGCCCCTGTCATACATGATTTCGAACTCGGCAATCTTGAAAGGAGGAGCGACCTTGTTCTTTGCCACTTTCACCTTGACCCTGTTCCCGATCGCCTCGGTGCCCTTTTTCAGAGTCTCGATCCGTCGAATATCGAGCCTTACCGTGGAGTAGAATTTGAGGGCGTTTCCGCCCGTCGTTGTTTCAGGGCTTCCGAACATAACGCCGATCTTCATTCGTATCTGATTGATGAAGACGACGCTGGTTTTCGATTTGTTTATGACCGCCGTAAGCTTTCTCAAAGCCTGGGACATGAGACGCGCCTGAAGACCCATATGGGCGTCACCCATATCGCCCTCTATCTCCGCCCTCGGTACGAGTGCGGCAACGGAATCTATGACAATGACATCGAGTGCTCCGCTTCTTACCAGGGATTCCGTTATTTCAAGTGCCTGCTCGCCGGTGTCGGGCTGCGAAACGAGGAGATTTTCTATATCGACACCGAGATGTTTCGAGTAGCGGGGATCGAGCGCATGTTCGGCATCTATGAAAGCTGCGATGCCTCCCCTCTTCTGTGCTTCGGCGATTATATGAAGCGCGAGTGTCGTCTTTCCCGAGGACTCGGGACCATAGATCTCGGTTATTCTTCCCCGTGGAATACCCCCGACTCCGAGCGCGATATCGAGCCCGAGCGATCCCGTTGGTATGACCGGAATGTCGATATCGGCACGTTTTTGCCCGAGCTTCATGACCGAGCCCTTGCCGTACTGTTTCTCGATTCCGATCAGCGCGGTTTCAAGCGCCTTTGTCTTCTCCTTTTCTTCCATATCCCCATCCCTTTATGAATGCTAAAAGTAGTATGAAGTAAAAATAAAAGCAAGCCATCTTTCCCGAAAATTATTATTGAGGTTCACACCCACTATAAACACGGATTACGGGAAAATTGTTTCGTCTGTTTGGGAAATAATTCATTGGAAATTATGATAAATAGAGGAGGCTCAGCCCAGGTACTTTATGCTTCGCTCGCACATCGCCTTCCACTGCCGGGCTTCCTGCAGCCTGACACTCGATGGATAGACCGTGATAAACTGCCTGAAGGTCTTGAGCGCGCTGAGGAAATCACGGTTATCGTACAAAATAAAACCCTTCAGGAGTGTGATATCCTCGTCTTTATCCCGGACACCGTTGTCCAGGGCTTTCCCCACCAGCGTGAGCGCCGTTTTATAGTCTCCCGACCCGTAATAATACCGGATGAGCTGATAGAGGGCCAGCTCACCGTATTCGGACCTGGGGTTCCGTTCGTCTATTCTCCTGAGGAGGGGAAGCGCTTCCTCGGGACGGTCGAACAGAAACCGTTCGGCGTACAGGTAGGTTTTTTCCGTATAGTAGCTGTTTATTTCACCGGTTGCGTCATAGGGTAAAAGCTGTTCCAGAAGCTCCATTCCGCTTTCGAAGTCACCTGATTCCAAATATGACCGCGCAAGGCCGAATTTTGCCGCCTTGGTATCGAGTGTCAATAAGATTTTTTTCGCGTCATCGACTAAATCTGGCTCATACAATGAACCACCAACTTTATGTCCGGTGGCTGCTAAAAATGTGTTGGCGATGCCTCCGCCGACGATTAAGCAATCAACTACTTCAGCAATGGAATTTAATAGTTTTAACTTGGTAGAAACTTTGGAGCCACCAATCACTGCAACTAACGGGCGCGCAGGATTTTCCATGATTTTTTTCAATGCGCTTACTTCTTTATCTAACAAAAGGCCGGCGCACGCGACTGGCGCATACTCAGCAACGCCAT
>CAYWUT010000129.1:0-9138 GCA_964460545.1 uncultured Spirochaetota bacterium
TAAGCCATCAGGTTTTGGTCCTGACATTCGGGGGTTCGAATCCTCCCGCCCCAGAGTAAGTTGAAAGACCGACCGCACGTTTAAAATTGAGCGTGTCCTGATCCTGAGGACCGGTATATAAGGTGTTGAAGCATTACCTTTATTCACTCACTATCCCTTACAATACGGTTGGTTTTAACCATCGAGTAAACGGTATCCGGATAGCATACGACGAATACAAAAAAAAGGAAGGGTGATCCAGTGGTTAGATCAGATTTGAAGATTATATCCGGTACGGCAAACAAGTATCTGGCTGAGAGACTCGCGGATTGCCTCAAAGTGAGCATAACGGATGTGGAAATCTGCCGATTCGCGGACAGGGAGATCTTTGTACAGATCAATGAATCGGTCAGAGGCGAGGACGTTTTCGTCATACAGCCGACCTGCAATCCGTCGAGCGAGAATCTCATGGAGCTGCTTATTCTGCTCGATACACTGAAACGGGCGTCCGCGGGCAGGATAACGGCTGTTATTCCCTATTACGGGTACGGACGCCAGGACCGATAAGCCCAGCCCCGGTCGCCCATAACGTCCAAGCTCGTGGCAAATTTGATCACCACGGCCGGTGCCAACAGGATTTTACTGCTCGATGTGCACGCTATGCAGATACAGGGATACTTCGATATACCGGTCGATCATCTCTTCGCCACACCGGTTCTCTTCGATTATTTCAAGAAGAGCAAGGAGCAGTATACCATTGTTTCACCCGATGCCGGTGGAGTGGAAAGAGCCCGGTTTTTCGCCCGGCTCCTGAAAGCGGATATGGCTATTATCGACAAGAGGAGGTATGAAAAGAACAAGGCGACCGTTATGAACATCATCGGCGAGAACCTTATCCCCGGGTCGAATCTCATCATACTGGACGATATGATCGATACCGCGGGAACGTTGTGCAGTGCGGCAAACGTCCTGGCGGAGCGGGGTGCAAAGAAGATTTATGCCTGTGCGACGCACGGCGTTTTCTCGGCAAATGCACTTGATACCATAAACAGTTCGGCACTGACCAAAGTGGTTGTTACCGATTCCATTTATCTTAATGAAGAGAAGAGAAAGGATGCGAAAAAAGTCGAGGTTCTGTCGATAGCGAGCCTCATGGCTGATGCGATACGGAGAATACACGAGGATAAATCGGTATCACCGCTTTTTCTCGACGCTTACTCCAATAATATCACCGTACTGGAGTAGGGGAAAATAAAAGAAAAGCAAGAGGAATTTACAATGGAAAAGATACTTGATATGCAGCAAAGGGAGAAGACAGGAAAAGGGCCGGCACGCAGAATGAGAAGGAAGGGTTTGATTCCGGCGGTTCTCTACGGATATAAGGGAAACAGGAACCTGACAATCAACGCGCACCAGTTCAGCAGGCTTTTCGAGGAGATAGGGGAGCATTCCATTATCACCATTACCATCGACGGCAAGGATAAGACCGAAGTTATTGTTAAGGATTTCCAGATGGACCCGGTCGAACGGACCATTACGCATGTCGATTTTCTCGAGTTTGAAAAGGGGAAGATGCTGAAGACGGAAATCCCGATCAAGGTCACCGGTTCTTCGGTTGGCGTCAAGAAGGGCGGAATTCTCGAAGTCTTTATCAGGGACATCGAAGTCGAGTGCCTGCCTAAAGATATTCCCGATTCGATCAGCCTCGATGTAAGCGATATGGATATCGGAAATTCGCTGCATGTCAGGGATATCGAGGTAAGTGACAAGGTCAGGATACTATCGAATCCCGACCAGGTCGTTATCACGATCGGTACTCCGACCAAGGTGGAAGAGCCGGTTCTGGAAGAGGAGATTCCCGTCGAAGGCGAAGAACCGGAAGAGGGAGAGAAACCGGAGGCGGAAACGGAGGCTGACGCAAAAACAGAATCCGATTCGGAGTAATTTTTTCTCTATTCGGTTACAGTGAAAGAATAGTCGGGAATAAATCTTAGCCGGAGATTATTCCCGCGCTGAGGGTGGGGGTATCATTGAAGCTGGTTGTCGGACTCGGAAATCCGGGAAGAAAGTATGAAAAAAACCGGCACAACATCGGGTTCATAATTGTCGAGACATTTGCCCGCGTCCACGGTATAGATCTCTGTATAAAGAAAAAAAAGGCGATTTTCGGACGCGGTGTGTGCGCCGGAGAGGAAGTCGTCCTTCTCAAACCGCAGACGTTCATGAATCTGAGCGGCGAAGCGGTGCTTTACCTCGCAAGCTTCCTGAAGGTAAAAACGACGGATATCATTGTTGTCGCCGACGATACGGAACTCCCCTTTGGAAAGATACGCATTCGTAAAAGGGGAGGTTCCGGAGGGCATAACGGTATAAAGTCACTTATCTATTCACTGAAGTCAGACAATTTCCCCAGGATGCGGTTCGGAATCGGACGCCCGGAAGCGAGCTCGGAAATGGCACTCTGCGATTACGTGCTGGAAGATTTCCTGCCTGAAGAGCGAAAGGCTCTTGAAAGCGAAAAAAACAAGGCGGTCAGCGCCCTTCACGAGATGATAGCGGGAACAATGGAAGAGGCGATGAACAAGTACAACAATACATAGCACCCTCCGGAAATTCGGTCTCGCGAGCCGACTTGCATATGCCCCGCCGTCAGGAAGCGTACCCCGCTGTGATACGAATATCGTAACAATACCGAGAAAGGAATGGCGGAACCGTGAAGGCTTCTGAGCCGGGAGACCGGGTGCTGTACCGGGTCATGGATTACTGCACACGAAAGAAAATCCTCGACCGGGGTGACAAAATTCTTGTCGCGGTATCAGGCGGTCCCGATTCGACGGCTCTTCTCCATATTCTTTCTCTCATGAAGTCCCACCTCGATTTGCGGCTTTCAGTCGCGCATATCAACCACGGACTCAGAGGTGAAGAGGCCCGTCTCGACGAGGAATTCGTCCGGCGGATGTCCGGGAGGTTCGGGCTCTCCTTTCACTCCGAAAAACTCGACATTCAGTCTTCCCGGAGAAAGGGAGAAAGCATCGAGGAATGGGCCCGAAGGGAGCGCAGACATTTTCTGCTGCATATCATGGATCGAACCGGGTGCGATTCCATTGCCACGGGTCATACGCTCGATGACCAGGCGGAAACGGTTATTTTCAGGATAATCTCGGGCACGGGGCCCACCGGGTTTACAGGAATAAAAGCCAGGTCCGGGCCTTTCATTCACCCCCTCCTTCGGATAGGACGGGAATCCATCCTCACTTTCCTCAAAGAGCGGGATATCCCCTATCGTATGGATGAAACGAACAGCGATGTTTCCATACCGCGGAACGGAATCAGACATACGGTCCTCCCCCGGCTTGAATCCCTTAACAGACGATACCGTGAGCATATAAGCAACCTATCGTCCATAATTGAGGAGGAGAATGAAATTCTCGACAATCTGGCTGTAAAAGAGCTCGAAACGCTCATTCTTTCCCGCGACGCGCTGGGGTACCGTATCGATCGAAAGAAATTCTTACGCGTACAGACCCCGTTACGGAGGAGGATCGTACTGTACATGCTGAAGAACCTGAATCCTCCGGGCGAGGATACTTACCTTCCCTTCGAGGTCCTGAATAGTTTGAGTAATATAAATGGAGAGGGGAACAGGGAGCTTTTCAGCAACTCACATTTACGTGTATTCTGCGAGTATGGGGTTCTTCGTTTCGAGAAAAGAGTTGTCGAAGAAAAGGGTAGTGGGTATCTTTATTTTGTCAGGTCGATCCGAAAATCGCTCTCTATTGACGAAATCAGCGGTCATATCCGGTTCTCACTGGTAAAAAAACCTGTTTTCAGCGGTAAAAAGCTCTATTTCGATTTCGACAAGGTGAAGCTTCCCCTCGTGGTTCGCAGCAGGAGGCAGGGAGACCGGATAACGCTGGGTAATCTCGGAACGAAAAAGATAAAGGATATTTTCATAGATCACAAGGTCCCGCCCTCTGAGAGGGAGCGGGTTCCGCTGGTGGAGTATAACGGCGAAATCATCGGGATATTTTGTTCGATCTACGGTGAGGACAACAGGGTTTCACGCGACTATATGGTTTCCGCGGACACTGTCAATGTATGTGTCGGGGAACTGAGCTGTAAACAATCTTAGCGTGAATACAGGTTATTTCAGACGGAAAGGCCGGCGTGGAAGAACTGAGAGTTCTCATCAGCAGAGATCAAATACAGGCAAAGGTGGAAGAACTCGCCCGCCTCATACGAAGTGAATACGGACCAGAGGAATTAATACTCATCTGTAACCTGAAAGGTGCTTTCATCTTTCTGGCCGACCTGTGCAGGGAGTTAAAGAGCCCGCTGAATACCGATTTCATCGCCGCTACGAGCTATAAGGGAACCAAGTCAACGGGTGATGTTCGCATCATCAAGGATTTGAAGATGGACGTCCGTGACAGACACGTGCTCCTCGTCGAGGACATCGTGGATACCGGTTTAACGGTCGGTTACATTCTCGATTACCTGAAGCTCCATCATCCGAGGAGCCTGAAAATTTGTACGCTCCTGGATAAGAAGGTCAAGCGGGACATCGACATAACGGTCGATTACTGCGGCTTCGAAATCGAGGACAGGTTCGTCGTCGGATACGGCCTGGATTATAATGAAAGATACAGGGAGCTCGATTACATAGCCGAGCTCGTTATAGTATAAAGAGGATTCCGGTGGACAACAGAAAAGATTTCAAGAGCTTCAAGCCGTCGAACAGGCTGGCGCTCATCGCCATCATCGGACTTGTTGCCCTCTTTCTCATGTTCATGTTCAACAAGCCGAAGGAAACCTACAAAGAGGTCGATTATTCGAACTTCATACAGCTCGTCAGAGACGGTAAGGTACAGCAGCTCAAGATCGTCGATTCCGATATCTACGGGTATATTGCTGGGGGAGAAGCCCCACTCATCTCGTTTCATACCATTATTCCCTATGAAGACCCGAACCTCATCCCACTGTTGCTGGAAAACAGTGTCGAGTTCAAGGGCGCGATGAAGAAGAACTATCCCTTTCTCAACGCCCTTGTAGGCATAATTCCCTGGATACTGATACTCGGGATATTCTGGTTCATCATGCTCAGGCAAATACAGGGAACGAGCAACAAGGCGCTTTCGTTCGGCAAGAGCAGGGCGCGTCTTCAGCCTGATTCGGCCCGCAAGGTCACGTTCGAGGACGTGGCGGGCGTGGAGGAGGCCAAGGAGGAGCTGAAAGAGGTCATCGATTACCTGCGCGACACGGATAAATATACGAGGCTCGGCGCGAAGATCCCGAAGGGCCTGCTCCTCATCGGGCCTCCCGGTACGGGAAAGACCCTTCTTGCAAAGGCAATCGCGGGCGAGGCTGATGTTCCCTTCTTCAGTATGAGCGGATCGGATTTCGTCGAGATGTTCGTCGGCGTCGGCGCGAGCAGGGTGCGTGACCTCTTTGACCAGGGCAAGAAGCATTCGCCCTGTATCATTTTCATCGACGAGCTCGATGCCGTCGGCAGGGTCAGGGGAGCCGGTTACGGCGGAGGACACGACGAGCGCGAGCAGACCCTGAACCAGCTCCTTGTCGAGATGGACGGGTTCGAGGAGAACGAGGGTATCATCGTGGTGGCGGCCACGAACAGGCCCGACGTTCTCGATCCGGCCCTGCTCAGACCCGGAAGGTTCGACAGGCAGGTGGTGGTGGACATACCGGACATCAAGGGCCGGGAGGGAATACTGAAGGTCCACGCCCAGAAGATACCCGTTGCGAAAGCGGTCAATTTCAAGGTTATTGCCCGGGGTACCCCCGGTTTTTCCGGCGCCGACCTTGCCAATCTCGTAAACGAGGCCGCGCTCCTTGCGGCACGGCGAAACAAGCGCAGGGTCGGCATGGACGAGTTCGAATTCGCAAAGGACAAGGTTCTGATGGGTCCTGAGCGGAGGAGTGTCATCATATCCGAAGAAGAGAAGAAGGTAACCGCCTATCATGAGGCCGGTCACGCACTTCTCGGAATGCTGCTGCCGAACGCGGATCCGGTACACAAGATGACGATCATTCCACGCGGGCTCTCGCTCGGTTTGACGCAGAGCCTTCCGGAATCGGATAAGCATAACCTCACGAGGGACTATATCATAGACCAGGTGATTCTCCTTATGGGCGGACGTGTCGCCGAGGAGATAGAGTTCAGCAAGGGCGGAATAACCACGGGCGCTCGGAACGATATTGAACGGGCGACAAGTATGGCGCGCAAGATGGTGTGCGAGTGGGGAATGAGCGAAAAGCTCGGACCGCTCCTGTACGGCCAGAAGGAAGAACCCATTTTCATCGGCAAGGAGATCGCCCGTCACAAGGATTACTCAGAACAGACCTCGCAGTTCATCGACGAAGAGATTCGGCGGATTGTCGACGATGCCTATAAGAGGGCCTTGACCATTCTCACGGAGAACAAGACCAGGCTTGACCGGCTCGCAAAACGACTCCTCGAAAAGGAAGTACTCGACCGCAGGGAGATAGAGGAAATCGTCGGAATAACCGGGAAAAAAACCGCGAAAAGAAAAAAGCCGCCCGTCTCCCGGCAAAAAGAAGAGTCCGATGAAAAAACGCGCGCCCCTCGTAAAGAAGAAGGAAAGCTCGACAAGCTGAAGATAGCGACGAATGAGGCGGGCTTGGACTAGCCGTTTCTTCCCGGGTTCGACCGCGTTTCCATGGTTCCTTCCTGTTCGAAAACGAATATTTCAGAAAATACATTCTTACAGATGGGATTTAATTTATCCGGCGGAGGCCGAAGACGGCAGGAGGATTCTCCCGTGCCCAGCTGTGAAAAGACGGTGAAACCTCAGCTCATATGTCCGGCCGGAAACGAGCAAAAGCTGAAATACGCATTCGCATACGGTGCGGACGCCGTGTATGCCGGGCCGCCATCCATCTCCCTCAGAGCCAACCTGAACCAGTACGACCTGACCATGCTCGAACGGTCTATCCGGTACGCCCACACGGCAGGAAAAAAGCTTTTTGTGACCGCGAACATATTCGCGCATGAGCATGACATCGACGAGGTCGAGAAGACCCTGCTGGCGGCGGCGGAACTGGGGCCCGATGCGTTCATTATTTCCGACCCCGGACTGCTCCGGCTGGTGAGACGGTTGAAAATCACGACACCCGTTCATCTGAGTACGCAGGCGAACGTCACCAATTCGGAGAGCGTCGGATTCTGGAGTGACCTCGGTGTAAAACGGGTCATACTGGCGCGAGAGCTCGGGTTCCGGGAAATTATGCGGATACGCGAGAGATGCATGAACGTTGAGCTCGAGATATTCGTTCACGGAGCGCTTTGCGTGTCCTATTCGGGAAGATGTCTCCTCTCCGACCTGCTTGCGGGCAGAGACGCAAACAGGGGGGAATGCGCGGGTACGTGCAGGTGGAAATACTACCTCGTGGAGGAAAAGAGACCGGGCGATCTCCACCCGATCGAGGAGGATTCGAAGGGAACGTACATACTGAACTCACGGGACCTGAACCTTCTGGGGGAGCTGGACCGCATGAAGCCGCTTCGTATCGACGGGTATAAGATCGAGGGAAGAACGAAGAATATCCTCTATGTTGCACTCGCCGCCAGGGCCTACCGGCGGGAGCTCGACCGTGTATACGGAGACGGCCGTCAGGATGGGAACGATGACGATTCGGGATTTTTACGGATGACCGACAACCACGGATTCACAAAGGGCTTTCTCTTCAGACAATCCGGTTCGATGCAGAATGTGCATGAAAAGGACCGCGTAAAGCAGAGCGTTGCGGGTTTTATCAGGGATTTCAGGGAAAATGATATACATGTTGAGATCAAGAATCCCCTCAGCCGCGGCGATGTGCTGACAGCGGTTTCTCCCGTCGAGACGTTCAGGGTGAAGGTGATGGAGCTGTATGAGAACGGAACCCCGATCCGGCGGGCGTTCGGTTCGAAAAAACAATTCGTCAGGATGGTAACGGACAGGCGCTTTAAAGACGAAGGGTGGAACTACGGAATACTCATAAGGGAACGGCCCCCTGCGGAATCCTCCTCCACATCCGGCACAAACGTCCGATAAATAAGGAGAACGCGTGCGGTACCGGAAGCAGGCCGGTTTCGCATCCACTTTTTAGTGACAGGGGGACGTTCGTATGGAGGAGAGGCTGGAGGATATCGGATGTGTCGTATGCGGAGCCCGCGACCGAGAACTTTTTCTTCCCATGGACGGGTATGCCTATCAGAAGTGCGGAAGCTGCGGCCTCGTGTATCAGAGCCCGAGACCCGTATTCGACGATTTGAGGAAGCGCTACGGGGAAGGATACTTCGACTATGAAATCGAGAACCAGGAGAATTTCTTTACGCTCATGAAGCTCGGTCTCCGCGACATAGGCCTCGACCGTATATTCGGCTCCAGGATTTCCGGTAAGAGAAGTTTCCTGGATATCGGATGCGCGACGGGCCTGCTGCTCAATCACATGAAGAAAAAGGGCTGGGAAACGAAGGGCGTGGAGGTCTGCGCCCGTTCCGCGTCCTATGCAATTGAGAATTTCGGACTCGATATTTTTATCGGCACCATCGAGGAAGCCGGACTCCCCGATAACGCGTTCGACGTGGTTCATTTCTCCCACCTCATAGAGCACGTTCCCGATCCGCCGGCCCTGCTCGACGAGGTGAAAAGAATAGTGAAACCCGGCGGCCATATCATCTGCACCACTCCCAATGTCGACGGTTTCCAGGCCCGTGTCGCGAAGGACGCATGGAGGTCCGCGATACCCGACCATATATTCCTCTTTTCCAGGAAGACCCTTCGTAAGCTTCTGGAGTCGAAGGGCTACAACATTCTGAAGCAGATATCCTGGGGCGGCATCCCGGTGGGAAAGCGGCCCGGCTACATAAAGAAACCCGCCGACCGGTTCGCAAAGCTCTTCAATTTCGGTGACGTGATGCTTTTTCACTGCACGCCCGCGTAGATTTGCTGAATACCTCCCCGACCTTTTGTTGATTGCCACCAATTATCATATTAAAGCGACCGCACTTCATACAAATCTCTAGATATACTAAAATACGATGTTATGGTTGTTTTTTGATTGTTACAAGTGGGCCATATATTTCAATTATACTTGAATGTCTTTAATATTCTTTATATTGTCGGATATATATAC
>CAYWUT010000130.1:0-9116 GCA_964460545.1 uncultured Spirochaetota bacterium
CGTTTTTAGATCCCGTTCGGAAAATGATGAGAAAAGCTGAATAAACAGGTCTATCGGCAGACAAAAGAGCAGAGTCCGAGCTCTCCATCGATTTACCTGAGGTGATACTTCATGCCCGACCCGCTGGAAAATCTTTACAGGATAAAAAAGGAGGATATTCCGAAAGCCGGGAGTGTCTTAAGAAACGCGTTTCAGCATGATCCCGTATGGAAAAAACTGTTCGAGGATGCGCAGGTTTCTGACGAAAAACTACTCGCGTTCAATGAAACCCCGATCAGGTACTGTTTTAAATTTGGAGAGGTTTATGCTGTCTCCCGTAATCTGGAGGGCATCGCGGCATGGATTCCGGGTGAGCTCTCCGTCATGACTCCCTGGCGGCTCATACGAAGCGGGGCAATGAAATCCGCGAGGAAACTGGGATTCAAGCTCGGTAAGAAGATGAAAATCGTATTCAAGCCCATAGAGAACGACCGGAAAGAGCACATGGAGGGAAAACCGTTCATCTACTTTTTCATGCTTGGCGTAGCTGCGGAATTCCAGGGACAGGGTTTCGGAGGCAAACTGATTCGGGCGCTGGTCGGGAAGAGCGAGCAGGACGGCTTGCCGCTCTATCTCGAAACCGAGACCGAAGAAAATGTCGCGCTGTATGAAAAATTCGGCTTTAAAATGCTCAAGAAAACAATCCTCCCCTTAATTGACCTTCCGACGTGGGAAATGGTGAGAGAACCGAAAACGTAACCCCGGCATTTGGACGGGGCCTGCGCCGCGCCGGACGGCCGTATTTCCGGCCTTACGGCCTCCGCCCGATAGAGAGAACATGCGTGGATGTCCTCGTCGGAGAAATCGACTCCACGCATTCAAATCCGGCGGACTCGAGCAGTGCCGCGGTCTCCCGTTCGGAGTAACAACCCGCACCCGAGGTGAGGTAGAAGAACAGCGAGAAGCACGCAGCGGTCTCATCGGGCCGTTCGCCGGTTTCCGCAAGGTCCCAGAGGGCGATGGTCCCTCCCGGAGTCATACTCGAGGCAATTTTACTCAGAACCGAACCCGCGGTCTTTTTTTTCTGGTGGTGGATGATGTTGCCGAGGAAAACGACGTCATAGGTTTTTGTGAGCTCCTCTGTGGCGATGTCCCCCTCGATATAATTCACAAACCGCGCCGTGCCGTACTCTTTTGAGACCTTCCGGGCCGCGTTTATTACCGAGGGAAGCTCCAGTACATCCGACATAAGCGGCGGGTTCAGTCTGCAGATCGCCGCGGAGTACAGGCCGTGTGATCCGCCTATATCGAGCATGTACTCGGCACCAGATCTAACCGGAATGTTCTCAGCGACCCATCCGGCGGCGGGACCGGCCGTTTCGGCCATGGCCCGCTGCTGCGTGAGGAGCTCGTTCTCGTTCTCCATCAAATCATAAAGATCGACCGGCCGGCCGCTTTTCAGGACCTTTTGAAGCCGGCGGAGTCCTCGAAGCTGAATAACGCCGAATTTCACCCAGTTCGTAAGGCGGACGGAACCGGTTTTCAGAAACGCGGTCCTGCTGACATCGGTCAACGCGTATACGTCGCCCGCGCGTTCCAGGTAACCGCACGCCGCGAGAACATCCGCCACCCGTTTTACGCCGGTGGTATCGAGCCCGAGTGCATGCGCAAGAGCGGGGGCTTTCAGAGGTCGCCGGGCGAGTGCATCGAAGAATCCCGCCGACGCTGCAGCGATGAGGGCTTGGGAACGAATTGCGGGCACGACAGGATCGGTCAGGGGGTTCGGCTGTGCCGAGGAATTTTTCATAATCCACCTCTTTCATTAAGATTTAAACCGGATACACTCCAAGTATCCGTAAAAATGGGAAATTAAAAAGTGTAAAGGCTTGTTGAATGGAGGCGGGGTTTTTGGAGGATTTTTTATGAGGGAAAAAACAGGTGCTGTTCACTGTATCACAAGACGGCCCGACCTGTCAACTCCGAGAAAAACCCGATTTCCCTGTTGATTAATTAAGATTTTCAAATGAAATTAGATCAGGTTATCGCTGCATGAGAGGAAATTTTCCGCGGGAAATATAAAATGGATAAAATTCGGAACGTGGCCGTCATCGGAGCCGGAGCAATGGGAGCTTTTTTCGCAACCAGGTTCTTCGATATCCCCGGCTTCTCAACGGTGCTGGTCGCGCGCGGTCGCCGTCTCGAAAGATTGCGATGTGAAGGCCTGATATTCAACGCGAAGCACTATGCCATAGAGGTCATCGATCCCGATGAGGCAGCACGGCCCATGGACCTCGTCATCGTGGCGGTAAAACATCATCAGCTCGAGGAAGCGGTACGCGGCCTCGACAACATCATCGGGGATTCGACCGTCATCATGTCCATTATGAACGGCCTTACGAGCGAGGAGTATATCGGATCCCTTTATGGAATGGACAGGATGCTCTACACCGTTTCGGTCGCCATAGACACCGTACGAAGGGACAACCGAATAACCAGCGTCAAACCGGGAAAGCATTTTTTCGGAGAAAAGGACAACAGGACCATCAGCCCGCAGGTCCGGCGCGTACAGGAGGCGTTCGACCGGGCGGGAATCGACCATGAAACACCCGAGGACATGATGCGGACGCTGTGGTGGAAGCTCATGATCAACGTGGGGATAAATCAGACGTCGGCCGTGATGCGCGCGCCCTACGGCGTTGTGCAGAAATCCCCGGAGGCCCGCGCTTTAATGGAAGCACTGATGAAGGAGGTCGTCGCGCTTGCGGGCGTCATGGACATCAATTTGACGGAACGGGACATTGAAGAGTGGTATACCATTCTGAACAACCTGTCACCCGGCGGTAAAACATCCATGCTGCAGGATATCGAGGCCGGCCGAAAGACCGAGGTCGAACTCTTCGGGGGAACGGTCGTGGACCTTGGGAAAAAACACGGGATCCCCGTACCTGTGAACCAGACCGTTCTCCGGATCATACGGGTACTGGAGGGGCGTTTTGAATGACGGAGGTGATTATGAGAAGTAGAAAAGACTTCATCTCATCAACGCTTCTGACTGTTGTAATAATAGGACAGATCACCCTGACCGTTATTTTCTATAATAGGAACGGAAACGATATCGGGAGGAACATCGGCTGGGTTATACTCTGGATTTCCGCCCTCTTCGGATGGCTTCCGATATTTACGCTCAAGAGGCTGGGCAGGACCGGGGGAAAGGCCTATGTCCACACGACAACGCTCGTGGACCGGGGGGTCTACCGTATTGTACGCCACCCGCAGTATCTCGCGGGCATGCTCGTGGGAGCGGCCCTGCCCCTCATCGCGCAGCACTGGATCGTCATTCCGCCGGGCGTCGCCGCAATCGTCCTGCTCTACACCGGTACGTTCATCGAGGAGAAGTTCACGATCGAAAAGCTGGGTGAGAAATACGAGCGGTACATGCAGTCGGTACCGAGGGTGAACTTCATCCTGGGGCTTCTTCGGCTTCTCCGCAAGGGGCGGAAATAACTAAACAAGAGCCGTGAAGAAGCACACCGTTTTGTGAGCCGCGCATCACGAAACGGCTGTCCGGCGGCCGTCACGGTTCATAATCCGGGTACATGGCTCATTATCGGGGACGAGAGCCCGGGAAAATTCTTACAGGGAGATACATGCAAAATGTGGTGGAAATTGGCCGTATCTATCGTCGTCGTCCTGGCGGTCCTGGCCTCGGGGGCGATCATCTATGGAAAAAAACGCAGTCAATCCGAAATGAAAGGACTGCAGCTCCGGCTTGAAAATGCCCGCGTTCCGATCGCGCCGGGCTCTTATGATCCGAAAACAGTGGCCGGGCTTCCCGCGCCCGTTCAGCGCTACTTTCGGACCGTGCTGAAAAACGGGCAGCCCCTGGTTGTGGGGGCCCATGTGGAGCACGAGGGAACCTTCAATATGAGCGAAGCCGGCGAGCAGTGGAAACCGTTCACGTCGAGCCAGTACGTGGTCACGGCCCGGCCCGGTTTCCTGTGGGACGCGCGCATCCGAATGGCACCCGGTATGACGGCGCTCGTCCACGACGCCTACATAGAGGGCGAGGGGCTGCTCGCCGCAAAGCTGTTCGGTCTCCTGACCGTCATGGAGCAGCCGTCCACCCCGGAACTGGCACAGGGAGAGCTGATGCGCTTTTTCGCCGAAGCGGTGTGGTATCCCACGGCGCTTCTTCCGGGCCGGGGCGTTGTGTGGCAAGGGATCGACGGCAGCAGGGCCCGCGCCTCTATCGAAGACGGCGGGACTGCAGTGGAACTGTTTTTTACGTTTAATTCGGATGGACTAATAACACGCGTTCGCTCGGAGGGACGGTTCCGCGAGACGGACGGCGTAATGACCCCGATGCCCTGGGAAGGAAGTTTCTGGGACTACGAAGAAAGGGACGGCATGCTGGTACCGATCGAGGGCGAAGTCGCGTGGATAACCGAAGACGGGCCCCTTCCCTACTGGCGCGGAAGCATCCGGAAAATCGAATATGAATATGCGGAATGATTCAATACATGAAAACCCGGCTACCAATAAATCGACAGGAGGAAAAAATGAACGCGGATTTCTCAAAGGCAAAATGGCTCAACGAGCCGAAGCGATACGAAATAACGGACAGCTCGGTTAAAATCATCACGGAACCGGATACCGATTTCTGGGAGCGGAGCTATTACGGATTCAGACATGAAAATTCCCCGGCCCTTCTGTTCGAAACAGATAACAATTTCACGTTTACGACCAGGGTACAATTCGAATACCAGGGCCGGTACGAGCAGAGCGGTCCGATCATCTATATTGATACGGACAACTGGTGTAAAGTATCGCTCGAGTATGAAAACGAGAAAATTTCCAGGCTGGGGAGCGTGGTCACCAATCTCGGGTATTCGGACTGGGCCACGACCGACATACCGAACAGGAACGTCATGTGGTACCGGGTCAGCCGCCGCGGGCCTGATTTTCTCGCCGAAACATCGCTGAACGGCACGGATTTCACGCAGCTGCGGATATTTCATCTGCACCGCCTCGGAGAAACAACCGCCGAGATGGGAAGGCTCGACCCTCCCGCGCCCCCGGAGCGGTCCGTTCGATTCGGCCTTTATGCATGCAGTCCTCTGGATTCATCCTTTGAAGCCGTATTCGATAATTTTCAGCTCGAGGACTGTATATGGAAATCCCATTAAACGGAATGAGGACCGTTTGCTGATACCAGTGGGAAAGGGGGTGAAGAGACCATGACGGATTTCATCCAGGTCCTCACGACCATCGATACGAGGGACGGTGCGGCGGATATGGCGAAACGGCTGCTGGACAAACGTATTGCAGGCTGCGTCCAGGTATCGGGACCGGTGACGAGTTTTTACCGGTGGCAGGGCAAAATCGAAACCGCGGAGGAGTGGTACTGTGTTGTCAAGACCTCCTCGGAGCTGTACCCCGATGTGGAGAGGGAGATCCGCGCCCTCCATCCCTACGAGGAACCGGAAATACTGGCGTTTCAAATAGCTGAAGGAAGTGTGACGTATCTGGACTGGCTCGCCGGCACATTGAAGAAAGAATAGAGGCGTTGACTCCTGCCCTTTTAACGGCAGGTTATCAACAGCCCCGCAAGGAGAGGATAATGAATATACTGGTCGTTTTTTACTCCATGGACGGCAACACGAAGCTGATCGCGGAAAATATCGCGAAGGCGGCGGACGCGGATATCATGGAATTGAAGTTGAAGAAGGATACGCCGACCGGGGGATTCATGAAGTATTTCCGGGCCGGACTGGCGGTCATGACGAAGCAAAGGCCCGAGCTGCTCCCCCTCGACAGAGACCCGCGTGAATACGACCTTGTATTTATCGGTTCTCCTGTGTGGGGCGGTACCTACACGCCCGCCCTGCGCACCTTTTTCACGACCCGTGACCTGTCGGACAAGAATATAGCGCTCTTCTGCTGTCGAGGCGGCACGAGCGACAAGATTTTCGTGAAGATGAAAAGGGCCCTCGTATCCGGCCGGGTCCTCGGAGAGACCGGCTTCCGTGAGCCGAAGAAGAACAATACGGAGGATAATATTAAAAAGGCCGTTGAATGGGCCCGTAAAATGGTCGAAGCCGGTCAGGGAGCCTGAGGAACGCTCGAGATATTATTTAACATCCCCGCGTATCGCCTTTGCCATGTTCCTGCCGAGATCTACACACGCGGTGAGGTCATCTTCATCCGGCGCGTATTTTACCTCAACCGCCGGCTCTATGTGCGTGTTCAATCCGCCTGATGCGTACTCGAGCAGTCTCTTCACCGCTCCTCCGCTCCAGCTGTAGGAGCCGAATATCCCGAGGTCCCTTCCCTTCAGCTTGTCGTTGTCGAGTATGCCCACGAGCATGTCCATGGGCGGGAAGAGCTTCGTGTTGTAGGTGCACGAACCGAGCGCGAGTCCCCGAAAGCGCCATATATCGGTTATGATGTATGAGATGTGGCTCTTGGAGATGTTGTGCATCCTGATGCACTCGATGCCCTCGCGGGCAAGGGAACGGGAGATCGATTCGGCCATCACCTGTGTATTTCCGTACATGGAACCGTATACCACGACAGCCCCCTCCTCCGTTTCCTGACGGCTCCACCGGTCGTAGCGGTCCACGATATAGGAGAGGTTTTTCCTGAATATGGGTCCGTGCGTGGCCGCGATGACGGCAATATCGAGGTCCTTCAGCCTTGCCAGGGCCTTCTGCACCATATTGGAGTACTTGGCCACGATATTCGAATAATACCTGAGGATTTCATACTCGAAGTGATCGAGGTCGACCTCGTCGTCGAATATCCCGCCGTTGAGCGTTCCGAAACCGCCGAACGCGTCTCCGGAGAAAAGCACCCTGTTCTTCGACTCATAGGTCACCATGGTCTCCGGCCAGTGGACCATGGGCGTGAGAAAGAAGTTAAGCTTGCAGTTTCCGAGATCAATGCTATCCCCGTCCTCGACCACCCTGCAGTCCGTTTCCATTCCGTAAAATCCCTTTATGAAATCGACCGTCTTTTTGTTCCCCACGATGCAGATCCCGGGGAAGAGATCGTGCAGAATTTTCATGGAGCCCGAGTGATCGGGTTCCATATGATTTACGATGAGGTAGTCCACCTTCCTGCCGCTTTTCAATATGCTCTTGATCTTTGCGATGAACTGCGGAACGAACCCCTTCTTGACGGTGTCAATGACAGCGACCTTTTCATCGTCGATCAGATAGGAGTTGTAGCAGACCCCCTGCGGCAGGGGCCATATGGCTTCGAAGAGATGCGTTTCAAGGTCATTGACCCCGATCCAGTAGATATTCTTTCCGATTGGTACCGGTTTTTCCATGATCGGTCTCCTTATGATTGCGTGCCGGGCTCCTGCGGTATGGATATACAATAATGCGAATTGGGGAAGGGGTGAAGGCCCTTCATCCCGTCCCGCGATTCCCTTCAGTCACCCTCCGTTTGCTCCGGGAGTCGAAGAGACAGAAAAGCGGCGATCGTCTTGGAATCGCGAATTGTTCCCTCCCGTATCATGGCGATTATTTCGTCATTCCCGAAGGAGCCGATGAGGAGGTTCTCGTGCTCCGCGGCGCGGCCCCCGATGCTGGCCAGTCCGTCGCACTCGGGGATAGAACACCTGAAAAGGTGCATCCGCTCGTCGAGCACGCCGGGCGAGAGGTACATCGTAAAGAGTCGTTCGAAATTCATTCCTTCCTCACCCGTTTCCTCCTGCAATTCCCGCCGCGCCGTTTCCTCGGGGTCTTCGCCGTCGTCCATCATGCCAGCGGGTATCTCCCACAGAAAACCGTCGTCACCGTTCCGAACGGCGGGATACCTGAACTGCTTGACCAGCACGATCCTGTCGCACCGCTCGCAGCGGGCGACGATTCCCACCGAATCACCGCGCCGGACCACGTACCGCACGCGCTCCCCGCCCATGGAGCCGTCGAACTGCTCCCAGCGCAACCTGGATTTTTCGATCGTCAGAAACTCGTCGTACACCACCTCGGTTTGCAGTATGTCGGATTTCAATTTGTTCTCCTTTGCCGTTCCTCGGAACGTTTCTCCCGGGCTCCCGGATCATTCGGCCTTTCGGGCGGCCTCAAACCGCCTGATAAGCCGGCCCCGCCTTTTGAGGACAAGGGCCTTCTCCCGCTCGTGCCGGAGCGTTCGCCCGGTGAAAAGCATCACGCGCTCGAGTTTTTCCATCATCAGCTCGGTGTATGCGAGCGCTTTCGCATAATCCCTGAAAACGTGCTCTAAAATCTTTGCAGCCTCCGTGCAAGCGAATATATAGTTATATATATCGATGTCCATTCCGCTCAGCCGCTCGAAGCCCTCCAGTGCCCTGCCGAAATCGCGCTCGCGTTTATAGAGGAGCGAGAGCTCCCTGAGCGCTTCCGGTTTCCCGCTGTCGGAAAGAAGCAGGTCTTTCGCACGCCCGGCTTCTCCGCTTTTCAGGAACAGGCCTGAGAGCGCCGGAGCGTTGTAATCGCGGGGAGAAAACCCCGGCGCCCCGGCGTTTTCCACTATGCCGGTCTGTAGATAGAGAAGCGCTGCCAGGGACACCACGTCGTTCCTGTTGTGCTCGAACACCCTGATCATATCCCGGAGGCCGTTCCCGCCGCCGGACCTTAAAAACGCGGTATAGACCTCGGGGACCAGGCTCCCGGGAATGTCCCCCTCCCTCCTGAAGCCCAGCGCTCTCTCCTCAACCGTCGTAAGCCTGAAATCCGGGTACAGTCCCTTCCAGATCCTCCTGGACGAGTAGAGGAGGTCGAGGTGCGCGTGGCCCGCGGGCGCGGCCATCCTGTTCATGATGTACCGGCTTTTTATTATCCCGTAGTCGAACGCCCGCCCGTTGTAGGAAACGAGGTGGCTTCGGTCTTCAAGTTCCTTTCCGACAAGATCGAGAAAAAACGGCTCGGACGAATAGGATGAGAGGAAGTACTGCGTTACCCGCAATCCGTTTTCATCAATTGAAGCGAATCCGGCCAGAAAGATGTGCGTGCCGGCGCCGCCCGAGAGTCCCGTGGTCTCCGTATCGAAGAAGAGCAGGTCTCCGGGCGCGGACAGGCGTGGAATCCCGGGAAAGAGCAGCGAGACGGGGCCCGGGGTCGGTTTTCTCCCGCCGAACTCGAGATCTC
>CAYWUT010000131.1:0-9063 GCA_964460545.1 uncultured Spirochaetota bacterium
TTCTTGTGTATGTATCTCATTGACACACACTGCCATCTGGATGATGAAAGGTTTCTTCGATGTGGTTCCGAAAGATCTGGATGAGGCGGCACTCATCGACGGGAACGGTTTCTTCGGCGCATTTATCAGGGTTACGCTCCCCCTTACCGCACCGGGACTTGCATCCACCGCTATTTTCTGCCTGGTAATGTCATGGAATGAGTTCCTCTATGCGTTTATTTTCTCCAGCAGGGCCTCGCAGACCCTCGCGGTTGCAATACCCGCACTCGTAACTCCGCGCGGTACGTTCTGGGGACAGATAGCGGCCGTTGCAGCCGTAACGACCGTTCCCGTGCTCGTATTCTCTTTCATAATTCAGAAGTATATGATTAAGGGACTTACCATGGGAGCTGTAAAGAGCTGACAATTACTAATAAAACGGGAGACATCTATGGGTAATCAGGACATAAGCAATTCCGATATTGATGGCGGGAAACAGGCTCTTCTGTCAGGGTGGGGAGAGATGGGTGACCTTGTCGTATCCGGAGGAGAGGGAGCCGTATTCAGGGATATAGATGGAAACGAATATATAGACTGCACCTCCCAGGCGTGGTCGCTGAATACGGGGTACAATAATCCGCGGGTGATCGAAGCGGTCATGAAGCAGCTGGGAAAGATAACGCATATCAGGAGCACCTTTCACTCGATACCGCAGCTTCAGCTTGCACGGAAGTTATCCGAACTGGCGCCGGGAAACGGGAAAAACAAACTGAGCAGGGTCTCCTTTTCTCTCCATGGATCGGTGGCATCTGAGGGAGCGATAAAACTCGCCCTGAACAGAAAGGACGGGCAGTTAATCTCGCTCTTTAACGGATATCACGGCAGAACCATGGCCTCCATGTCACTCAGCTGGCCACATCCGAATGATAAGCTGGCAAGGCATATGTTCAATGTCGTCAGGGTCCCTGCCGCATACTGCTACAGGTGCTCATTCGGCCTGAAATACCCGTCATGCGGAATTGAGTGCGCTCGTTTCATCGATGAAGCCATGCAGCACAACGGTCCCATCAGCGCATTCTTCATGGAAGCGATACAGGGAAACGGGGGGCAGGTTATCTTCCCTAAAGAGTTTCATAAGAAGGTTCGTGCAATTTGCGACAAAAATGACGCGCTCCTGGTGTATGATGAGGTGCAGACCGCTTTTGCGCGTGTGCCTGCAATGTTTGCCTGCGAGCTCTATGATGTCGTTCCTGATATAATTATTTATGGAAAGGGAATAGGCGGCGGATTTCCTCTGGCCGGCACCCTGTCGAAGTCAAACCTTCCGAAGTTCGAACCGGGCGATCACGGTTTTACCTTCGGGCATTTTCCCATCTCGCTCGTTGCCGCATTGGAGAACCTCAAGCTGATTGAAGAGGAGAAACTGCTCCAGCGGTGCGGAGAGCTTGGGGACATCATAATGGAGAGATTGCGGAACCTCCAGAATAAATATGAAATGATAGGAGATGTTCGAGGCGTAGGATTGATGATCGGAATAGAGCTGGTAAAAAACCGGAAGGATAAGACCCCGGCTATCGAGGAAGCCCAGAAAATATCGGCTGAGGCCATGGCCAATGGGGTGCTGTTCGGCACCTCGAAGTATCACGGGATGGGAAATGTCCTGAAAATCAAACCTCCCGTGGTTATTACTGAAAACCAGATTGATAAAGTGATGGATGTATTCGAGAAACTGATCGTTAAATATTCATAACGAAACGCGTTGCTAAAACACGAATTTTCGACCGTTGAGGAGATGGGGAATGCAAAAAGCAAAAGACGAATCAGAGAAAATATCCGAAGAGCTGGCCCTTTTCGGGGGAAACCCGGTACGCAAAAAACCGCTTCCTCCTGAATTTCCAGGTGTTCCCTTTTATGACGAAAGAGAGATGGAGCTGGTCGGCAGGGTGATCAAGGCGAGAAATCCCTTCAGATTCTACGGCCCCGATCTTCAGCATATGTGCGACAGGCTCGAGGAAGCCTTCGCCAGAGAACGGGGTGTCAAGTACGCGCTCGGGGTGAGCAGCGGTACGGAGGCACTCTACGTTTCGCTGGCTGCCATGGGTGTGGGCCCCGGCGACGAGGTGCTCCTGCAGGGTTACCTGTGGACCAGCTGCATCAATGCGATCGTCAGGCTGGGCGCGATACCCCGAATGGTGGATATCGACGATACCTTCACGATGTCCCCGGACGACCTCGAAAAGAAGATAGGACCGCATAGCAAGGTCGTCCTCTTTGTACATATGAGCGGCGCGGCCGGAAATATTGAACCCGTTGTGGAGATCGCCCGAAAACACGACCTGCTGGTCCTCGAGGACTGCGCGCAGGCGAACGGCGCGAAGCTGAACGGAAGGTATATCGGCACATTCGGCGATATCGGCATCCACAGCCTCCAGATAAACAAGAATATCACCTCTGGTGAGGGAGGGGTGATACTCTGCAGCGACGAGCATCTCTACAAGCGCTGTTTCGCGGCGCACGATCTCGGCTATGCCCGCGACGACAAGGGCAAGCTCATGCAGACGAGCCCGGATGAACGGTATCAGCTGTGGGGAGCCGGTGCACGCATGAGCGAGATTACGGGGGCCCTGGCCCTTGCCCAGTTCGAGAAAATCGGCGGCATAGTCTCGTCGATGCAATCGTCGAAATGGAAGATAAGGAACCGGCTCGAGGGCATCCCGGGACTTCACTTCCGCCGGGTGCTGGATCCGGACGGTGATACGGGCTGTTTCCTCATCTTTACCCTGGATACTCCGGAATTGTGCGAACAGTTCGTCAAAGCCCTCAATGCTGAGGGTATACGCGGCGAGGGGGCGTCTCACCCCTGTATGACGATGGAGGATTGGAACCTTCACTGGTTTTTTAATAATATCAGCCTTGTCCATAAACGGAGCATTTCACCCGGAGGATGGCCGTGGACGCTTGCCGAAAATGCATTTGCACGGAATTATTCCTACGATCGGAAAACACTTCCGAATTGTGACGATCTTGCGGCCAGGTCCGGGATATTGATGATTGCCTCCGATATGCGCAGCGACGATATCGAGGACATAGTACTCGCGTTCAGGAAGGTGGCGAAACATTTACTCTCGTGAAGGATGGCGATGAAGGACATGAAAGATAAATCACTGGCAGCATTCAGACGTTACAGCGAAAAGCACCTCGTGGGAGGGGTTTCTTCCAATTTCCGATTCAATCCTTTTACCGGGGAACCCATGTACCCGGAGAGGGCGGACGGGGCGCTGTTTTACGATATCGAGGGAAGCAGGTACATCGATTATTTCATGGGTCACGGGGCGGTCCTTCTGGGTTATAATCATCCGGATGTCAGGCAGGCGCTTCTCGATGTAATCGATTACGGCTTTTTCGCTGAATTCGACAACAGGCTTACCGCGGATCTCGCAGCGCGAATTGCCGAAATCATTCCGTGCGCCGAACAGGTCAGGTTTACGAACTCGGGGAGCGAGGCCACCCTGCTCGCCCTGCGGCTGGCAAGGGGGTATACGGGCAGGGAAAAGGTCATTCGCATGGACGGCCATTTCCACGGCATTCACGACTACGTTTTGTTCAACAACCTTGCGACCCTGATCGATCATACAAACCCGGGAGACCGGGCATCGGACGTCAACTTTTTCTCGGCAGGTATTCCGGAAGCAATACCGAGGGAAACGATGATCGTCGTTCCCTGGAAAAACCTGGAAGTGCTCCGTAAAACCATGAAGGAGGAGGAGGGTCGTATCGCCGCGGTCATGATGAATCCCATCGATTTCAATAACGGCTGTATTACGACAACAAAGGAATACCTTCAAGAGGTGAACTCGATTGCGCATGAAAACGGCGCGCTCGTAATATACGATGAAATATTATGCGGATTCAGGGTCGGCCTGTCATGCGCACAGGGATACTACGGGGTAACCCCCGATATCTGTACTCTGAGCAAGGCGATGAGCAACGGCGTACCGATTGCGGCGCTCGCAGGAAGTGGCAGGGTCATGTCCAAAATAATGGACCCCGAGCTCCCCGTAGTACACGGGGGAACGTATACCGGAAACCTGATGGGAGCCGCGGCCGGACTTGCATCACTTGCGGTGATGAGCAAACCCGATTTTTATCCGGCACTCTTCGGGACCGCGGATTATTTCTTTTCCGAACTGAGCACGCTTTTCAGGGAAGAGGGGGTGACTGCACAGGTACCCCACCTTGGAAGCAGTTTCTCGATATATTTCGGTTTGGAGGAGCCGGCACGGGACTATTCCCAGCTCCGCAATGTGGACAGGGATTTGGCATCCAGATTTTTCAGCAGGTGTATCGCAAACGGGATTTACTTTCACACGGATTTTACCGTATCGGCCGCGCATACCAGAGAGCTCGTGGATGAAACGCTGGAAAAGATGAGAGATATTGTCAAATCGCTATAGATAATTAGAGCGAATGCCTGATTCGAGTTTCAAGAAATATGCAGGATGTAGAGCTTTCACATACTTAAGACACTCTATTTCCGGTTCCGGTGGACTTCAGTATTTCTTTGAATAAAATAGAAATTATTATCATGTCGAATAACAGTCTCATGGTATAAATTAAAAACTCGAAGTTCACCCTCATTATAGCATTCATCTCGTTCACGGCAACCGGAAACGCCAGGTCGGCGAACCGTATTCCATCCCTATTCCTCCAGAGTCGTCAAATCGCCCTCGTCCTGCCCCGTAGCGCGCGCCTTCAGCACCCGCCGCATGATCTTACCGCTCCTGGTCTTCGGCAGAGAATCCACGAACGTGACGGACTCCGGCCGGGCTATGGGGCCGAGCTCATGGCTCACGTGACGCTTCACGTCCTCCTCGAGCTCCTTGCTCCCGGAAAGCCCGGCCCTCAGTATGGCATAGGTATGGATGGCATGTCCTTTGAGATCGTGCGGAAGCGCGATGGCCGCGGCCTCCGAAATATCGGGGTGACTGACGAGCGCACTCTCTATTTCCGCTGTACCGAGCCGGTACCCGCTCACCTTTATGACATCGTCGATCCGGCCTATAATCCATACATAACCGTCCCTGTCCATTCGTGCTGAATCCCCCGTCTTGTACCACCCCTGCTTCCTGTAATCATCCCAGTAAATTTCACGGTACCGGTCCGAGTTCTTGTATATGGTCCGCGCAAGCCCGGGCCACGGTGATTTGATCACGAGCTTCCCCTCTTCACCGGCAGGGAGCTCCTTTCCCTTGTCGTCAACGACCGCGACCTCGTTCCCGAAGAAGGGCTTTGTCGCGGATCCCGGCTTGAGCGGCGTTATAGGAAGGGGGGTAATTATGAACCCACCCGTTTCCGTCTGCCACCAGGTGTCGATGATGGGACATTTCTCCCTTCCGATGATCCTGTGATACCAGCGCCATGCCTCCGGATTTATCGGCTCTCCCACGCTCCCCAGGAGGCGGAGGCTTTCCAGGTTGTGACGGCTCGGCCACGCGTCCCCGAACCGCATCAGTCCGCGAATCGCCGTGGGCGAGGTATAGAGAATGGTGATTCCGTACTTCTCTATCATCTGCCACCATCGATTGGGGAATGGATGGTTCGGCGCACCCTCGTACATGCAGATCGTGCTCCCGTTAATAAGAGGACCGTATATGATGTAGCTATGACCCGTGATCCAGCCGGGATCCGCCGCACACCACCAGCGGTCTTCCTCCCGTATATCAAACACCATCCTGTGGGTGGTGCCCGTGTAGACCGCGTAACCGCCGTGCGTGTGCACCATGCCCTTCGGCCGCCCCGTCGTTCCGGAGGTGTAGAGGATGAAGAGGAAGTCCTCCGCGTCCATCTCCTCGGTTTCACAGGAAGCATTTGCGATCGGCAGTTCCAGCAAATCGTGGTACCAGAAATCCCTTCCGGTCTCCATGTAAACGTCATGCCCCGTACGCTTCACGACCACGCAAACCTCTATGGTCGGGGTGCGCATCATCGCCTCGTTCGCGATGATTTTCAAATCAATGATTTTTCCCCTACGCCATCCCCCGTCGGCGGTGAGGAGCACGTGGCTGTCCGCATCCATAATCCGCTCGGCAAGCGCCTCCACGCTGAATCCTCCGTAAACGACTGAGTGGGCCGCCCCGATCTTGGCGCACGCGAGCATTGCGAAGGCAAGCTCCGGTATTTGCGGCATGTATATGGTTACGATGTCGCCCTTCTTCACTCCCATGCTCTTGAGTATATTCGCGAACCTGGTAACTTCCCTGTTCAAGCCGTAGTATGAATAAGAACGAAGATCGCCCGGCTCGCCTTCCCAGATAAAAGCGAGCTTGTTCCGCCTCCAGTTTTCCAGGTGCCGGTCTATGGCGTTGTGGATTATGTTTATTTTCCCGCCCGTGAACCACTTGTAGAAGGGCGGGTTCCCGTCGTCAAGGACTTTGTCCCATTTTTTATACCATTCCAGGTTTTCAGCCTGTTCGGCCCAGAACCCTTCCCGGTCCTCTATCGAACGTGCGTAAAGCTTCTCGTACTCCTTGATGAGTGCATGATCAATAACATGCTTACCGGGCTGAAAGACCTCCGACTCCAGGTTGACCGCATTACCGTTATCAGCACGCTTCATATTTACTCCCCCTTTTTTTAAATACATTCATTCCAAGGACTCAAACAGCCCTCTAATCATAAAACAAAACCATATCGACACAACCTTTTTTAAGACCACTTTTTATCTTTAACATCGATATAAATTGGTTTGATTTACCAGGGCGAAGAAAATACGAAGGTGTGGTGAAAAAATATTTATAGTGTGCGTTAAAGATTTCTGCACCTGCGGTTTACACCGGGCAAGGACCACAGGTGAGTTGGAACAGGGGAATAGATATTCCCGGATCCGTTTGACCGGACCCGGGAACGTAGTATTTCAGTTAGTACTGCGGCCTGTCCACCGAGGAGTCCGCTATGTTCAGTATTTCCCTGATCTTTCCCACGAGAACGTCGGGAGCAACGGGCTTGTCGTAGAAGTAATCCACGGGAAGGTACTCCTCGTCCGGAGCGAACCGGTAGGGTACTTTCTTAACATCGTGGACCGCGGTGAGCATGATAATCGGAAGGTCCCTGAGCTTCAGCTCTTCGCGTACGGCACGGGCCACGTCGAACCCCTCGAAGTTGCTGGGCATCATGACGTCGAGCACCACGAGATCGGGCTTCTTCGATTTGATCTCCGAAATACCCTCCTCCGGGCCGTAGGCTGCTGCCGTATCGAAACCGTTCTGTTCCAGTATAAGCTTTATCGAATCCTGAAAGTCTTTGTCATCGTCAATAACGAGTATTTTCGGCATGGTATTTTCCCTCCGGGGACTTAAGACATGGCAAGAAGCGCTGACTCAGCCGCGTTGACGAACTGATAAGCAACGGGCGACGCGGTCAGTGCAGGATGGGTTCCCATCTGGAAGCACGAGATATCATCGATCGTCATCCTGTGCTGAATGCAGGCACTCGCCGTGTTGATGAGCTCTCCTACCGCCCAGTCTCCCATCATCTGGGTCCCGATCAGGACCTTGGTTCGCTTCTCAAAGAGGAGCTTGACGTACTGGTTCGCGCTTCCGGGCATACTTCCCGGGTGTCTGTTCGGACCCGACGCCGTGCCCGTAATCACGTCATAACCCTGGCTTTTGGCAAAGTTTTCGGACATGCCGGCAACCGCGAATGCCCTGTCTCCGAGCGCGGACGAGAACACACCGATGGTTCCCACACTCTCGCGCTGAATGCCGAAAAGGTTTGCTCCGGCGATCCGGGCCTCCGAACAGGCGATGGAGGCCAGCTTGAGCTTCGAGGGCTTGCCGCCGAAAAAGGAAAACTTCTCCGCGCAATCGCCGCACGAGAATATGTTCGCATCCGATGTACGCATGGTCTTATCGACCCAGATCGATCCCGTCTGGCCCAGGCGCAGGCCGGCCTTCTTTGCCAGGTCTACGTTCGGTACGGTACCGATGCCCACGACCACCATATCCGTCTCCATGACGGACCCGTCCGCGAGCTTGACGCCCTCGGCCTTGCCGTTGCCTTCTATGGAGGCCACTTTGCGGTTCGTCATGATCTTCACTCCCCGCTCACCGAGGAGCTTCTCGGCCTCTATACAGAGCTCCTCGTCAAATGCGAGCTGGAGACAATGCGGCAGAAGCTCTATTATGGTCACCTCGCAGTTACCTACCTTGTTGCACTCATCGGAGAACTCCACACCGATAAAACCCCCGCCCACAACGGCGATCTTCCTGGAGGAAGCAACAACATCCTGCATCTTCTCAAGATGATTCACGTCCTTGTATACGGGAAACACGTTTTTCTTATCGAATCCCGGTATGGGTGGCATCATGGGAAGAGACCCGGTTGCGATCACGAGCTTGTCATAGGTAATGGTCTCTCCCGAAGCGGTTTTTACGGCGCGTTTTTCACGATCGAGCTCCGTAACATCGTCGATCATGAAATCGACCTTGTTCTTTTCGAGTGGAGTGTCCGGAATAAGATTCTTGTCGGGACTCCCGACGGTTCCGAAGACGTAGGGAATTCCGCACGGGATGGGAACGAGCTTCTCTTTCCGTATGAGCGTAATTTTCTTGTCAGGATAGTGCCGTCTGGCCGTTATCGCGGCCGTAAGTCCAGCGGCGCTTCCGCCGATAACGAGGATATCGGTTTTTCCCATAGGTCAGCTCCTTGTACTGTTGAGTTTTAAATAATTTAGTTATGATAACTAACTAAGTAGTACCCTGTATAGTACAGCCCCTGTTTTTATCTGTCAAGCAGGAAGATTTCGATTTTTTCTTTTTACCCGGAATTTATTTAAAAAGTGGCATTACTTCTCTGGATCCAAACCATGAGTGGTATCTATTACTACAAACCCGGATCACCCGGATGGTACCGGGTGATAACAATAATATTTTATTCCATGGGGGTTATTAAATTTGATATTAATGATACACTGCATTTTTTATTTAATGTGCTATAATTATTTTGAATGGATTAATTTATGACTGATTGGTATAATCTTTAGCGTATACGTATATTAGCGTATCATCACGCCCTTTTTTCTTACAT
>CAYWUT010000132.1:0-8922 GCA_964460545.1 uncultured Spirochaetota bacterium
AAGGCATCTGGGCCGAGATAACGCTTCGATACAGGAACAAGACCTACACACCCTGGGAATGGACGTTCAGGGACTACAGGATGGCATCCACGATCCGTTTCTTCAACGAACTCAGGTCCCTGTACAGGGACCTGCTGAACCCGTGATGTTATCTATCTTACTATTGAATCTTCAATTAAACGGTGCTATTATTAACGCACGCCTGCGATTTGAAATCATAACATACAGTCACGGCGGATAACAGGGAGCGGCTGAAAAACCACATGCGGCCCGCGGGTATCTTTCGCGCGGGTGACCGCTTTTATCATTCCGGAGGTCTTATGTCAGGTCACAGTAAATGGCATTCCATACGCCACAAAAAGGGCGCGTTGGACGCGAAAAGAGGAAAGCTCTTTACAAAGATTATCAAGGAAATCACCGTTGCGGCGCGTCTCGGGGGCGGGGACCCCGATGCCAATTCCCGGCTCAGGACGGTTATCCAGAAGGCCAAAGAAGCGAACATGCCGAAGGATAATATCGAAAAGGCGATTAAAAAGGGCACGGGCGAGCTCGAGGGCTACACCCTTGAAGAAGTCATGTACGAGGGTTACGGTCCACAGGGGGTCGCTATAATGATCGAATCCCTTACGGACAACAAGAACAGGACTACGGCCGACGTACGGAACATACTGACGAAAAACGGCGGAAACCTGGGTGAGAACGGGTGCGTGTCCTGGATTTTCGAGAAAAAGGGCGTCATAACGATTCCAATCGACGGTTCCGATGAAAATACCGTAATGGAGATCGCGCTCGATGCCGGGGCGGATGATGTCGTACAGGAAGCGGATGTCTGGGAGGTGACCACCGCTCCCGAGAGCTTCGGAGATGTAAAGCAGGCATTCCTGGACCGGGGTGTTCCCACGATCATGAGCGACATCATAAGGGTTCCGAAAACCACCGTTTCGCTCGATGAAAAGGCCGCTGCAAAGGTACTCTCCCTTCTGGAGAAGCTCGAGGACAACGACGACGTACAGCACGTTGCGGCTAACTTCGATATTTCCGAAGAGATCATGGAGAAACTCGCACAGTAGCGGAAACGCGGCAAAAAGGCGGTTTCTTGATAATACTTGGAATCGATCCCGGCATAGCGTCAACCGGATACGGACTGATCGATGTAAGCGGCGGTGAAACCCGGCTTATCGGTTACGGTGTCATATCGACCTCTCCCCGCGAAGCGCATGTCGCGAGGCTTAAAACCATTTACGCCGATGTGTCGGAGCTCATCGACCGGTACGAACCGGATATCGTCGCGCTGGAAGCCATTTATCAGAGCAGGAACCTAAAGTCCCTCGCGGATGTGAGCGAAGCAATAGGCGTAATATCACTCGCGGCCGGTAATTCCAATAGAGACATCGTGAAGTTTACCCCCCTCAAGGTAAAATCGACGATTGTCGGCTACGGCAAGGCGAAAAAAGAGCAGGTCCAGCTCATGGTTTCCAATTTTCTGAACCTGGACGAACCGGTCTCGCCGCATCATGCCGCCGACGCGCTTGCAATCGCCGTCTGCTACCGTAACCTCTACTGCTGAGCATTTTAAAGCGGGGAGCGGGGGGAACCGTCGTTTTATCATTCTGCGGAACGGGGTTTGAAGCGTAAATGATAGGATATCTCAACGGCTCGGTCGCCTGGATTGATGATGATGTATGTATCATCGATGTGGGAGGAGTCGGATACCAGGTCTACTGCACGCGGCTGTCCCTTGAACAGCTCAAGTACTACAGGGGAAAGGCGGAGCAGGTCAAGCTCTACACGCGTCTCATCCACCGGGAGGATGTGTTCGACCTCTACGGTTTCCTGAGCAGGGATGAATACAAACTCTTCAATATGCTCATTAAAGTAAGCGGGATCGGCCCGCGGCAGGGATTGAAAATACTGGGAATCGACAGCCCGGAAAGGATAATCGGGGCGATTGCAGGCGGTGACGAAGCATTTCTCACCAGCCTGCCGGGAATCGGCTCGAAAAAAGCCCGGCAGATAATACTGGAGCTGAAGGACAAGCTCGAGCGTACATACGAAATAACGGAACCGTCCGTACCGGGTCTCATGGAGGCGCTTCAGGCCCTCGAAAATCTGGGATTCTCTCCGGTAGAGGCGCGAAAAGCGGCGGAGAAGGCCATGACAGAGGGACATTCGGAAACCTCCGACATTATTCAAAATGCACTGCGGTACCTGTCCATATAAACGGGAGAAGCGCGTATGGGTGACCCGGAGCGAATAACCACTCCGAGAAGAATCGAACAGGACAGGGAAGAAAACTCCCTCAGGCCCCGGAGCCTGGAGGGGTTCATCGGGCAGACCGATCTCAAGAGGCAGATCGGTATATACATAAAAGCCGCTCTCAAGAGGGGTGAGAGTCTCGACCATGTTCTTCTGTACGGCCCGCCGGGACTCGGAAAAACGACGCTCGCGCATATCATTTCGCATGAGCTCGGCGTAGGTTTAAAAGCGACATCAGCGCCCGCAATAGAACGGCAGGGAGATCTGGCCGCGATACTGACATCGCTCAATCAGAACGATGTACTCTTCATCGATGAGATCCACCGTCTGAAGCCCATACTCGAAGAGATTCTCTACCCCGCGCTGGAGGACTTCGCGCTCGATCTTATCGTGGGGCAGGGTCCGGGAGCAAAATCCATAAAAATCAACCTCAAACCCTTTACCCTCATAGGCGCAACCACGAGGGCGGGGCTGCTCAGCGCACCCCTGAGGGCCCGTTTCGGTATTGTTCAGAGAATCGATTTCTATAAACCCGAAGATATCGTCCGTATCGCGGCCCGGTCCGCGTCCATCATCAATGCCCGGCTTACCGATTCGGGAGCGCGTATTGTCGCCCGGCGGTCGAGGGGCACGCCCCGTGTAGCGAACCGTTTACTGAAGAGACTGCGCGACATAGCCGAAATCGAGGGAGACGGTACCATAGACGAAAATATGACAAACCGGGGAATGGAAATGCTGGGAGTGGACGAGCTGGGGCTCGACGTAATGGACAAGCGCCTTATAGATACCATCATCAACAAGTATGACGGGGGGCCCGTGGGCCTCGATACGCTTGCCGTGTCGCTGGGAGAAGACAGCCAGACGATAGAGGACCTGTATGAACCCTATCTCATTCAGATAGGCTATATCAAGAGAACACCGAGGGGAAGGGTCGCTACGGGAAATGCCTATAAACATTTTTCATATCCGAATAGGGCCCCGTTTCCTGAAATCGAACGGGAATTATTCGAGGAAGACTGATTTTGACTGTATTCGGGAGATCGGTATATAACGGGCTGCTCGTAATTCTCTGCTGCGGGTTATTTGCGGGGTGCACCGGGTACACGGCCGCGCGTTCCAGGCCCGAGAGGCCGGCGAGGGACCGGAGCTCCGAAGGTCGGAAGGCCGAAATCGGCGGTACCATACGGGTCATGGTCTCGGACCATGGGGGTACCTTCGAAATACAGGGGGAAAACCTCACACTTCGCGCCGGAGAAAAGGAAATGAAGCTCGAAAACCGGTTTGTTCTCCGCATGGAGGGGGACGAAGTGGCGGTAAACGGCTCCACATACAGGCAGCCGGTGAGCGTACGCGGAAGAAAATCGATTGCCGTAAACGGTAAGAGCTACTACCCGGATTTCATCATCGATTCAAACATGCTCATCAATGTGGTGCCCCTGGAAACATATCTCACCGGCGTTCTCTTTTCAGAGGTGCCTGCGAGCTGGCCCCTGGATACATTGAAAGCGCAGGCGGTCGTATCGAGAACCTATGCATATAAACGCATGACTGAAAACAGCGAAAAACCATTTGATGTGGGTGATACACAGATGCACCAGAAATACGAGATCACCCCGCAACAGGACGCGGCTGCGGGCGCGGTTGCGCGGGCGGTGCGTGAAACGAAAAATGAAATCGTCCTCTACAAAAATGAGCCGATAGAGGCTTTCTTTCACTCGTGTTCCGGGGGAAGAACGGAAAACTGCAGTGATGTTTTTCAGAAAGACCTGCCCTATCTGCAAAGCATGCCCGACCCCTACTGCGCTCGCGATAAACGATTCGAGTGGGAGTACAGGGTGGATGCGAGTGAAATAGACAGTGCGGTGAGGGTCGTAAGCCCCGGGCTGGATGAGTTGTCCGGAGAGGTTCGTGACGTCCGTATAGGTAAAAAAACATCCTCCGGACGCTGCGGTGAAATCGTGGTTCGCTACAGCAACGGCTCGACCGTCCGGCTGAAGGGCAATCCGTTCAGGCTCGCTCTCGACCCGAAAGCATTCAAGAGCCTCCTGATAACGGGGATACGGAAAGAGAGAGGGGCCGGGGAGGCCGTCTTCATTATATCCGGCAGGGGATACGGCCATGGGGTCGGGATGAGCCAGTGGGGGGCAAAGGCCATGGCTGACGCCGGGTTCAGCTATAAACAGATACTCATGCACTACTACAGGGGAACACGAATCGGGTACGGCCCATGGGACACTCACTGAAAGATTACGACATTCACATCCCAACAGAACTCATAGCACAGTATCCTCCGGATGAGAGGCCGGACGCACGTCTCCTCGTCTTCGACATTGCCCGGAAAAAAATAGATGACACATTGTTTGAAAACATCGACCGGTGCATCGGACCGGACGACTGCGTCGTTTACAATGACGTACGGGTCATCAATGCCCGTTTGTACGGCAGGAAGAGTACGGGAGCCCGTATCGAGGTTCTCCTTACCCGGAAGACGGGCCCGCGGGAGTGGTTCTGCCTCATACGGCCCGGAAGAAGGGTCAAATCCGGGACGTTTGTTCAGTTAAAACACGGTTACGGGTTCACGGTAAAGTCGCTTGAGGGAGACGGCCTCTTCAGGGTGGAATTCAACCGCGACACCGGGTATGAAGACCTTGAGACCATCGGAGAGATCCCTCTTCCGAAATATATCAAGCGAAAACCGGAAGCCGGATTCGACGAATTAAGGTACCAGACTGTTTTTTCGAAGTCCTACGGCGCGGTCGCGGCACCGACCGCGGGACTCCACTTTACGCGGGATATCATGAACGGACTGAGGGAACGCGGCACCGTGTTCGCGCCGGTAACGCTCCATGTCGACTGGGACACCTTCATGCCCGTTCGTGAAGAGGACTATCGTCTACACCGGATGCACCGGGAATCATATGAAATAACCGAAGAGTCCGCGATTGTCATCAACCGCTGTATCGAGGCAAACCGCCGGATAGTATGTGTTGGAACGACATCGGTACGCACGATTGAGAGTACGGCGGATGAGAGGGGATTCGTTCGTCCGGGACGGGGCGAAACCGACCTCTACATCTACCCGGGATACCGGTTCAAAGTCGCCGAGGCGCTCATTACCAATTTCCACATGCCGGATTCTACGCTCATTCTCCTCGTCTCGGCCTTTGCCGGAAAGAAAAACATAGAAGAGGTATACCGGCACGCGGTGAAGAAGAAATACAGGTTTTTCAGTTACGGAGACGCCATGTTTCTCTTCAATAAGAAAGGATAATACTGATAATGTTCCGGTTCCGATTTGATCTTCTACAGGGGGGGGAGGATTCTCCCCGCCTGGGAAAACTGCATATACGAAACAGGGAGATCGAAACTCCGGTTTTTATGCCGGTGGGAACCTACGCGGCCGTCAAGACACTTTCCCCCCGCGAGCTGGAGGAAGTGGGCGCCCGGATTATCCTCTCCAACGCATATCATCTTCATCTACGGCCGGGTGAGAAACTGGTAAAGAAACTCGGAGGCATACACCGGTTTACGGGGTGGGACGGCGGTTTTCTTACCGACTCCGGAGGATTTCAGGTTTTCAGCCTGGCATCCATGCGTAAGATCGACCGCAGGGGTGTCGAGTTCAGGTCCCATATAGACGGAGCCAGGGAGTACCTGACGCCCGAGGATGTGGTCCGAATCGAGACGGACATCGGAGCGGATATCATCATGCCGCTCGACGTATGTACGGGAGCGGATACGTCAAAGGAGGATGCGCGGGAGGCCGCCCTGCGCACCATCGAATGGGCGAAGAGGTCCAGGAGCGCGTGGCAGGGTATCGGCAGCAACGCGCTGTTCGGTATCGTACAGGGAGGAATGTTTCCCGATACCCGCGCCTGGTGTGCCGAAGAGATGGGGGGACTGGATTTTCCGGGATACGCGGTCGGGGGACTATCCGTGGGTGAGGAGTGGGGAAAGATGTACGAACTGCTCGAGGCCACGGTACCGCTGCTCCCCGGACACAAACCGCGTTATCTCATGGGCGTCGGTCTGCCGGAAAACATACTGGAAGCGGTATTGCGGGGCGTGGATATGTTCGATTCGGTTTTACCCACGCGTAATGCTAGAAACGGTACGGTTTTCGTTCCGGGAGGAAAGCTGGTTTTGAAAAACAACCGTTATCGTGAGGATGAAAAGCCGATTCAGGACGGATGTACGTGCTATACGTGCACCAATTTTACCCGGGCTTATCTGCGGCACCTGTTTAAAATGCGGGAGATACTCGCCTACCGGCTCGCCACGATTCACAACCTCCACTACCTCATAACATTTGTTTCAAAGATACGGGATGCAATAAAGGGGTCCACGCTCGATCGTTTTATCGAGACGTTTCGATCGGGACAGGTGTAAGGGGCCCCGGTCCGGGCCTACGGCGCGCGCCGCTCAACATGCTCACCCGATACCCGGAATATCATGTCCCAGTTTACTACGCTGTCCCAGTTCGGGTTCTTCACAGCGACGTCCTTGTACCTCGTGTCCAGCGGTCCGCCGAATACGTTCCCGCACACACCATACCAGTTGAAAATACAGGAGCCGGAAGATCGCAGGGCTATCCAGTAGTCACCCGTATCGAGATAGGTATCGGTTTTTTTTCCGAAGGGAAAGGTCAGCCATGGATTATCCACCATCATGAAACCGACCCTGATGGAAGAAATATAGTACGTCTTGAAGAGCATACGGTCGGGTTTCCCGTCTTTGTCTGAATAAATTTCGATCCAGACCTTTCCCTCGTCTCCGAACTTGATGAGCGGTATTGAAACCCCGGCCAGCTTTATCGGCCGCGCAACCTTCATCTTCTGCGCGTAGACCTTCGACTTTGTCGCTACGATATCAAGTTTTCCCGTATGCCCGCTGCTGATAAGCCAATCGTCCGCGCCTTCATCCGGTTCATCTTCAGGGCCGGACGTCTGGAGGAAACGGTCGATCTCGGGTTTACTTCCGTACCCGGTATACCCCGTTTTCGGGGAAATAATGAGGCCCCTGTAATCACCCTCCTCCATTCCTTCACTCCGGAGGTTAGCATGGTCCGTCTTGATATCGAAGATGAACTCCTGAAGGTAGGCAAAATCCTTTCCCTTTTCTCCGCCGCTCCAGGCATCCGAAATACTGTCCGTATCGGGGCCGGCCGCGAGCCGTATGAGATGGGAGGTGGTGCCGAAATAGGTACCGAGAGGGCTGTAGGCGATCCATCCGAGGTCCGGAAAGAAAACCTCCACCCAGTATGTCTCGTCGTTCGGGTAATCGTGCACCTGGGTGAACCGGTCCGTGCGTATGAGTATCTCATTCTGAAAACCGATACCGTAGACCACGCGAGCCGGTATATGCATGCCCTTGAAGATCGAGACGGCGAGGTTGCATATTCCTCCTGTACTGCCGCTTTTGTTTTGCAGAACGGAAAGGGCGTCCCGGTCACCATCTTCAGTATCCGCGGAAAGCGCGATAGTGGCATCTATCCACCGAAAAACCGCGCCTGCAACGTCGATCTGTTTATCAAGGCCGTGTGAGAGCGTTCTTCCAACGTAATTGATGAGAAAATCGTTTGAGGGAGCCAGGTTCGTGGACACGAGGAAGGGCGTCTTTTCCGGTGTTTTAAGAGGGAAGGGGGTCTGGCTGCTTAAGGTATAGAAGTGAGAGTAGAGCTTCGCTGAAAACTGCAGGTCTATCTGCACAATATTCAGGCCGTCCTCCCAGGCCAGATCAAACCCGTGATTTCCGTATTCGTCGGTAAATTCGGAAATACGGGAGGGTGGAGGCGTGAATGTTTTCCTGATCCGGGAAATGGTCTGCGTATTCATACCCTCGCCGAATGATTCCGGAATGAACATTCGGTAGGTAAATTCCTTCAGACCGCCGTAACTGCTGAAACGCCTTGTAAGATAAGCCGTTACCGTTGTATCCATCTCGCCCTCCACGAGGGTTATGTCAGGCAGAACAACGGAACAGACGGTGAGGAAGAGTATGATAAAAAGAATGGCTTTCATTTTTACTTGCACGGAGAGAATTCGAGAAAGTATAGTAATACGGGAGAGCGGTAAAATCAATCAAAAGGATCTTAAAAGCTTCGACTTTTATTTTTTTCCAGGAAAAAGT
This sequence comes from uncultured Spirochaetota bacterium, assembly GCA_964460545.1. Classification (GTDB taxonomy): domain Bacteria; phylum Spirochaetota; class B62-G9; order B62-G9; family DRHN01; genus CAYWUT01. Next base: position 8,386 of record CAYWUT010000132.1, read on the forward strand.
TCTTAAAAATGAAACGGGTCAAAATTGTCGGATTCATTTTTTCCCCCCTCATTCTGGCGGTAGCAGCCGGGTTCGTGCTCTACGGCACAGGAAAAATAGGCGGGGTTTTCCTCTTTCTTTTCACGGCTGCGGGATTCGGGGCCACCATTGCCAATACCGTTATAGTTATATACCGGATATCGAAGTAAAACGTTTCCCCATCCGGTTACAGGCTCACTATGCTTCTCATCACCCGGCTCACTCAATCGGCGACAGGCTCATTTAGTATGTCATCACCCGATCCCACGAACAAGTCGTAGGACAAGCTTAATCGGGTGATCTATTTGCAAATACCATGAAATATCATTAAGAATATGTATACCCCGGATAAATTTACCCTCGAATGAGAGGAGTAATCCTCGAATGAGGGGGCCGGGGCATGACGATTTAATATCGTTCTTACGCTCGCTGTACGTGCTCTCCCAGAGTGAAATGTACAAACATTGAAAGCACTTGATTTATGCCCTCCGGCGGATATGATTAAAAAGGACCGGAGCG
>CAYWUT010000133.1:0-8763 GCA_964460545.1 uncultured Spirochaetota bacterium
ATTTTGATTTTCTACGGTCGGATCTTGCGGCAGAGGTGAGGAGCTTCGGACTGAGGAAAGGTGATCTCCACCCCGAGAACATAATTGAGATCGGGATCGGGGATTCGACATTCGTCATAGACGGAGTTACGATCAGGCTGCCGGCCGCGGGTGTCCACAGTGTTGTGAACGGAGTTTGTGCCGCGCTGGTCGGCGGATACTTCGGTCTTTCCACTGAGGAAATAAAGGACGCACTGGAAAATATACCTCCTCAGGAGGGGCGGGGACGGATATTCGAGAAGGCGGGTGCCCTTCTCATTGATGAGACTTATAACGCAAACCCGCTTTCAGTCTCCGCCTCGATCGATTACCTGGGGAGCGTCGGAACCGGGGGGCGACGGATATTCGTTTTAGGCGATATGCTCGAGCTCGGAGAAGGGTCCGATTCCTATCATCGGGACATGGCGGGCCGTATTATGAAGAGCGGCGTGGATATACTCTATACATATGGCTCGAAGGCTTCCTTGACTGCGGAGGCATGCATGGAGGGAGGGCTCGGTGAAGTGCACGCCTTCGGAAGCATCGATGAACTTTCGGAAACGCTGAGAAAAACGCTTCGCGCCGGCGATATCGTCCTTTTCAAGGCTTCGCGGGCGGTGCGGCTCGAACGGGCATTTAGTGCTCTTATAGGGGAGGATGATTACGACCGCCGGTAATGCGGCGGTGAAGGACGATTGGAAGTAACCGGGAGGGGAACTTGTTTTACTACTTTATCTATCCGCTGCATCAGCAGTTCTTCGCCTTTAACGTATTCCGCTATATCACCTTCCGATCCGTGTATGCAACCGTTACCGCACTGCTCATATGTTTCCTGTTCGGTCCCCCCATTATTAAAAAGCTCAAGCAGATCGGTATAGGCAGGAAGGTCAGGGAGGATACGCCGCAGCGGCACGAGAAGAAGGCGGGAACCCCGTCCATGGGAGGTCTCATCATACTTCTCGCCATCGAGACGTCCATACTCCTCTGGGGAAACCTGTCCAACAGGTATACCCTGCTCATATCGATTGCAACGTTTGGGTACGGCATAATCGGGTTCTTCGACGATTACCTGAAGTTCATAAAGGAGAGCTCCCGCGGTCTTCACGCGAAATTCAAGCTCTTCACGCAGATTCTCATATCAGCGGCGGTTGTTTTCTATATCTATTTCGAACCGGGAAGGGGCGCGGAAACCACTCTGCTCTACGTTCCCTTTATTAACCGTCCCCTTGCGGATCTTTCTTATTTCTATATTCCTTTCGGTGTGCTTCTTCTCGTCGGCACATCGAACGCCGTAAATCTGACGGACGGGCTGGACGGACTTGCCGTCGGTCTCGTTATATTCGTGTTCATAGCTTACGCCGGTTTGAGTTATCTTTCCGGGCACGTCAAACTGGCAACCTATCTTAAAATCCCCTATATACCTGACAGCGCTGAACTTACGGTATACTGCATGAGTGTGCTGGGAGCGAGCGTGGGCTTTCTCTGGTTCAATTCCCATCCCGCGGAAGTCATAATGGGAGATACCGGTTCACTCTCGCTCGGGGGCGCTATCGGTATCGTATCGATACTCATCAAGAAGGAGATACTCTTCTTCATAATCGGGGGGGTCTTCGTAGCGGAGGCCCTGTCCGTCATCATACAGGTCGCGTCCTTCAAGCTTTTCGGGAAACGGGTTTTTCTCATGTCGCCGATTCATCATCATTTCGAGCTGAAGGGCTGGTCCGAGTCGAAGATCGTGGTGCGGTTCTGGATAGCCGGGGCGATGCTTGCGCTCGTCGCACTGAGCACGTTGAAAATACAGTAAGGGAATATGGATACGCTCTACGTGGCAAGAGAGAAACAGTACATCGACTATGTGCTCCTCGGCGTGGTCATCATCTTCTTCGGACTGGGAACGGTGATGGTATACAGCGCGAGTGTGAGCGAGGGTCTGAAATTCGGAGACACGGTCTATTTCCTGAAACGACAGCTCGTATGGGTCGGGCTCTCCTACGCCGCGTGCGTGGCGTTCATTTTTATCGACCACCGTATTATGGAGCGGATGGTAAAACTGCTCGTCTGGGGGATTATCATTCTCCTCATCCTGCTCTACTTCCCGCCGTTTCGCGAGCTCGGATTCGTGCACCCGTCCAGAAGGTGGTTCAGGTTCGGGGCGGCGGGATTTCAGCCGTCCGAATTCGCAAAGATAGTACTCGTCCTGTACCTCTCATCGGTTTTATCAAAGAAGGGCGAGATGGTAAATGATTTTTACCGTGGATTTCTGCCGCCTTTCCTCATAATCGCCGTCATATCGTTCCTCGTTTTTCTTGAACCGGATTTCTCCACGGCGTTTCTGCTCTTTTTCATCGCGATCATCATGTTTTTCATTGCCGGTATCCGTACCACCTCCATCCTTTCGCTCGCCGCGGTTTCCATACCGGCGCTCTTTCTCATGATCAGTGAGAAGGGATACAGGAAGGAACGAATAATCGGTTTTCTCAATCCCTGGGCGGACCCGACCGATACGGGGTACCAGATAATTCAGTCATTCAAGGCTTTCGCACTCGGGGGATTGGGGGGCGCGGGTCTCGGAAGGGGTGTCCAGAAGCTTCGGTACCTTCCGATTCCGCACACGGATTTCATATTTGCGGTCATTGCCGAGGAGCTCGGCTACCTGGGCATACTGGCCGTTCTGTCACTCTACGTAATCCTGGCGTACAGGGGTTACCGGATCGCCTATGAACGGAAGAAGGGTTTCGAGTTCTACCTCGCGTTCGGTATAACATCGCTCATAACGTGGGAGGCCATCCTGAACATTGCCGTTGTAACGGGCCTCGTGCCTGCGACCGGTATCGCGCTTCCGTTCCTCAGCTACGGCGGATCGAGTCTCCTCGCAAACTCTATTATGGTGGGGATTCTCCTCAATATATCGAAGACCACTAAATCCCGGGATATGAAAACAGAAGCGGACACGGTTGAAAATGATTGAGGAATACGACGGACGACAGATACGGTCCCGAAAAATATTTCGCGTTGTACTCGTGCCTTTTATCGGGGTCCTTCTGCTCATGCTCCTGGTACGGATCGTTCCCGGGATAAGCCTGCGGGTACTGCCCGTCGAACGGGTGCTGATATCGGGGGTACGGTACATGGACAGGGGAGAGATCGTGAGCAGCATAGGGCTCGAATCGAAATCCCTGCTTTTCTTCAATCCGAGACGCGCGCGAAAAATCCTTCTTCTCGATGAGCGGGTCGAAAAGGTGGAAATGGCCAAGCTTTACCCCGATACCGTGAAGATACACATGGTAGAGAAGAGCGCGGCCGCGGTCCTGCAGACCGGCACGCAGTCATTCGTGCTGAGCCGGGGAGGAATCGTTCTTACCGAACTTCCGAAAATGGAGAAAGGGGAGGGTTATTCAGATTATCCTTTAATTACACTTTTATCCCATAATGACGATATTAAAACTGGTAAGTCCATTGACAACTTTCTGGTACTCGCTCTGCTGGAAGCCGTAGACCGGTTCGGAAGGGAATATCCCGAATTTGCGGGAAGGATCGAGCGGTATTCCGTTGATGGAACGGGAATTACGGTTCATGTGGGGGAGAGCAGGGTCTTTCTCGGCGGCACGGTTTCGAGCGGGAAACTGGAGCGGCTCAGGGCCCTCATGCTCGTTCTGCAGAGTACCGGGGAAATGGACTCAGCCCAAATCGATATGAGCTTTTCTGCTGCGGCAGTCGGAGAAGGAGAGACGACAGATGAGTTATGAAGACCAGATTATCGTGGGATTGGATATCGGTACGACGAAGGTATGCGCCATTATAGGATGCCTGAACGAGTATAACGAAATCGACATTGTAGGTGTCGGAGTTACACCTTCGCGCGGCCTGCGCAAGGGAGTGGTCGTCAATATCGAGTCGACGGTCAACTCGGTAGCCACCGCTATAGAGAAGGCCGAGCTCATGGCCGGCATTGAGGTGAAATCAGTGTATGCCGGGATTGCGGGCGGGCATATTGAGGGTATCAATTCCAGAGGCGTAGTCGCGGTGTCGGCCCGGAATCGTGAGATTACGGATGTAGAGGTGGAGCGTGTTATTGACGCTGCAAAGGCCCTCGCTCTTCCCATGGAGCGCGAGGTCATACACGTTATTCCCCAGGAATTCATCGTAGATTCACAGGAAGGCATCAAGGATCCCGTGGGAATGAGCGGAGTGCGTCTCGAAGCGGAGGTTCACATCGTAACAGGGGCCGTGGCTTCCGCTCAGAACATCGTAAAGAGCGTGAACAGGGCCGGATATGCCGTCAACGATATCGTGCTCGAACCCCTTGCGTCAGCCATGGCAACGCTGAAGGAGGACGAAAAGGAGCTCGGCGTTGTTCTCATCGATATAGGAGGCGGTACGACCGACGTGCTCATCTATTTGAACGGAAGCATCTGGCACACGAGCGTGATCGCCATGGGCGGGAACCACGTGACGAATGATATTTCGATCGGTTTGCGCACACCGGTGCATTCAGCGGAGGAAATAAAGAAGAACTGGGGAATGGCCCTTTCCGAACTGGCCGAACCCGATGAGATGATACAGGTCCCGAACGTGGGTGGAAGAAAACCTTCACAGGTACCGAGACAGATACTCGCGGAGATCATTCAGCCGCGTATGGAGGAAATCTTTTTCCTCGTGAAAAACAATATCGACAAGCTCGATTTCAAGGACATGGTCTCGGGGGGTATCGTCCTTACCGGAGGCGCCTCCATGCTGGAGGGTGCCGAGAAACTTGCTGAAGAAGTGTTCGAGATACCGGTCAGAATCGGCACGCCTACGAGCGTGAGCGGACTCACCGAAGAGGTTTCCTCGCCTGAGTTCTCGACCGGCGTCGGTCTAATAAAGTATGGTCTCAAAGCTCAGCCCGAGAATTTCCTGGAAAACAGGGGGGCCGGGCTTTTTACCAATATCAAAAAGAGAATGTCAAACTGGCTTGGAGAGTTTTTCTAAAACATGTGGGGGGGGAATGCCATGGATTTTGAAGTTGTGGACGAAACGGTCCTGGCGAACAAGATTAAGGTGATCGGTGTCGGCGGTGCGGGGTGTAATGCCGTTAACCGTATGATCGATGTCAATCTGCGGAATATCGAGCTCATAGCCGCGAACACCGATCTCCAGTCCTTGAACGTCAACAAATCGCCCTATAAGCTGCAGCTCGGAGCGCAGCTCACCAAGGGCCTCGGCGCCGGAGCTGATCCCGAAATCGGCGAGAAGGCGGCGCTCGAGGACCGGGACAGAATCATGGAGTCGCTCAGCGGGGCCGAGATGGTCTTCATTACGGCCGGTATGGGCGGCGGGACCGGAACGGGTGCCGCATCCGTGGTCGGGGGCATCGCAAAGGAAATCGGCGCCCTTACCGTGGGTATTGTCACGAAGCCTTTTCATTTCGAGCTCGAAAGGAAGATGGAGATTGCGGAAGAGGGTATCGCAAAACTGGTGGACGTGGTCGACACCCTCATTATTCTTCCCAATCAGCAGCTTCTCGAGATCATCGATAAGAAGACCCCGATGATGGAGGCATTCAGGATCGCCGATGATGTTCTCCGGCAGGGGGTACAAGGGATATCGGACCTCATTACCATTCCCGGAGAGATCAACATCGACTTCGCAGATGTGAAGACCGTAATGAACATGTCGGGCGGAGCGCTTATGGGAACCGGTGTCGGCAAGGGGGACAACAAGGCGCTTGAAGCGGCTCAGCTTGCGGTCAACAATCCGCTGCTCGAGGATGCGACGATTGACGGGGCTAAGGGGATACTGGTCAACGTGACGGGCGGCCCCGATCTTTCACTTTTCGAGTATGATGAGATCGTCAAGCTCATTACAAGCTCCGCGTACAACGAGGCCATGATCATCGCCGGAATGGTGATCGATAACTCGATGAGCAACGAGGTGCGGATAACGGTCATCGCCACGGGTTTTTCAAAAACCCAGTGTATCGAAGACGAGGGTGACGGCCTGAAGACCTTCGAGGTTTATCCTTTAAAGGATTTCGAACCGAAGAAGAGACAGGCCCCTCTGCCCAAACCCCATGACAGGGAAAAAACCCGCGAGCGGGAGCTCCCCATAATCAGCGGCAGTAATTTAAAAAAACGGTACAGTGAAGATGATTACGACGTACCCGCTTTCCTGAGGAGGAAAGCAGATTAAGAAAAAACCGGGGGAGCTCTTTCTTCATACCTATTCCGGTGAAGGCCGTTTCAGGGCAGCGGTATGTTTCCCCTCCTCATACCGTGCGGGAATGAGCAATCTCGGTTTTCATAATCTCTTTCACCATATCGGTTCCTTTTTCGGTATACGGGCCGTCCGGTTCTTTTATGAGCGGGACGGCCTCTTCTCACCCGATGAAAATCCCTATACGGCCCGTACCGGGATGAATGAGCTTTCCGGATACGATGCCATCTTCTTTACCGTCTCATTCGAGCTCGATTATATCAATATAATTCGGGCCCTTCGTCTCTCCTCGATTCCGCCGCTCAGGGCGGATCGAAATAACACGGGACCGCTTGTTATTTGCGGGGGAATCGCACCCACGGCCAATCCAGAGGTCCTCTCACAGATCTGTGATATCATTTATCTCGGTGATATGGAATGCGGACTCGGGGAAATGCTGAGCAGCTTCATGCGGTTTTCATTCCGGAAGGGAAACGAGCTCTTTCGGGAGATCGTGGATATACCCGGTGTCCTGGTCACCGGGATGCGGATGAAAGGGGGATCCGGGGGTGATACCGGTCGGTGCGGCAGGAAGGATGTGGAGGGAGGATTTACCCGGTCGTTTCTCAGGAAGCTCGACGAACCCGCCCATTCGGTTGTGATCTCCGGGGAAACGGAGTTTTCAAATATGCTCCTCGTGGAGATCGTGCGGGGATGCAGGGGGAGCTGCAAGTTTTGTATGACCCGGTGCGTAAACGCGCCGGTAAGGAATGCGGATGCGCTTCGCGTTGTGGAGATCGTGCGTGAATATCCCGGGGTTCGCAGGGTCGGCCTGATCGCTCCGGTTCTCACGGACCATCCCGATCTGCACTCCATTGTCAGGTCAATCAACCGTATAGGTCCTTCAGTTTCTTTTTCTTCTCTCAGGGCCGACGATTTTAACGAAGAGACGGCGAATTTACTCGTAAAAAACGGGCAGAATGCCGTAACATTCGCTCCTGAAACCTCGTGGAGGCTGAGAAACCGCATTGGAAAAAAATTGACGGACGAGATGCTGCTCGAAGCAGTCGGGACTGCCGTCGATCATAATATACGGCGAATAAGGTTTTACCTCATGTACGGTCTTCCGGGTGAAACCATGGAGGATATGGAGGCGGTTGCCGGCTTAATCCGTAAGGCATACGATATGATAAGGGCGGCCGGGGGTAATCTCGTGCTCAGTGTCAATCCCTTCGTTCCGAAGAAGAATACGCCCTTCAGCGGATTCAGGCTCTTCCCCCCCGCGTACTACCGGGAAGTACAGGATTACCTGAAACACGAGTTCGGTACTATAAAGGGTATTACGGCGAAATTCGAGTCTCTGAAAAAATTATATGTCCATTACTACCTTTCCATAGGAAATTCGGATGTGGGCCCTCTGCTTTGCCGATGTGTGGAGAAGGGGACAATGCGGAGGTTCCGTGAGATGGCCGGAGAGGCGACCGGCCTATGATCATGGATCCCGATGGAGTGCGCACGCATGTGGTCTGAAAGAGACGGTCTGGATCTCTATCTCGCCCGGTTTGTCGATTATCTTTATCTGGAAAAAAACCTCTCGAAGAATACGATCGGGTCCTATAAGACGGACCTCTCGCTGTTCTTCGAATTCATGCGGAATAGGGGCGGGGAGGATGCGGTTTTCCACTGCAAACGTCCGGATATAATCGAGTATCTCGCATTCTGCAGGAAGACAGGTCTGAACCACCGAACCGTCTCCAGATATCTGTCGAGCATCAGGCAGTTCTATCGGTTCCTGCACATGGAAGGGAAGGTGAATATTAATCCGGCCCTCCATATAACGACTCCCAAAAACGTTCTCAATCCACCCGAGTATCTGACGCTCGAGGAGACGGAGGTGTTGCTCGATATGCCTGACGGGAGTACGAAACTCGGGGCACGGGACAGGACCATTCTGGAGCTCATGTATTCCTGCGGGCTCAGGATATCCGAGGTGGTCGAAATGAAGACTGGTTCGGTCGACCTGAAGGGCGGGTATCTGCTGGTCTTCGGCAAGGGGAACAAGGAACGGATCGTTCCGTTCGGTGAACGTGCCGAACGTCTCCTTCGACCCTATCTGGAAAATGTGCGGCCGGCACTGCTGAAGAAGAAGCCCACGGATGCCCTCTTTCTCAACTTCAGGGGCGAAGGGATGGGCAGGAAGGGGCTCTGGAAAATCATCAAGGGCCATGCAGCCCGCAGCGGTATAAGGAAGAACATCAAACCCCATATCCTGCGGCACTCCTTTGCCACACACCTCCTTCAGAACGGTGCGGACCTCAGAGCGGTTCAGGAGCTCCTGGGACATGCCGATATATCAACCACACAAATTTATACCCACCTCGACAGGGGCACGCTCATCGATATCCACCGCGCCCACCACCCCCTCCAAAAATAACGGTGACAGTTCCTTTTGTGACAGTTCCTGCAATATTTATTTATAATATCCTATTTAAGTATTCTGAGTACTAGCTGATTAACAAATATCGGTAGAGCGAATAAAAAATCAATCCTAATAAGATAGATCAGAGAGAA
>CAYWUT010000134.1:0-8644 GCA_964460545.1 uncultured Spirochaetota bacterium
CCCTTCGGAGCGTAGAAAAGCCCGTGAAACCGGCCGTCGTTCTTAACGGATAACCGTATCCGCTTGGATGGAACGCCGTTTACATTCAGGTAGATACGGTTGTGTTTCGGCGTGTGATGGCGGAAGGTCACGAATACGACCGAATCCCTGTGTGCCTTGACATGTTCGCGGCCGGGGTTCGCTGAGCCATCCAGAAGCGGCTCCACTATGAACGATTTTAAACGAAGCCCGGGGGGGGCGCGCCCGCTCATCAGCATGAGATAGAGACGCGCGCTGACCATCTTCAGCTTATATCCGTTGTATTTGAGCTGTGAATCGATTATGAGGAACAGGAGGTTCGACAACTTTCTGCTTTCGGAAGCGAGTTCCACCCACCCGCTGAAAACGACCGGTTGATAGGCGTGATAGCTCCCATTCGGCCAACTGAAATCGAGCAGGGTCGGGAAGAATGAAACGGCGTCTCCCATGCCAGGGCATGTCCGAAGGACCCTGTTAAAGTCCTTGATGTATTGCATGTAACGATCTTCACCGGCGAGAACGAGCATGCTTATAAACTTGACCGTCAGCGCCGCCTTGTGAAATGTTTCCGCCTCCGTGTGAGGCTTGGCTGCAGGAGTATTGACGCTGATCTCGTCTCCCGGCCCCCATCCCTCGTACCACGATCCGGTCACGTATGGGTAGCGAATATACCCGTTCTCATAGGTAAAATAGCACTCCCAGCGCTTGAACATGCTCCGGGCACGCTCGAAGTAGAAGGAATCCCCAGTGAGGAGGTAGAGCCGGACAAGGGATGTCCCGAATACAGCCGCCTCGTTCACGGGAATCTCCACTCCGTCGAGGTAGAACGGACAGCCTCGGGGGAAGATATAGTAGCCCTCTTGGCCGGAGAGGGCTGTCCACTCCTCTTCGTGTGAAGAAACGATACTGCGGGCGTCCTGCACGATTTCATCGGCAAGCGCGATATATTTTTCCGGCCCGTTGTTTTTCACGATCTGGGCGAATCTCAGCATCTGATCGAGAAAGAGCCCGCAGTAGTTGATGTCGGAAAAGTACAGGTTATGCCAGCCGCGAAGAGCCATTATCTCGTCGGGATCGGATTCGCTGTAATCCACGTAGGGGCTGCAATGGAAGATATCGTCTCCTTCAAGCCTGTACCAGCTGGGACGTATCATACCCCTATAGTCGGGAGCGTGTATCTCATCGGCCCTGTACGATTTAAGGTAAGTATAACCATAAACAAAATCCTCAAGAAAACACTCGTCCCCGGTCAGTAAATAAGCGGTGTTCAACGCTTCGAGGAGTAAATGGATCGTCCACCCGCCATACTTCATGTATTCCCAATCCTTTTTCATTAACTTCTTCAGGTATAAGAATAATTCATCCACTTCATCGCCGTCTATATCACGGTAAGTTCGGGCGGCGGTCCAGTCATTCTTTACGGATGGCTGAAAATAAACAACCCTGCTCTTCGGCTGTTTTTTCTCATAATAATCAGCAGATCCTTCTGGTATTGATGTCAATATGACAACAGATACAATGCAGCCTATACGTAACGAGAAAGTCAAGTATTTGCACACTTTCGACATTCTCTTTCCTCTAAAAGCGCGAATCGAACCGGTACTTCATTTTCGTGCATCCGTCGGTACGACATAAACGGCGGGCTCACGAATCCCAATACTCTGGTAAGGATCTACGGGAACAAAGTATATACCGGTAATAACGGTTTCACTTCCCGCTCTGATACGCTTGTACACAACATAATTATTCCAGTCGGCTTTTGGATCAGCGGCAAGGGACTCCCTTTCCCAATTCCCGCTGAAATCCTGTATAAAAACTGAGAGCTCCGCCTTTTCACCGTCTCCCTGCTCTTTTCCGTCTCCTTGAGTCCATTGCCTCATAGCAATACTGGTAACAAAAAAATCACCGGATTTCGCCTGAATCGCCCTGTCCTCCCCTTTTTCGAAGCTGTACGTAAACTGCAGGACCCTTTCAGACGTGTCGCTCAGTTCGTGCGGCGAGATGACCAAATACCTGTCGCCGTTCTCCTGTTTCAGTGTGATGTCAAACTCCCCGCGTATTCCACTTACTTTCAGGGGGAAGTCAAACTCCCTGTATTCCGAGGCCGTCATGTGCGCGGGCAGACCGGTCCACGCGGAAAAATCATCCGTATAGACAGGTTCTAAACTCTCGATCTCTTTAACGGGATCGAAGTAATCTTCCATCCGGTACACGCTCATACTGGACTCATCCGAAAAGACGAGGGAACATCCGTGTCTGATGATATCGTCAATTTCATGGAAGTTCTGCCGCTTCCGCTCATTGATATAAATATATCCTATATTATATTTCTCCTTCATGATGCCGAACGCCTCCTCAGCGGTCCGTCCTGAGAAGATATCCAGTATACCCTCCTCGGTATAGAGCCCCCGCACGCCGGTGAAAACATTGTCCTTGTAGGTATAACCGCGCGCACCGCTGTAGTAGTAGAAATCCGGCTGGTTGATAACGAGAAAATTCACATTTCCCGAGGCTTTACGGTTCACGCCGTTTATGAAATCGTATATTCCGCGGTTTATAGGCGACCCGTCTCCCGTGATTGTGCTCAGGTATTTTCTGTATTGAGGCACGTTAGCGAACACATTCACGATAACGATGAGCGATAGGGCAAGGTATACCGCCGCTCTTACCTGGACGGTTTTTTCACGAATGAGATCATGGATAAACAACAAAACCAGAGTAACGGACAGGGGAAAAATGGAAAAAGCGTATCGTGCATTGTAAAAGCCCTTGATTCCCACGACCAGCACGGAGAGGAAATAGACGGCCGCCACGGCAATCTCCCAGGAGGCTCTGCGACGCAGGGTAAAAAAGATATAGATAAGACACGGAACGGCAATCCAGGAGAGGAACCCGAATGTGTTTATTCTGAAAAAAAGTCCCAGATAACCGTGGAACAGGAGCCTCAGCGGAGTGTCTATCCCCCGGTAGGAATAATAGAACCCCCCGTTTTTCGAGGCGCTGGCAATGCCGATGACGAGAACCGAGACAAGCACGCACGCGGCCGTTACTGCCCCGATCAGAAGGAATACATACAGTTCGCGGTTTCTCCCCTTCATATATCGGTTCCTCGTTAACGGAAGATCCAGCCCGTACCCAAAAACGTATCGATGACATAGTGGGTGCCGCCGATCAGTATCAGCCCCGCCGTAACGGCAGCAACCTTTCCCAGCCTCTCGAAAAATCCCGATTTCATGATGAAAAGTATGGCGAGGATGCAGAAAAGCGCTATAAACAACCCGAGCGAATGGGCGAATGCCGAGAAACCGGCGAACACCGTGAAAAGCAGCAGGGACAGGTTGTCTCCCTTCCGAATTGATCGAACGAAAAAGATGAATGACACCGAGAGGAAGAATATCCTGTAGGTATCCACATGAAAATAAACGACTTTTCTGAAAAAGATGGTCGAAGACACAAGCGCAAGAATACCGATAAACGCGAGCACAAGGTTTCGTTTCGATAGAAAATGGACCTGGGCGGATACGATGAGCATAAAGTAGTAGATACAGATTATCCTGAAAAATACGTCGCCGTTCACGCCGAAGAGCTCCTCCGTTATCCTCTCCCAGGTCAGCAGGAGAGGAAACGAGGGGGCATGCCGGGAATAATTTACGTACCCCGTGGCGGGATCGAAGGGGTATTGGGTATACGTGATAGCCCTGTTGCTGAAATACAGATTTCCCCGCACCCCGTACGCGGATATGTCGTGTCCCAACAGAGGATTGCCGATTGCGATGAAACCAACGTAAAGCAGGAAGAGAACGCACAGGGTGATAAAAACAAAAGCGAATATGTTCATCAGCTTCTGATAATCGCACCTGACCGTGTGGCGGTCCTCGTTGAAGAAACAGATTTCCGTACAGTTCGATCGAACGGCTCCGGCAAACGCCTTGATTCCTCCTCTCAACTCTTCAAAGAGCAGGGGAAGACTTTTCCTGAACACCACTAAAAGCGCGAGATGAATACAGCATACGGCCGAGAAATAGAAAAGACTGCTCCTGCGCGGCATGAGGAGGAGCATGTAATAGAGGAACATGGTCGTAAAAGCGGGGCCGAGACCGAGCGAGAAGAGGTAGATCTCGAATCTCGAACAGGATTTTTTTCCGTCCAGCGCGGTGAAGAGGGAACCCCAGGCAAGCGAAAAGAGTATGTTCGTCAGCATGAATTCAAACAAATAGACGATGTACCTGTAGTGCATGGTTATGTTACATCTCCCTCTGCGCACGGTGTTTCACGGATCAATTCGCCCCTAAGATAACGATAAAGATCATTATGCGTACATATCAAAATATCGCGGCAGGCAGGGAGCGAGGCAAGCAGAGACTCATGGTATACCGGATAGTACGCCGCGATATAGGGATGAAGGTTCAACACGGCCGTTCCGCCGATTTCACGAACCTCGCCGACCGTTTCCATTGTCTTTTTCAACGCCGCGTCCTCACTGAGCTTGAGGTCCAGAAAGAGCGTGCTGTCCTGCAGGGTGATGGGGAATTCCCAAAAGCCGCCGTCGATGGGATAGGGAAAGCAGCTCTCCACGGAATGGTAGTACATGCTGCTCATCGGAAGCGATGAGTCGTAGGCGAATCCGAGATCCCTTATACAGTCCAGGAGCCTTGTGCTCATGCTCAGTGCGGGTGCGCGGTATCCGGAGACTTTGAACGGCATAGACTCAAGCGCGCTCCCGAGCTCCTTCATGATATGCTTCCTGCTTCTCAGGCCCATGCCGATGTCGTGTCGCGCACCGTGCAGCCCGATTTCATGCCCGCGCTCCGCGATGGAGCGGATTTTATCCCACGCTATATTGTACTCCCAGTCCGTGAGTACGTGAAAGGTGGCCCTGAGCCCGTGCTTTTCGAGCTGCGCAATCACGGTATCGAGGTACGCGTAGCCCCTCTTCTGGTCGATGTCGTAGGAGATGAGAACCGCGCCCCGGTTTCCAGACCACGGCCTTCTCCTGGATCCCGATTCCTCGAGTCTCCTTACCATCCTGTTAACCGAGCATTCCCCGACCGGTTTCATCTCTGATTTCGCAAGGTTCCTCAGCATCCGAAGGGGCTTGAGCGTTACCGTTCGGAGCTTCGGAGGAACGACGTTTGAATAGAGGTTGAAGACCATGCGGGGAATTCCGGATATCCGGCTCTTCTTCGGGGGCCACAGAAGCCCGGCCAGGAGCGCCCGCTCTTCCGGAGAGATGCGGGCTTCCGCGTCGTCTTCAAAGAGATGTCCGAAGGTCGACTGCATACGATTCTATTCCATTCCCCGGTTCTCAGCTCTGGTATTGCTTCAGCATGGAACGGGCCGCTTCACCGGCCGTTATGGTTCCCCTTTCACGAGCGAACGCCAGTATTCGATCGAGCATCGATATAAAGGGATCACCGATGTTCCTGAAAAATATCCTGATATACCATGTCTGCTTCGGAAGGTCCGGTTTTTGTCCTATCTCATAAGGATGAAAATAGTACATTGCATCCCCGCCTTTCAGGGCTGAACGAAGGGCCGTCATGGTCCATATTCCGCCGAAAACACGCGTGACGATCCCGCTGCAGGCCGGCAGGCGAAACAGCGGAAAGACCGGTATGGGTATCTCGACGAGCCGCTGGAGGCCCTCAATCTTAAACAGGAACGGGTTGACCGGGTAGTCCATCAGACCGCTGTATTTCCCGAAAAACCTGCGTGAAGGACATATCGACGAATCGTAGGAAAAACCGAGATCCCTGATAATTTCCGGAAAACGGGAAGGAATGACGAGATTAGGCACCCGAAATCCCTCGATCGTCCGTCCTGTAAGGTCCTCTAGCAGTTGCTTTGCCCGTCCGACCTGCGCCCTGAATTCCTCTTCTCCCAGCTTATCGGAATCCACATGATACCACCCGTGACACCCGATTTCGTGACCCTCCCGGTTTATTCTCCGGATAAGGCGTGGAAACAGCTCCGCGACCTCGCCGAGAACAAAAAAAGTCGCCCTTATTCCGTATTTCTGGAGCAGGGCCAGAACATCGTCTGTATAGGTCTCGATCTCCGTTCCGGGCCTGTCTGATTGATAATAATCCGCGTATAGTGCTGACGTATCTTTCCACAATGCACCTTCGGATCCCGTGGCCCACCTGCAGTGGTACCACATATCCAGATCAATGGAAACGATGATTTTGGAGGGTCCCTTCATCACCTGCGGGAAAACGGGTTCTCCGAGCGCATAACCCAAGCCATCCTCCATTTATCAGGATATCGACGTTCCATTGCATGGAACGTGCGCGCGTAAGTGTCGTGCCGCCCGGCGGCCGGGGGGAGACGGCCCGGTCACTCCTGCCGGTTGTTCTCCTTGTCAAACCACATGGCGAAAAACAGCGACTGGAGCCCGCCCACGAAAGTAAACATCCATGCCAGCGCCGTAAGCTGCGGAGCACTCCCGGACTGGATCCACAGCACGATAAGCCGTACAAAGAAAAGAAGGTTCAAACCCGTGAGAAATATTCCAAGCAGATAGAAGAAGACGAGCGGGTGAAAATCCCGAATGATATACTTCTCCTTTAATCTCCACAGGAAGAGCCTCAGAAGAAGCCAGGAAATGGAGAAGATAACCTTCCATATCCTGATCCCCGATTTTTCCCCCACATTGTAAACCGGCTCGATATGGACGTCCTTTACTCGGAAGTCGTTTACGTTGAGACGCACAAGAATATCGTTCGGCTGGCCGTACCGCTTGTACATCCTGTCCCAGTCTATCGTATGAAGTGCTTCCCTGCCTATCGCCGTATACCCGGACTGGGAGTCCGCTATGTGCCAGTAACCGGACGCGATCTTTGTGAAAAGTGACAGCACCGAATTACCGAAATACCTGATCTTGGGTATGTTCTTGAAGGCCTCGCCCGTAAAGAGCCTGTTTCCCTTGGAGTAGTCCGCTTCGCCCGATACGACAGGATCGAGTATGGCAGGCAGGTCGGCCGGGTCCATCTGCGCATCTCCAGCCATCACCACGGCGATGTCGTAATCGTTGTCCCGAGACCATTTATATCCGGTCGCTATGGCTCCGCCCACCCCCTGGTTCTTCTCGTGACATATGAGAACCACCTTCGGGTATTTTTCCTCGTACGACCGGACGATTTCGACCGTGTTGTCCCTGCTCCTGTCATCGACGATTACCACGGCGTCCACGTAATCCGGCATTGTTTCGATGACTATCCCGACCTGTGTCCCCTCGTTATAGGCTGGAACCACCGCGGCGATTTTCTTGTCTCCATACATAAACGGTTCACTCGTTTTCGGATTTTATTTTCCGATCCCGCCGAAACACTAATGACCCCGAATTATATAGATTCTCTATTCAGCGAGGATGGTACTGTCGAAAATATGTCGGACGGTATTAGATGATACTATCGTAAAGACCGATTTTCAAGCACTATATAAATGGATAAATAGCTTGCTCTGAACGTAAAAACACAGGTAGATTAGGCAAAACTGTGCGGCAAGGATTTATGATAACGTCGTTTTTTAAAAACAAGTTCCGGAAGGATCTTCTCTGGAACCTCGTGAGTCTCGGCATACAGGGCATCATCGGCGTCGTCCTCAACATACTCATCGGAAGATACTTCGGGGCTGAGACACTCGGCGTTTTCAACCAGATATTCGCCCTCCACCTGGCCCTCTCGCAAATTGCCGTCATGGGGATTCACCTCTCGGTTCTCAAGCATGTGGCCCAGTATGCCGAAACCCCCGGAAGCTGTGACCCCATAATCAGCTCCGCTATTGTATTGACCGCAATCAGTGCCGGAATAATAACCTGTGCCGGATATTTCCTCTCCCATTCACTGGGAAGATTGTTCAATAGTTCCCTGGTTGCCAGGGGGTGGCTCTTCGTACTCCCCGGTCTGTGGTTCTACCCCCTGAATAAGGTAATGAGCTCCGTTCTGAACGGTTTCAGACACATGAAATCCTTCGCCATAGCCGAGGCACTGCGCTTCATCTTCATGCTCCTCGCCCTGCTCGGGTGTAGAGCTGTAGAGGTGGCCCCCTCTGCCATCACCCTCATCATAAGCGGAGCCGAAGCCCTCCTCTTTCTCTTTCTCATATCGTATACCCTGCGATTCTATACCTTTATCGGGCCGGGGAAATGGGGAAAATGGACGCGTGCGCACATCATTTTCGGTACCAAGGGTCTCGCAAGCGGAACAATGGTCGCGGTCAATTCGAAAGTCGACGTACTCATGCTCGGATACTTCGGGAGCGACCGGCAGGTGGGGATATACAGCGTGGCATCCGTGCTCATAGCGGGTTTCATGCGCATACTCGCCGTGGTCAGGAATAATATCAACCCCTTGCTTACACAGTACATAACACAAAACAGGCACGCGGAGCTGATTCAATTCATTAAAAAGAACATACGATACACCTACGCCGGATTCGGAATATTCGGCCTTGCAGCGGCCCTTCTCTTTCCCGTTTATGTACGGACCTTTTACAACGACCCGGCATTCATGCAGAGCTGGGCCCCGTTCGCCATACTGATGGGAGGGCTCATCCTCTACGCCGGGTACCTGCCGCTCAACATGATTCTGACCCAGGCCGGATACCCAGGCCTTCACTCCCTGTT
>CAYWUT010000135.1:0-6664 GCA_964460545.1 uncultured Spirochaetota bacterium
AGGGGAAGCTCGAGGATCTGCCTGATCGTCCTGCGGGGGTTCAGGGAGGACCCGGGGTCCTGGAACACGATCTGTATGTCCCGCTTCAGGGGTTTGGACCGCTTCTTCGAGGCTGACCCGATATCGTCTCCCTTGAAGAGCAGGGTGCCCGAGGTCGCGGGATAGATGCCCATGATGGTGTAGGCCACGGTGGACTTACCGGAACCCGATTCCCCGACGAGCCCGAGGGTCTCCCGCTCCCTGATCGTGAAGCTCACGCCGTCCGCTGCGCGCACAACTCCCTGGCGGGTGTGGAAGTGTTTTTTAAGGTCCTGCGCGCTGAGTATTACATCGTTCATAAAGCTCATTCCCTGTACAAGAAACACGCGGTTTTATGACCTTCGCCGCAGTCGAACTGCGAGGGTTTTTCCTTCCTGCACACATCCATCACATGCGGACACCGGGGGTGGAACCTGCACCCCGTCGGAGGGTTGAGGTAGTCGGGTATGCGGCCCTCGATTCCCGGGGCGATTCCCTCGCCCGTGAGCTTGGGCACAGCGGCCATGAGCCCCTGCGTGTAGGGGTGCAGCGGATTTTCGAACAGCTCCTGCGTACCGGCGGTCTCAACCATGACGCCCGCGTACATCACGTACACCCGCTCGGTCCACTCACGCACGAGCCCCAGGGAGTGGGTGATGAGTATGGCCGATGTGTCCTTCTCCCGTATGAGCGTGCCGAGGAGCCGCAGGACCTGGTCCTGTATGGTGACGTCCAGTGACGTGGTAGGCTCGTCCGCGATGAGCAGGGTTGAGCGGGTCGCCAGGGCCATGGCGATGCAGATGCGCTGGCGCATCCCGCCGCTCAGCTGCACGGGGTAGTTCTTCAGTATGCGCTCCGCATCAGGAAGCCGCACCTCCCGAAGGGCCTGCACGGCCCGGTCCCTGACCTCGCGCCTGGACAGGTCCTCGTCGAAGCACGAGTACCTGATCGCGGTCATGAGCTGGTCGCCGATGGTGAACACCGGGTTGAGGGCCGCGGTGGGGTCCTGGAATATCATGGAGATCTCCTGCGCGTGAACGCGCCGGATCTCGTTCTTCTTCATGGTCAGTATGTCGTCGCCCTTGAACATAATGCTCCCGCCCGTGGTCCGGGCCGGGGGAACGGGCAGGATGTTGAGCACGGACTTCGCCGTGGTGGTCTTTCCGCACCCGGTTTCGCCCACGAGCCCTACCTTCTCGCCCTCGTCCATCGAGAAATCCACGCCGTTCAGCACGCGCAGGTATCCGCCGTACACGTCGAAACCGACCTCGAGGTTCTTTATGTCAAGAAGCCGCATCAGGTTTTCTCCACCTCGAGCATGTCCCGGATGCCGTCGCCCAGGATATTGAAGCCGAACACCACGAACATGATCGCTATTGCGGGAAAGACCGCGATCCACCACTGGTCGGGCATGTACTTGCCCCCGTCCGCGACCATTGTTCCCAGGTCGGGCGTGGGCGGTTGTGCGCCCAGCCCCACGAAGCTCAGGGCAGAGGCAAGGAGTATGACCCATCCCATATCCAGGCTCACCTTGGTGAATATGGGGCCGTAGCAGTTGGGGAAGATCTCCCTGAAGAGTATGTGGGCCGTGCTCGCCCCGGTCACCTCCGCGGACTGTATGTAGAACTCGTTCTTCAGCGAGCTCGCGATCCCGTATACCATCCTGCAGTACCAGGGCCACCACATGAGGGAGACCGCCATCATGGAGTTGAATATGTTGGGCTTGAGTATCGCGGCCACCGACAGCGCCAGGATCAGGGGAGGAACGGCCACGAATATGTCCGTAATCCGCATGATGAGGGTCTCGATCCACGTGTTCTTCTTGTACCCCGCGATCAGTCCCAGGGTGACGCCCACGGGAGCGGTGAGGCCGATCACGACCACGCCCATGATGAGGGAGAGCCTGAATCCGAAGAACACGCGCGTCAGGATGTCCCTGCCGAAAACGTCCGTGCCGAAAAGATGGGCCCTTGACGGCGGGGCGCTCGCAGTTTCAAAATCAACGAAATTGCCCGCGTGCTCCGGGTAGGGCGACACGTAGGGCGCCAGCACGGCGAGCAGGAAAACGACGACGACGATGAACCCGCCCACGATGGAGAGGGGATTCTTGGAGAAGGTGTACCACCCCTTCTTCACCCGCTCCCAGATCCTGGAGCCGAGACTTCTGTTTGCTACCTGCGCTGCGGTATGCATTTACACGCTCCTCTCGGCACCGAGCCGTATCCGCGGATCGAGCAGGGACACCACGATGTCGACGATGACGTTCACCACGAGGAACATGAGTCCTATCACCATGATCACGGCGATGATGCCGTTGAGGTCCTTGTTCAGAATCACCTGTATGCCGTAGCGCGACAGGCCCGGCCAGTTGAATATGAGCTCCACGAGAAAGGCCCAGCCGAGCTGCGAGGCGAAATCGAGCCCGAGCACGGAAACCGTGGGAATGATCGATATTCGCAGAAGGTACTTGGACATGATCTTGCGCTCGGGTATCGCCTGGGTGCGTTCCAGTGCGATGAAGTCCCTCTGAAGATTGTCCGCCATGCTCGAACGCGTGATGCGCGCCTCCTGGGCCATGGGCCCGAGCGCGAGCGCGAGGCTCGGCATGATCAGGTGCTTGAGCGCGTCCCAGAAAGCGGGAAAATCGCCCGCGATCAGGCTGTCGATCGTCATGAGGCCCGTAACGGTCCTCGGATAGTCGATCCAGGTGCTCAACCGGCCGATGGTGGGCAGAATATTGAGCACGTACCCGAATATGAGTAAGAAAAGTATTGCAAAGACATAGGCGGGCGTACAAACCCCCAGGTAGGAGAAGACGCGGACCACGTTGTCGAGCCACTTGTTGGCGTTCCGGGCGGAGGCGATGCCGAGCAGGATCCCGAAAACCGACATGATGAGGCCGGTCAGCAGCATCAGCTCCAGGGTCGCGGGGAAGAAATCCTTGATGTCGAGGGTCACGCTCCTCTTGGTCAGTATGGAATATCCGAAATCTCCGCGGATTGCGCCCTTGATCCAGTGGTAGTACTGCACGTAGACCGGATCGTTCAGGTGGAGATCCTCGCGGAACTTTTCCACCACCTTCTCCGGAGCGCGGGGACCCAGGGCCATGCGGGCCGGATCGCCGGGGACCACCCGCGCGATGATGAACACGAGTATGGACAGTCCCAGCAGGACCAGTATCGAGTGGAGCACCCGTTTGAGTATGTATTTTAAGATTCGCATTTCTTCCGGACCCGTGCGCGCGCAGACGCGTCTGCGCGGTCTCTTCTTTTACGGTTAAATGGAAGGGAGGGGAGCCGGGCTCCCCTTCCCTCGAAATTCTCTGATTATGCTTTTTTACCGGCCGTTTATCTGCACGCCGTGTTTTTACCGGCCGTGTCTTTACCGGCCGTGTCTTTACAGACCGTGCCCGGCGCTACTTTCGATCCGGATACACGGACATGAGGTTCGCGGCAAAGTCGTATCCCATGACCGGTATCTTCTCGCCGGTGGTCGCCGGCCAGTCCACGTAGGACGCCTGGTAGGGATGCTTCTGCGCCTGCTCGAACAGGTGGAGCGAGGGCTGCAGATCGTTTATGATCTTCTGGATCTCCACGTACTTCCCGTACCGCTCATCCATGTCGATGGTCGCGATGGCGTCGTCGATCATCCCGTCAATCTTCGGGTCCAGCAGCCACTCGTTCTGCTCCCAGGTGGGCGCGGAACTCGAGTGGTACCGGGACGACAGGATGGAGCCCGCCTCCGGGTAGTGGGGCGCTACGAAAACGGTGACCACGTTGGGGCTCTGGTCCTGGTTCCCCATCTCCTCGACCACTGAGAGCCAGGGGACCTTCACCACGTTGGTCTTTACGCCGATGTCGCTGAAGTTCGACATGGCAAGGAGCGCCACCTTTTCCTCGTCCGGCACTTCCGCGATCCAGTGTATATCGACCGGATATTCGTCGAGCTTGCCGTAATACTTCGACTTTTGAAGCTCGGCTTTGGCCTTGTCCAGGTCGCGCGTGGATCTCGGGAAACCGGACCAGTGGCCGGGATAGCCGGGAGCAACCGGACCCTGCGCCAGGATGGCGCTCGGGAAGATCTTGTCCACGACGGTCTGATAGTCGAGGGCGTACGCCAGGGCCCGCCTGAAGTGGACGTCGTCCGTGGGGGGCTTGCGCGTGTGCATCAGGAAGGAGAACATGGTCCCGTAGGACATGGTGGCGATCTCAACTCCCTCCAGGGCGTCGAGGGAGTTAAGCGCCTCGACCGACTGCCACTGGTCGCCGATCTCAAGCTCCTTGCGGGACATCATGGTCCTGACGGTGACCGCCTCGGTCGTGCCGATGAACTTGACGATATCGGGCGCACTGGGTGCGAAATAACCCCAGTAGCCGCCGAATTTCTCCATGAGCACGTATTCCTCGAGCCGTACGTCCTTCGCCTTGTAGGGGCCGGAACCCGCGTCGTTGGTGAGGAGCCACTCCTTCGCGTAATCTCCCATGTCACCATAGGTTCCGTCCGCCTTGATATTAGCCATGACCAGGTCCTTGTTCAGGATGTAGAGCCGCACGAGGGTCACGAGGAAGGGTCCGTAGGGCTCGGAAAGCGTGAACCTGACGGTGTAGTCGTCGACCGCCTCGCTGGTCTGAACCTTGCCGAGGTACATGTACCCGTACCCCTCTCCGATGGTCGTGATCCTGTCCATGGTGAACACCACGTCTTCAGCGGTGAGAGGCGACCCGTCGTGAAACTTCACGTCCTTGCGAAGGTGGAAGGTCCAGATGAGGCCGTCCGAAGAGGTCTCCCAGCTTTCGGCCACGTGCGGCTTCACACCGCCGTCCGGCGTGGGATACACGAGGGTATCGTAGATGTTCACGAACGCGGAGGAGCTCGAGAAATCCGACCCCACCGCGGGATCGATATAGGTCGGCCACGCGAAGGTCACCCGAAGCTCACCCGGACCGGCCGGGGCCTTTTCAGCCTCCTTCATCTCCTTCGGGGCCTCCTTTACCGCCTCCTTCGTTTTTTCCATCACTTTCTCATCCGCTTTCTCCTTGCCGCCTCCGCCCGCGAAGAGGGCCATGGCAGGCAGGAGCAGCATGAAAACCAAAACAACGAGCAAAACCTTTTTCATGTTTCGTGCCTCCTTATGAAAGTGTTCGAAAATACCCGCATAAATATCGATGTGAGCCACTATACTATCATATTGTTGTAATAATGCAACCAGATTGACCCGCGCCGCGCCGCTCAGGTCTCCTCGCTCAGCACCTCCTCCGAGACGATGAACAAAGGATTCGCGACTTTCTCGAGCGAATCCAGGAGCTTTTCCTGGTATCCCGAATCGAAGAACGCCTCTTCGAAACTCCGCGTGTCCGGCCAGTATGCCTCGGTGATGTACCGGTACTTCAGGGGCCGGGCCTGCAGCTCGTTCACGGATCTTCCCTTCACGTGGGTATAGATATTTTTAACCGCGTAGAAATCGCTCTTGATGACGCCGGGAATCCCCATGTTCTCCTTCTGATGCTCCGTGGTCCTCCACTTGAGGAAGGCTTCGTGGTCCGCTCCCTCCGGGAGTGTGTAAACGACCGTCAGCTTGACCATGTGATGTCGCCTTTCGTCATTTAATCTTCAGCCCGCGGTCCGCTCCGGTGAGCGTACGCCCGCCCTGAGCGGTAACCGCGACGATGTCTTCCACCCGTATACCGAACTTCCCCGGAATATAGACGCCCGGCTCGATGCTGAACACCATCCCCTCCTCCAGCGGGGTCGTACCGCCCGCCTGTATCCAGGGTTCCTCGTGCACGTCCAGGCCTATGCCGTGACCCGTGCGGTGAATGAAATACTCGCCCTTCCCGCCGCGCTCGATCACCGAACGCACGGTGCGGTCCAGCTCTTCGGCCGTCATGCCCGGCCGCACGGCCTCCCGCCCCGCGGCATTGGCGGCGAGGACCAGCTCGAAGGCCTCGAGGAACTCTCTTCCGGGCTCGCCCAGGAACACCATGCGCGTGATGTCGGATTTATAGCCTCCGAGCGAGGCCCCGATATCGATGATGATTCCCTCCCCCTCTTCCAGCTTCTTGTCGGCGCTGAAATAATGGGGAAGGGCGGCGTTGAGCCCCGCCGCCACCTGTGTGAACTCCACCCGCTGGGCACCGTCCTCCCGGAACGACTTCTCCGCGGCCCAGGCCACCTCCGCCTCTGTTACGCCCGGCCTGCACGCACCAGCGGCCGCCGCCACCGCCCTGTCCGCCAGGGCCAGGGACCGGGCAAGCGCGTCTATCTCTTCGGGCGACTTTCTGATACGCTGCTTCGCGATGATCGGGTCAACTGCAAGGGTACGCTTCGGCCTGACCTGCTCGAGCACGGCGAGGAGGAAATCCGCGCGCATCGAGCCGTCAATCCCGACCGTGCCGGGCCTGTTTTTTACGATTATGGATTTCGAGAGTGCCGCCTCATAGCCGCCGGCGTCGTCCCAGGTGAGAAGCTCGACGTCGGTAAAACCCGCTATCTGCTCCTCGTTGAGCCGGGGTGCGACCATCTGCACCTCGTTCTTCGTTACCAGGAGCAGGCAGAGCCGCTCGTCCGCGAGGGGAGTCCCCCCAAGCAGATAGTGCATTGAGGCAGTGGGCCCGATCACGGCGCAGCCAACCCCGTGCTCCGCGAG